>NC_013093.1:7332500-7637714 GCF_000023245.1 Actinosynnema mirum DSM 43827
TCCGCCGTGGTGGACGCGCCGGACGCGGTGGACGTGCCCGACGGGCCGGTCGGGGTGCGGCTGGACGGGGTGGTGTTCGGGTACGCGCGCAGCGAGCCGGTGCTGTCCGGGGTGTCGCTGGAGGTCGCGCCGGGCGAGACGCTGGCGCTGGTCGGCACGGCCGGGTCGGGCAAGTCGACGGTGTCGCTGCTGCTGCCCCGGTTCTACGACGTGCACGAGGGCTCGGTGTCGGTCGGCGGGGTCGACGTGCGCGGGCTGCGGCTGGGGTCGCTGCGGCGGACCGTGGGGGTGGTGTTCGAGGAGGCGTTCCTGTTCTCGGACACGGTGCGGGCGAACATCGCGTACGGGCGGCCGGACGCCACCGACGCGGAGGTCGAGGCGGCGGCGCGGGCGGCGGAGGCGCACGGGTTCATCTCGGCGCTGCCCGGCGGGTACGGGGCGGTGGTCGGGGAGCGCGGGCTGACCCTGTCGGGCGGGCAGCGGCAGCGGGTGGCGCTGGCGCGGGCGCTGCTGTCGGACCCGAGGGTGCTGGTGCTGGACGACGCGACGTCGGCGGTGGACACGGCGACCGAGGCGGCGATCCACCGGACGCTGGCGTCGGTGACGGCGACGCGGACGACGCTGCTGGTGGCGCACCGGCGGTCGTCGCTGGCGCTGGCGGACCGGATCGCGGTGCTGGACGCGGGGCGCGTGGTGGACGTGGGGGCGCACGCGGAGCTGTGGGGGCGCTGCGAGCTGTACCGGGAGCTGCTGGCGGGGCCGGGTGAGGCGATCGAGCGGGTGGCCGGGGCGGCGGCCGGGAGCGGCGCTCTCGGGGCAGCCGGTTCAGCGGTGGGCCCGGAGAGCGGGAACGGCGCGGGTTCGGTCGACCGGGCCTCGGGCGCGGCGGCGCGGAACGGCGGGGTGAGCGCGCCCTGGCCGGGTGCGGACCTGGTCGAGCAGCGCGCGGACTCGCGACGCGAGGGCGCCGCGAACCAGTCGCCCAGGGTCTCGGCCGAGCAGACCGCCGAGCGGACCGCCGAGCGGTCCGGCGCGGACGCCCCGACCTCGGGTGCCGAGTCCGCCCCGACCTCCGGCGCCGAGTCCGCCTCGTCGTCCGCCTCGTCGTCCGGCGCGGGGGTGGCGCCGTCGTCCGGCGCGGGATCTGCCCCGTCGTCCGCCCCCGCAGGCGTGACGCCCGCGCTGTGGCCCGAGGTCGTCGACGACGAGCTGGTGCTGCGCGCGGAGAACCGGTCCGTCGCCGCGCCGTCCGGCGGCAGGCGCGGGCCGGGGACCTCGGCGCTGGCCGGTGGCGCGCCGCCGACCCCGGAGCTGGTCGAGCGGGTGCGGACGTTGCCGCCCGCCACCGAGGAGCCCCGGCTGCCCGGCGAGGACCCGAGCGCGCCCGATCCGGGGTTCCGGCTGCTCAGGCTGCTGCGCCCGGTGCGCTGGTCGATGGTGGCCGTGGGCGCGCTGCTGCTCGTGGACACCGCGCTCGCGATCGCGCTGCCGAACCTGGTGCGGATCGGCGTCGACCGGGGCGTCGGCGGCGGCGAGCAGGGTGCGCTGTGGGTGGTGTCGCTGGTCGGGCTGCTGCTGGTCGCGGTCGGCTGGTGCTCCACCCGGATCGGCACGGTGCTGACCGCGCGGGTCGGCGAGCGGCTGCTGTACCTGCTGCGGGTGCGCAGCTACGCGCACCTGCAGCGGCTCGGGCTGGACTACTACGAGCGCGAGATGGCCGGGCGGATCATGACCCGGATGACCACGGACGTGGACGCGCTGTCGAGCTTCCTGCAGACCGGGCTGACCACGTTCGTGATCAGCGTGCTGACCGTGGCGGGCATCGCGGTGGCGCTGGTGGTGACCGATCCGGGGTTGGCGCTGGTGGCGCTGTCCGTGCTGCCGGTGCTGGCGGTGGCGACGGTGCTGTTCCAGCGGGTGTCGTCGCGGGCGTACGCGGAGGCGCGGGAGCGGGTCAGCGCGGTGAACGCGGACCTGCAGGAGAACGTGTCGGGTCTGCGGGTCGCGCAGGCCTACACGCGGGAGGAGCGGTCGGCGGAGGCGTTCGCCGCGCGCAGCGACGCGTACCGGCGGGCCAGGATCAGGGCGCAGCGGTACATCGCGACGTACTTCCCGTTCCTGGCGCTGCTGTCCGGGGTGGCGCAGGCGGCGGTGCTGGTGGTGGGCGCGTACCGGGTGGCGGAGGGGAGCCTGTCGCCGGGCGTGCTGCTGGCGTTCGTGCTGTACCTGGGGCTGTTCTTCTCGCCGCTGTTCCAGCTGTCCGGGGTGTTCGACGGCTACCAGCAGGCGCGGGTGGGCCTGGCCCGGATCGGCGACCTGCTGCGCACCCCGACGACCGTGCCGCCCGCCGCCGACCCGGCTCCGGTGGAGCGGTTGCGCGGCGAGGTGGAGCTGCGGGACGTGGTGTTCCGGTACTCGGGGGCGGAGGAGCCCGCGCTGGACGGGGTGTCGCTGCGGGTGCGGGCGGGCGAGACGGTGGCGCTGGTCGGGGAGACCGGGGCGGGCAAGTCGACGCTGGTGAAGCTGGTGGCGCGGTTCTACGACGTGACCGGCGGGCGGGTGCTGGTGGACGGCAGGGACGTGCGCGAGTACGACCTCGGCGCGTTCCGGCGGCGGCTGGGCGTGGTGCCGCAGGAGGCGCACCTGTTCGGCGGGGACGTGGCGGAGAACGTCGCGTACGGCAGGCCGGGCGCGACGCCCGCCGAGGTCGAGGAGGCGGTGCGGGCGGTGGGCGCGCTGCCGGTGGTCGCGGCCCTGCCGAACGGGTTCAGGCAGCAGGTGGGCGAGCGCGGGCAGGGGCTGTCGGCCGGGCAGCGGCAGCTGGTGGCGCTCGCGCGGGCGGAGCTGGTGCGCCCGGACGTGCTGCTGCTGGACGAGGCGACGGCCGCGCTGGACCCGGCGACCGAGTCGGCGGTGCTGGCGGCGAGCGACCACCTGTCGGGCAGCAGGACCACGTTCGTGGTGGCCCACCGCCTGGCGACGGCCGCGCGGGCGGACCGCATCGTGGTCCTGTCGGGCGGCCGGGTGGCCGAGGAGGGGACGCACGAGGAGCTGCTGGCGCTGGGCGGGCAGTACGCGCGCCTGTGGGCGCACGGGGCGCCGGAGCACGGGGGTGTGGAAGGCGCGGGGGCGGCGGACGAGAGTGCCGCAGACGGGGGCACGATCGTGGAGGCCTCGGCCACGGCGGGCACGCACGGCGTGACCGCGACCGCCAAGGCGGGTGACGCCCCTGGGGCTTGACCGACAACCGAACAACGAGCGCAGGGCGCGGGGCGCGGGGCGCGGGCAACCCTGGTGCGAGCGCAGGGCGCAGGGCTAACACAGCCCTGACGCGAGCGCAGACGCGCAGGCACAGCCGACGCAGCGGTGGCAGCGGCCAGCGCAGGGACGACGCGGGCGCAAACGCTTGCTCGGCACAGGCCGCAGAGCGGGCGCCCAGGCTGCCAACCGCCCGCCGCCCCAGGCCGCCGACTGCCCGCTGCGCGCAGCCCGCGCGCCGGCTCAAGCCGCCCGGCGCGGAATCGCCCGCTGTTTCAGGCCGCGTTCCGCTCAAGCCGCCGCCCGCCTCCGCAGGCAGTCCGACGCAGGCAGCCCGACGCAGGCTGCTCGCCTCAGGCAGCCCGTCGCAGGCCGCCCGTCGCAGGCCGCCCGTCGCAGGCCGCCTATCGCAGACCGCCCGCCCGCCTCAAACCACCCGCGTCCTGCGGCCCACAGCCTCAGCCCGCCGGTGCGAAACGCTGTTCCCGCACCCGCCCCCACCCGCCGTTCACGAACGCCCCCTCCCGCCCGCTCGTGACGCCACGTCACCCACCCCAACGACGGGGCGTGCCGGGTCGCTCTCGGCGTGCGCACGGCCGGCTTCCCCGAACGCGCGTTTTGTAGACAGTCAACAAACACCCTCCCCCCGATTCCACCTCACGCCGCGCACACGCCCGCCCCGCACCCCCGCACATCCGGGCGTGTCGCTGTGACGTGCGCTTCGGCCGGGCGCAGCGCTGTGACGTGCGCTTCGAGCAGCCCTCACCCCTCCCCCGCAGCAGCCGCGCGCCGCCGTCCGCACGATCACCGGGGCCTCCCGACCCCCTACCCCCGCAGTCCCCGGACGCCCACCCCCTCCCCCGCGCGGCACCGCCGCGCCGCGCCGGGAGCGGCCGATCAGCGGGGCACTTCGCCAAGTGTCCCAACACGTTCCGTCACCAGGACCAAGTCCCATCCCCCTGAAAGCAGCAACCCGACCACCCACCCGAACCCATCGGCTCCCGAACGCTTCACCCCGCCCCAAAACGGGCACCCACACGGATCAACTAGTCCACCCGGCCGGTTGAGGTTGGTCGGTTTCCCGCCCCACGCGACGCGCCGCCTGCGCTCTACTGGGAGTCGGGCGAACGCCCCCGACCTGCCCCGACCCGACCCCGACCGCACGGTGCGCTCAGCGCAACGTCGCAGCTCAGAGCACCACGGGGAGTCCGAGCCCCGGAAAAAGCACGACGTGTCACGTCAAGGGTTGCTCAAGTGCCGCAACGTGGAGACGATCCTGATCGATCCTGTGACCGAGCACTCCTTGCACGTCCCCTCCTGTGTGGGAACTGCACCAGACGGGGGACTAGCCTGACCCATGAGTGAGTCAACACCAAGAGCGAGATGGATAGAGGCGAGCGCCAGCCGTGTCCAGCAGTCCTGCTTCACAGTTCGGCCCCAACGAGTGGTTGGTCGAGGAGATGTACGAGCAGTTCCTCGCCGATCCGTCGTCGGTAGACCCCGCGTGGCACGACTTCTTCGCCGACTACAAGTCGACGCAGCGCAACGGGTCCACCACGACCGCCGCCCCCACGGCGGCCACCCAGGCTGACACCGGGAAGGCCGCGTCGTCGGGCGCGCCCGCGGCGGCCAAGCAGGCCGCGAGCACCGCGCCCGCCGCCAAGACGCCCGCCGCACCCGCTCCGTCGAGCGCCCCCAAGCCGAAGGCCGCGGCGCCCGCCAAGCCCGCTGCCGCCCCGGCCGCCAAGCCCGCTCCCGCGCAGGCCGCCAAGGCCGCGCCGGTGCAGCAGGCGAAGGGGCCCGAGCAGAAGCAGCTGCGCGGAGCCGCGGCGGCGATCGCCAAGAACATGGAGCTGTCGCTGACGGTTCCGACGGCGACCAGCGTGCGCGCCGTCCCGGCGAAGCTGCTGGCCGACAACCGGATCGTGATCAACAACCACCTCAAGCGCACGCGGGGCGGGAAGGTCTCCTTCACGCACCTGATCGGCTACGCGGTGGTCCGGGCGCTCCAGGCGTTCCCGAACATGAACCGGCACTACGCCGAGATCAACAACAAGCCGCACGTGGTCACGCCCGAGCACGTGAACTTCGGCCTGGCGATCGACCTGCCCGGCAAGGACGGCAGCCGCACGCTGGTCGTCGCCTCGGTCAAGGGCTGCGAGAACATGACGTTCACGCAGTTCTGGCAGGCCTACGAGGACCTGATCCGCAAGGCCCGCGGCGGCTCCCTGACCGCCGAGGACTTCTCCGGCACCACGATCTCGCTGACCAACCCCGGCACCATCGGCACGAACCACTCGGTTCCGCGCCTGACCGCAGGCCAGGGCACGATCGTCGGCGTCGGCGCGATGGAGTACCCCGCGCACTTCCAGGGCACCAGCGAGCAGGCCCTGACCGACATGGGCGTCAGCAAGATCATCACGCTGACCTCCACGTACGACCACCGCATCATCCAGGGCGCGGAGTCGGGCGAGTTCCTCAAGCGCGTCCACCAGCTCCTGCTGGGCGAGGACGGCTTCTACGACGACGTCTTCACGTCGCTGCGCCTGCCGTACGAGCCGATCCGCTGGGTGGCCGACATCCCCGAGGGCGCGGTCGACAAGACCGCCCGCGTCATCGAGCTGATCGACGCGTACCGCACGCGCGGCCACCTGATGGCCGACACGGACCCGCTGAACTACCGCCAGCGCAAGCACCAGGACCTCGACGTCCTGTCGCACGGCCTGACCCTGTGGGACCTGGACCGGGAGTTCCCGGTCGGCGGGTTCGCGGGCAAGGAGCGGATGCGCCTGCGCGACATCCTGGGCGTGCTGCGCAACTCCTACTGCCGCACCGTCGGCGTGGAGTACATGCACATCCTCGACCCGGAGGAGCGCCTCTGGATCCAGGAGCGCGTCGAGGTCCCGCACGAGAAGCCCCCGGCCACCGTGCAGAAGTACATCCTGTCGAAGCTCAACGCCGCCGAGGCGTTCGAGACCTTCCTGCAGACCAAGTACGTCGGCCAGAAGCGCTTCTCGCTGGAGGGCGGCGAGACCGTCATCCCGCTGCTCGACGCGGTGCTGGACAAGGCCGCCGAGCACGAGCTGGACGAGGTCGTCATCGGGATGCCGCACCGCGGTCGCCTGAACGTCCTGGCCAACATCGTGGGCAAGCCGATCTCGCAGATCTTCCGCGAGTTCGAGGGCAACCTCGACCCCGGCCAGGCGCACGGCTCCGGCGACGTCAAGTACCACCTGGGCGCCGAGGGCAAGTACTTCCGGATGTTCGGCGACGGCGAGACGAAGGTGTCGCTGACCGCGAACCCGTCGCACCTGGAGGCCGTGGACCCGGTGCTGGAGGGCATCGTCCGCGCCAAGCAGGACATCCTGGACATGGGCGGCGAGAGCTTCCCGGTGCTGCCCGTCGCCATGCACGGCGACGCGGCGTTCGCCGGCCAGGGCGTGGTCGCCGAGACGCTGAACCTGGCGCTCGTGCGCGGCTACCGCACCGGCGGCACGGTCCACGTGATCGTCAACAACCAGGTCGGCTTCACCACCGCGCCGGAGAACTCGCGCTCGTCGAAGTACTCGACGGACGTCGCGAAGATGATCGGCGCGCCGGTGTTCCACGTGAACGGCGACGACCCCGAGGCCTGCTACTGGGTGGCGAAGCTGGCGGTCGACTACCGCCAGGCGTTCAACAAGGACGTCGTCATCGACATGGTGTGCTACCGCCGTCGCGGGCACAACGAGGGCGACGACCCGTCGATGACGCAGCCGGCGATGTACGACGTGATCGACACCAAGCGCTCGGTGCGCAAGACCTACACCGAGGCGCTGATCGGTCGCGGCGACATCTCCGTGGAGGAGGCAGAGAAGGCCCTCCAGGACTTCTCCTCGCAGCTGGAGCACGTCTTCAACGAGGTGCGCGAGCTGGAGAAGCACCCGATCAAGGCGTCCCCCTCGGTGGAGGAGGAGCAGCAGGTCCCGGCGAAGCTTCCGACCGGGGTGCCGCGCGAGGTGCTGGAGCGCATCGCGGACGCGCACGTGGAGCTGCCCGAGGGCTTCACCCCGCACCCGCGCGTCAAGCCGGTGCTGGAGCGGCGCGCCAAGATGGCCCGCGAGGGCGGCATCGACTGGGCGTACGCGGAGCTGCTGGCGTTCGGCTCGCTGGTGCACGAGGGCCGCACGGTCCGCCTCGCCGGGCAGGACTCGCGGCGCGGCACGTTCACCCAGCGGCACGCGACCCTGATCGACCGCAAGACCGGTCAGGAGTACACGCCGATCCAGAACCTGGCCGACGACCAGGGCAAGTTCATGGTCTACGACTCGGTGCTGTCGGAGTTCGCGGCGCTCGGCTTCGAGTACGGCTACTCGGTGGCGAACCCGGACGCGCTGGTGCTGTGGGAGGCGCAGTTCGGCGACTTCGTCAACGGCGCGCAGCCGATCATCGACGAGTTCATCTCGTCCGGTGAGGCGAAGTGGGGCCAGGTCTCGGACGTCGTGCTGCTGCTGCCGCACGGCCACGAGGGCCAGGGTCCCGACCACACGTCGGGGCGCATCGAGCGGTTCCTCCAGCTGTGCGCCGAGGGCTCGATGACCATCGCGGTGCCGTCGACGCCCGCGAACTACTTCCACCTGCTGCGCAGGCACGCCCTCGACGGCGTGAACCGGCCGCTGGTGGTGTTCACCCCCAAGTCGATGCTGCGCCTGAAGGCCGCCGTCAGCCCGGTGGAGGACTTCGTCGAGGAGCGCTTCAAGTCGGTCATCGACGACGCGGCGATCGAGGACAACTCGGCCGTCACGAAGGTCCTGCTGTGCAGCGGCAAGATCTACTACGAGCTGGTGGCCGAGCGCGAGAAGCGGGGCGCGAAGGACACCGCGATCGTGCGCGTCGAGCAGCTGTACCCGGTGCCGAAGCGGAAGCTGAACGAGGCGCTGGAGGCCTACCCGAACGCGAACGACGTGCGCTGGGTCCAAGAGGAGCCCGCGAACCAGGGCGCGTGGACGTTCTACGGCCTGCACCTGCCGGAGCTGCTGCCGGAGCGCTACCGCCTGACCCGCGTGTCCCGCCGCCGCATGGCCGCCCCGTCGGCCGGGTCGTCGAAGGTGCACGAGGTCGAGCAGCGCGAGATCATCACGAAGGCCTTCGAGTAGGCCGGCGTGTACTTCACCGACCGGGGCATCGAGGAGCTGGAGTCCAGGCGGGGCGAGGAAGAGGTCTCCCTCGCCTGGCTGGCGGACAAGCTGCGCGGGTTCGTGGACGCGAACCCGGAGTTCGAGACGGCGGTCGAGCGGCTGGCCACGTACCTGGCGCGCGACGACGAGGACGACCCGGAGGACTGAGGTCCCCGGTGCTGTGACTGTGTGACGGGAGGGGCACCCGCCTTCGTTGGCGGGTGCCCCTCTTGGCGTTCACGGGCCCTGCGAGGGCCTCGCGCGGGTCGGCCGTTGGTCAAGCCGTTGGTCAGCCGTTGACGGGCCCGATGTAGGTGCCGGGCCGGGTGGCGCCGTCCTGGAGCGTGACGGGGCCGGAGGTCCACGGCAGGTCGACGGTGGCCGTGGTGTTCGGCGGGGTCACCCGGAGGGTCTTGACGTCCCACGGGTCGGCGGAGGCGGGCAGGAACGACAGGTAGCTGGTGGCCGCCTCGCCGGGCTGGAGGGTGACCTCGGGCGTGGTGTCGCTGGAGCGGGTGAGGTCCCAGGTGTGGCCGTCCGCGCCGACGAGCTGCGCGCCGGGGTAGCCGGACAGGGTGCAGGCGGTGTCGCCGGTGTTGGTGATGACCACCGGGAGCTTCTTCTGCGAGTCGCCCTGCGGCTTCCCGGTGGACGGGGTGAGGCTGGCGCACTCCGCCGCGGCGGCCTGCCCGTCACCCGACTGCCCGATGGGCGCCGGGCTGGACGGCGCGGACTCGGTGGAGACCACCGCCGACCCGCCGCCCGACCCGCTGCCGGGTGAGGCGCTGCCGGGCGTGGACGACCCGCAGGCCGTGACGGCGGCGCAGGCCGCGAGCAGGCTGACCATGGCGGTGGTGCGGGTGGTGCGGCGCATTCCGCGTTCCCCTCGTCGACGTCGGTTGCGGCCACCGGGTACCCGCTCCCTCACCAGGCGTACGCCTCCGGCGCGGGCTTGCTGCCGTTCGGGCCGGGTGCGGGGAACAGCTCGTCCAGCTTCGCCAGGACCTCGGCGTCCAGCTCGATCTCCACCGCCCGCAGCGACCCGTCCAGCTGCTCGACCGTGCGCGGCCCGACCAGGGGCGCCGTCACGCCCTCCTGGTGCAGCAGCCACGCCAGGCCCACGTGCGCCGGGTGCTCGCCCAGCTCCTCGCACAGCGCCTCGTACGCCTCCAGGGACCGCTCCAGCTTCGCCAGGTCGCCCTTCGCGTAGTCGTCGACGCCCCGGTTGGCCGTGCCCTCGCGGCGCTTGCGCAGCACCCCGCCGAGCACCCCGCCCGCCAGCGGCGACCACGGGATCACGCCCAGGCCGTAGTGCCGCGCCGAGGGCAGCACCTCCAGCTCCGCGAACCGGTTCGCCAGGTTGTACACCGACTGCTCGCTGACCAGCCCGAGGAACCCGCGCGACCGGGCCGCCTCCTGGGCCTGCGCGATGTGCCACCCGGCGAAGTTGGACGACCCGAAGTAGACGACCTTCCCCTGCTGCCGCAGGACGCTGAACGCCTCCCAGATCTCCTCCCACGGCGTCGACCGGTCGACGTGGTGCATCTGGTACAGGTCGATGTAGTCCGTCTGCAACCGCCGCAGGGAGGCGTCGCACGCCTTGCGGATGTGCAGCGCGGACAGGTAGGTCTCGTTCGGCCAGTCGCCCATGCTGTTGTGCGCCTTGGTGGCGATGACGGTCCTGTCCCGCCTGCCGCCGCCCTGCGCGAACCACCGGCCGATGATCTGCTCGGTGACGCCCTCGCCGGTCTTCCAGCCGTAGACGTCGGCCGTGTCGAAGAGGTTGATCCCGTGCTCCAGGGCGCGGTCCATGATGGCGTGGCTGTCGGTCTCGGAGGCGACCGGGCCGAAGTTCATGGTGCCCAGGCAGATCCGGGACACGGAGAGGCCGGAGCGCCCCAGGTGGGTGTAGTCCATGCGGCACAACATCGCACCCGGTGGATCTTGGTCGACACCGGGGCCGGTGATCGGCTTCAGGGCAGGGCCAGCAGCTCCCGCACGCGCGCCGGCCGCCAGGACAGCTCGGCCGCCAGGGCGGTGACGGCGGCGCCCCGCGCGGGCCCACCGGCGCGGCCTGGGCCGCGGGCCGCCTCGAACGCCCCGCGCAGCGCGGCAGGCTGCTCACCGGGGTGCCCGGCCAGCGGGCTCGGCTCGAACCCCGTGGACGCGCGCAGCCGCAGGTGGGCCCGGCCCGCCGCCGAGTCGGACAGCAGGCCCAGCTCGTGGCAGCGGCGCAGCAGGCACGTCGCCGACACGCCCCACGCGCGGCGCAGCTCGGCGAGCCGCCGCAGGTCGGCCCGGCGCGGCAGCTCGGGGCCGATGGCGTCGGCGGGCGCGAGGAACTCGGCGGCGAACACGTCGGCCGCCCGCTCGCCCGCCGCGCCGCCGGGGGCGCGGTCGCCGTGCAGCACCAGGTGGCCCAGCTCGTGGGCGGCGCTGAAGCGGTGGCGGTGGACGTCGTCGGCGCGGTTCGGGGTGAGCACCACGACCGGGCGGGGCGGCGCGGCGGTGGAGAACGCGTCCACGGTCTCCAGGTCCGGGTCGCGGGGCGGGCACTGCACCAGCACGCCGCGCTCCTCCATGCGCCGCACCAGGTCCCGGACCGGGCCGGCGCCCAGCCGCCACGCCGCGCGCAGCGCCCTGGCCGCGACGACCGGGTCGCCGGGCAGCCGGGGCAGGTCGACGGCGGGCAGCGCGGCGCGGCGCTCCAGCGCGGACGCCAGCTCCCAGGTCTGCTCGGCGTGCGCGACGGCCTTCGCGCGCTGGTAGGAGCGGGTGGCGCGGAGGCTGCGGAAGTGCGCGGACGCCGGGTCCAGGCGGGGGTGCGGGCGGTCGGCGGTCAGGAACGGGGGCGGCACGTCGAGCGCGGCGGCCAGCGCGGCGAGCAGCTCGGGGCGCGGGCGGTGGGCGCCCTGCTCGTACTGGCCCACCGCCGTGGGCGTGACCCCGACCAGGTCGGCGAGCCCGCGCCTGGTCAGGCCCGCGAGGTGGCGGGCCTGGGTGAGGCGGGTCGGGACCAGCTCAGGCACCCGCCGGACCGGCGCCCCTGACCAGCCGCAGCACCGGCGGCCTGCCGCCGTCGGCGCCGTCAGCGCCGTCCGCCGCCGTGCCGGGGAGCGCGCCGGGCGCCTCGTCCTGCTCGTAGTCCCCCGGCTCGACCGCGTCCACCGGCAGCTTCTCCGGCGACCACATGATCCGCCCGTTGTCCTCCAGCGCGATCGCCTCGCCCCACCAGGCCTCCAGCACCCGGTCGGCGTCCGCGTTGGCGACGAACCCGACGTAGACCACGGTCAGGTTCGCCTGGTGCGCGGCGATCGCGGCGTCCTGCAGCGACGGCTCGGCCTCCGGCTCGGGCAGGTCGAACAGCGTCGGCGACGCCTCCACGCCCAGCCCCCTGGACACCCGCAGCGGCACGTCGGCGCGGATCTTGGCCCGGTGGATCGACTTGGCCAGCGACGTCGAGTGCCGGAACGGGATGAGCACCCGGTCGTTGACGAGCGCGAGCTTGTAGGGGGCGCCGCGCGGGTGGAACGGCCGGTAGCCGGGCAGGTGGGCGAGGTCGAACTGCTGGACGACCAGGTTGTACCGGGAGTCCCACATGCTGCCGTACGCGCGCTTGTTGCGGATGCCCTCGGCGGTGGCCGCCGCCTGCACCCGCCAGGCGGCCTGCTGCGCCCGGTGCAGCCCGACCACCACGCTGGTGATCACGGCCTTCGCCTGGTCGCCGAACTGAGCGAGCGCCCACTCGGACGGCTCGAAGTCCTTCACCGCGGTCCTCCCGTCAACCGGTGGGACTTCACTTTCCCACACGGATCACCCACGTCCGGGGACGCTCCGGCCCGCGCGCGTCGCACGAACGGGCTAGCGCTCCCCCGGCCCCCAGGGGTTCCGGCACCCGCTCGGGAGGCCACCGCACCGCGTCGCGCGCCACAGCGGGGCCGGGCTCGGCGGGAGGCCGCCGCGCTGGCCGGTTCACCGCGCCAGCCGCGCCGCCCGCTCCCGCAGCGCACGGGCCTCCGGGTCGGGGAACCCGGCCGCGAGCGCCCCGGCCTCCGCCAGCGCCTCGGCCGGGTCGTCCACGACGGCGGCCAGGTTCACCAGCGCCACCGCGAGCTGCCACCGGTTCCCCAGCTCCCGCAGCACCACCACCGCGCCCCGGTGGAACCGCTCGGCGTCCTCGACCCGCCCGAGCCGCGCGTACGCCTCCCCGGTGGCGTCGAGCGCGACCGCCTCCCGCTCCCGGTCCCCGACCTTCCGGTGCATGGCCGCCGACCGCTGGTACTCCACCAGCGCCCGCTCCGGCCGCCCGGCCGCCACCTCCACCCGCCCGGACTCGACGAGCCAGAACGCCTCGGCGACCGGGTGCTCCTCGTCCCGCGCCACCGCCAGCGCCGCGCTGATGTCCTGCCGCGCCGCGTCCAGGTCGCCCAGCTCCCGGTGGGCCCGGCTGCGGCCGTGCAGGCTCTCCGCCTCGTTGATCCGGTCGCCGCGCGCGCGGAACACCTCGGCGGCCAGGGTGAGCAGGTCCCGGCCGGTCTCGAAGTCGCCGAGGTGGCAGTGGACCTCGGCGGTGTTGGCCGTGGTCAGGCCTATCCAGTGCGGGTTGTCCAGCTCGGCCGCAGTGGCGCGGGCCTGCTCGAACGCGGCCAGCGCCTCCGACAGCCGGTGGTCGCGCAGCAGGGCGAGGCCGATGGCGTTGGCGGACACCATCTGCCCCCACCGGTCGCCCAGGGCGCGCCGGATGGCGAGCGACTCGCGGTGCCGCTCGATCCCCTCGAGGGCCCGCCCCCGCTGCACCAGGGCCTTGCCCAGGCTCTCCAGCACCTCGGCCTCCCCGACCCGGTCGCCGAGCCCGCGCACGGCGCGCAGGGCGATGGCGCCGGTCTCCAGCCAGTCTTCGAACCGGTTGCTCCTGGCGTGGAACGGGCGGAGCACGGCGTGCAGCAGCCAAGCCAGGTCGAGCATCCCGCTCTCGTCGGCGTGCCGGACGGCGACGACGAGATTGGCGTGCTCGACCTCCAGCCAGCGCAGCGCCTCGGCCAGGTCGGCGAACGCGGGCGGCTCGGCGGGGCCGGTCGGGGCGGCGTGCTCCCCCAGCAGCGCGCTGCGGGGCGCGTGCGGAGTGATCAGGTCGCACGCCAGCGCGGTGGAGCGCAGGTACCACAGCAGCAGGTCGCGCAGCGCGGCCCTGGCGCTCTCCGGGGTCTCGTCCACCCTGGCCTGGTCGGTGGCGTAGGCCCGGAGCAGGTCGTGGAACTGGAACCGGTCGGGCCCGATCTGCTCGACCAGGTGCGCGCCGACGAGGTCGTCCAGGAGCCTGCGGGTGGTGCGGACGTCCGCGCCCACCAGCGCCGCCGCCGCGCAGGCGCCGAACTCGGCCCCGGTGTGCAGGCCGAGGCGGCGGAACAGCTTGCCCGCGTCCGGGGTGAGCGCCCGGTAGGACCAGGCGAACACGGTGCGCACGCCGTCCTCGTCGGCGTCGGAGGTGAGCGCGTCCCACAGCGAGGACTCGTCGCGCAGCTCCTCGATGAGCTGCCGCAGCGGCAGGTGCGGCCGTCGCCCGGCGCGCTCCCCCGCGATGCGCAGGGCGAGCGGCAGGTGGGCGCACAACCCGGCCAGCTCCACCAGCTGCGCCGGGTCGTCGGGCGGGCGGTGGGTGTCGGTGACGCCGTGCAGCAGCTCCAGGGCCTGCGGTTCGGTGAGCACGTCCAGCACGAGCCGGTGCGCGCCGTCGCGGGCCACCAGGCCCGCGAGCCTGCTGCGGCTGGTGATCACGACCAGGCAGCCCGCGGTGCCGGGCAGCAGCGGGCGGACCTGGGCGACGTCGGAGGCGTTGTCCAGCAGCACGAGCACGCGGCGGCCCGCGAGCATCGAGCGGTAGGCGGCGGCCCTGCTCTCCAGGTCGGCGGGCACCGGCTCGCCGGGGTCGCGCAGGGAGCGCAGGAAGTGGTCGAGCGCGTGCGCGGGGGTGACCGGCGGGCCGGGGTCGTAGCCGCGCAGGTTGACGTACAGCTGGCCGTCCGGGAAGGCGGCGGACACCCGGTGCGCCCAGTGCACGGCGAGCGAGGTCTTGCCGACCCCCGCGGTGCCGGTGACCACGCACAGGCCGACGCCGGAGACGTCCGACCCGAGGTGGTCGTTCAGGAAGCCGTTGAGGCGCTGCAGCTCCTCGGTCCGGTTGACGTAGCCGCGCACGTCGGCGGGGAGCTGGCGGGGCGGGGGCCAGGCGGCGCGGGGGCGCGCACCGTGGAAGTGCACGCCCCCGTTGACCGCGCCCGCCTGCACGACGTCGTCGGCGGAGCCGCCGAACTCGTTGCGCGCGAAGTCGCCTGCTTCGTCGGTCACGGCGCCTCTGGGAGTTCCGGCGCGACGCGGCGGGCGTGGTAGTCGGCGACCGGCTCGGCGGCGTCGTGCAGCGACCGGTACACCTGCCGCCAGTGGGCCACCTGGTGGTCGGTGGCGGCGGTGGCGCCGGTGGGGACGCCGTCGGGGGTGTAGTGGATGAAGTAGACGACCTCGTCGTCGAAGCCGACCAGGTCGGGCAGCGGACCGCCCGCCTCCAGCTCGGCGAGGTCGGCGGCGTCGACCACCTTGATCTGCTCGCCGAGGGCGGCGCGCTGGACCTGCGAGGTCAGCTCCCACAGCACGTACGGGTCGAGCGGCTCCTCGACGACCCTGACCCGCCCGACGACCATGCCGTGGGCGGCGGCGGCCCGGTGCTGCCGCTCCAGCCGGGGCAGGCGCTCGGCGAGCAGGGCGAGCGAGCGGGCGCGGTCACCCGCGAGGAAGGCGGCGCAGCTGGCGTTGCCCTCCTCCTGGAAGACCTGGGTGCGCTCGATCTTCCACAGCTCGCCGACGCCCTCCACGCCGTGGTGGCGGTCGAAGCCGTCAACGTACTCGTCGAGCGTGAGCGGGACCCCGGTGTACGCGCTCACGACAGCACCGCCTTGAACGTGCGCGCGACGGCTCCCGGCACGACGACCAGCCGCTCCCCGTCGCCGACGCCGACCCCCTCCGGCAGTCGCCCCTCGTAGGCCTCGGTGCAGTCGCGGCCGATGACGGCGAGGTCGCCGTTGTCGAGCTCCCACATGTCGGGGCAGGTTGCCCTTTCCTCGCACGGGCCGTTGTCACCGCCCAGTTCGGCGAGCGTCTTGACGAGCCTGTGACGGAAGGTCGCCGTGAGGTCCGGATTCCAGTCCAGTGCCATCATTCCCCCGATTGGTCGCACACGGTGATACATCACCAAGCTATAGACCAATAAGAGGGGTGTGCACCGCAGTTTGGCGGACGCGCCGACGGCACGGGAAAAATTTAGTCCGACCAGGTCAGAAAAGATGCGATCCTAATAAAGGATATTCACCCCATAGAGTTATATGTAGAATTTCCAGGAATCACGCGGTCACCTCTCCCGAACCCCTCGCCGCCACACCGCCCACGTGAGCGGCACCCCCGGCCGGTAGGCCAGGTGGGTGGTCGACGGGGCGTTCAGCACGTGCACGTCCGCCCGCGCGCCCACGCCCAGGTGGCCCACGTCGGTCCGGCGCAGGGCCCGCGCGCCGCCCGCCGTCGCGGCGCGCACGGCCTCCTCCACGGTCAGCCGCATCTGGAGCACCGCCGTCGTCACCGCGAACGCCATCGACGTGGTGTACGACGAGCCGGGGTTGCAGTTGCTCGCCAGCGCCACCTCCGCGCCCGCGTCCAGCAGCGCCCGCGCGGGCGGCAGGGGCTGGCGGGTGGACAGGTCGCAGGCGGGCAGCAGGGTCGCGACGGTGCCCGAGCCCGCCAGCGCCGCCACGTCCGCGTCGGACAGGTGCGTGCAGTGGTCCACGCTCGCCGCGCCCAGCTCCACCGCCAGCCGCACCCCCGGCCCCCGCCCGAGCTGGTTGCCGTGCACCCGCAGGCCCAAGCCGCGCGACCGGGCGGCCTCCAGGACGCGCCGGGACCCGGCCTCGTCGAACGCGCCCTCCTCGCAGAACACGTCCGCCCACCGCACGTGCGGCGCGACCGCGTCCAGCATCTCCCCCGACACCAGCGCCAGGTACCCGTCCGCGTCGGCCCCCGGCGGCACCAGGTGCGCGCCGAGGAACGTCACCTCGTCCACCCACCGCGCCGCCAACCGGGCGGCCCGCAGCTCCTCCTCGACCGTCAGCCCGTACCCGGTCTTGGTCTCCAGGCACGTCGTGCCCTGGGCGACCGCCTCGGCCACGTGCCGCCGCAGCCCCTCCTCCAGCTCGGCGTCCGACGCGGCCCGCGTGGCGGCGACCGTGGTCGCGATGCCCCCGGCCGCGTAGGGCCGCCCGGCCATCCGGGACTCGAACTCCTCGGTCCGGTCCCCGGCGAACACCAGGTGCGTGTGGCTGTCCACCCACCCCGGCAGCACCGCCCGCCCGCCGACGTCCACCCGCTCGTCCGCCGAGGGCGCCCCGGCCGCCGGACCGACCCACGCCACCCGGTCCCCGTCGAGCACCAGCGCCGCGTCCCGCATCCGCCCCAGTTCTGGGTCGTTCGTGGTCAGCTCGCCGATCCCGGTGACCAGCGTGCTCACCGCCACGGCGCTCACCGGCCACCACCCACGACCACCGACGCCACGACCGCCGACGCCACACCCACCGACAAGCCCCTCACCGCCGCAGCACCTCCCGGTACAACCCGCCCACGTCGCCCAGCTCCTCGTGCACGCCGTCGCGCGCCACGACCCGCCCGCCGACCACGACCGCCGCCACGTCCGCCGCCGTCGCCGCCAGCACCAGCTGCTCCAGCTCGGCCCCGGCCGTGCGCGCCGAGCCGGTCCGCAGCGCCACCAGGTCCGCGGGCGCGCCCACCTCGATCCGCCCCGCCTCCGGCCTGCCCAGCGCGTGGTGCCCGGTCAGCGCCGCCACCAGCTCGGCGGGCGAGAACCGCCCCCGCCGCCCCGACCGCAGCCGCTCGCCGTGCTCCAGTCCGCGCGCCTCCAGCAGCGGGTCCACCACCGCGTTCTGGTCGCTGCCCAGCGACAGCCGCACCCCGGCGTCGGCCAGCTCCCGCGCGGGCCCGATGCCGTCGGCCAGGTCGGCCTCGGTGGTCGGGCACAGGCACACCCCGGTCCCGCTGCCGGCGAGCAGCGCGATGTCCTCGTCGGTCAGGTGGGTGGCGTGCACGGCGGTGGTGCGCTCGCCCAGCGCGCCCGCCTCGGCGAGCAGCGCGGTCGGGGTGAGGCCGTATGCCTCCAGGCACTCCCGGTTCTCGTCGGGCTGCTCCGACAGGTGCACGTGCAGCGGCCGGTCCGGGAACGCGCCCGCGACGGCGGCCAGCTCCTCGCGCGGCACCGCGCGCACCGAGTGGATCGCCGTCCCCACGACCGTGTTGTCGTCGGGCAGCAGCTCGCCGGACCGCCGCGCCCACGCCGCCGCGCCGCCGTCGCTGAACCGCTCCTGCGCCCCGGCGACCGGCTTCCCGATCCCCCCGGCGAGGTAGGCGGTGTCGAGCAGGGTCAACCGGATGCCCGCCGCCCGCGCCGCCGCCCGCAGCGCCTCGGCCATCTCGTTGCCGCCCGCGTGCAGGTAGTGGAACTCGGCGACGGCGGTGTACCCGGCGACCACCATCTCGGCGTACACGGCGGTGGCGAGCCGCTGGTACGAGCGCGGCGTCAGCGCGCCGGCCAGCTCGTACATCCGCTCGCGCCACGTCCAGAACGTGCCGCCCCCGTCGTGCGTGCGCCCGCGCAGCCCCCGGTGGAAGGCGTGCGAGTGCGCGTTGGCGAACCCCGGCAGCACCACCCCGTGCAGCCGCTGGGACCCCAGCGGGATGGTGTCGACCTCGCGGACCTCGCGGATGATCCCGTCGGACACCCGCAGCAGCACCCGCGCCGCGACCCCGCCGGGCAGGACGGCCCGCTCGCACCAGAAGCTCTTCACCGCGAGATCACCAACCACCGCACATCGGCCTCCTGCCGCTCACCCGGTTCGGCTTTCGTCCGGCCCGCACCACCGCGGAGCCCACCCCCAGCATGGCCGCGACGACGCGGCCAGCCAAGATCCACAGCCGGGGGAGCCCCGGTCCGCGCCCCTCCGGCGGACCGGGGCCCCCACGACCTCACCCGGCCAGGTGCTCCAGCGCCGCCGCCAGCGCGACCACCCCGGCCGCGCAGTCCGCGTCCTCGGCGAACTCCTCCGGCGCGTGGCTCACCCCGGTCGGGTTGCGCACGAACAGCATCGCCGTGGGCACGTGCCCGGCCAGCACGCCCGCGTCGTGCCCGGCGCCGGTCGGCAGCGCGGGGACCCCGCCGAGCACGGCGGACAGCTCGTCGCGCAGCCCGGCGTCGAAGTGCACGGTGTCCCCGTAGGACTCCTCGGTGACCCGCACCTCGCAGCCCTCGTCCGCCGCCGCCCGCTCGGCCGCCTCCACGACCTCCGCCACGACGGCCCGCGTGGTCGCGTCGTCCGAGGCCCGCGCGTCCAGCCACAGGTCCACCGAGGACGCGATCACGTTGGTGCCGCCGGGGTTCGGCACGATCCGCCCCACCGTCGCCCGCGCGCCCCCACGCGCCGCGGCGCGGGCGGCCAGCACGGTCGCCGACGCGGGCAGCACCGGGTCGCGCCGGTCCTCCACCAGGGTCGCCCCGGCGTGGTTGCCCTCGCCGGTGAACGTGAACCGCCACCGGCCGTGCGCCAGGATCGAGCTCGCCACCCCGACCGGCGCGGTCAGCCCGCGCCCCTGCTCGACGTGCAGCTCCACGAACGCCCCGATGGAGGTGAGCGCCGCGTCGTCCCGCCCCATCGCCGAGGGGTCGAACCCGGCGGCGCGGGCGGCGTCGCCGAAGCCGACCCCGTCCGCGTCGACGAGCGCGGCGGCCCGCTCGGGCGTGATCGCGCCGGTCATCAGCCGGGTCCCCAGGCAGGCGACGCCGAACCGCCCGCCCTCCTCCTCGACGAACACCGCCACGGCCAGCGGTCGCGCGGGCCGGAACCCGCGCGACCGCAGCAGGTCCACGGCCTGGAGCGCGGACACCACGCCGAGCGGCCCGTCGAACGCCCCGCCGCCGGGCACCGAGTCCAGGTGGCTGCCGGTGACCACCGCGCCGGGACCGGGCCGCCCCCACCACGCCCACAGGTTCCCGTTGCGGTCCGCCCGCACGTCCAGCCCGCGCGCGGTCGCCTCGGCGGTGAACCACTCGCGCAGCTCCAGCTCGACCCGGTCGAACCCGTGCCGCGAGTACCCGCCGCGCCGCGCGTCCCGGCCGACGTCGGCCAGGTCGGCCAGCGAGGTCACTCGCCACCCCCGGCCATCGGCACCCGCACCCCGCGCTCGTCCGCGACCTCGCGCGCCCGGTCGTACCCGGCGTCCACGTGCCGCAGCACGCCCATGCCGGGGTCGTTGGTGAGCACCCGCTCGATCTTCGCGGCGGCCAGCTCGGTGCCGTCCGCGACGGTGACCTGCCCGGCGTGGATCGACCGCCCGATGCCGACGCCGCCGCCGTGGTGGATCGACACCCAGGTGGCCCCGGAGGCGGTGTTGACCAGCGCGTTCAGCAGCGGCCAGTCGGCGATCGCGTCGGAGCCGTCGGCCATCGCCTCGGTCTCCCGGTACGGCGAGGCCACCGACCCGCAGTCCAGGTGGTCGCGACCGATGACGATCGGCGCGGACAGCTCCCCGGACGCCACCATCTCGTTGAACTTCAAGCCCGCGCGGTGCCGCTCGCCGTAGCCGAGCCAGCAGATCCGGGCGGGGAGCCCCTGGAACTCCACCCGCTCACCGGCGAGCTTGATCCACCGGGCGAGCTGCTCGTTCTCCGGGAACAGCTCCAGGATCGCGGCGTCCGTCTTGGCGATGTCGGCGGGGTCGCCGGACAGCGCGGCCCAGCGGAACGGGCCCTTGCCCTCGCAGAACAGCGGCCGGATGTAGGCGGGCACGAAGCCGGGGAAGTCGAACGCCCGCTCGCAGCCGCCGAGCTTCGCCTCGCCCCGGATCGAGTTGCCGTAGTCGAACACCTCGGCGCCCGCCGCCTGGAACCCGAGCATGGCCTCCACGTGCGCGGCCATCGAGGCGCGCGCCCGCTCGGTGAACTCCTCCGGCTTCGCGGCGGCGTACCCGTGCCACTCGTCGACGCCGACCCCGACCGGCAGGTACATCAGCGGGTCGTGCGCGGAGGTCTGGTCGGTGACCACGTCCACCGCCACGCCCCGGCGCAGCAGCTCCGGCAGCACCTCGGCGGCGTTGCCGACCACACCCACGGACAGCGCGCGCCCCTCGGCCTTCGCGGCGAGCGCGCGGGCGACGGCGTCGTCCAGGTCGTCGGCGACCTCGTCCAGGTAGCGGGTCTCCACGCGCCTGCGCGCCCGCGCCGGGTCGACCTCCACGCACAGCGCGACGCCCTCGTTCATGGTGACCGCCAGCGGCTGCGCCCCACCCATGCCGCCGAGCCCGGCCGTGACGGTGAGCGTGCCGCGCAGGGTGCCGCCGAACCGCTTGGCGGCGACGGCGGCGAACGTCTCGTAGGTGCCCTGCAGGATGCCCTGGGTGCCGATGTAGATCCACGACCCGGCGGTCATCTGCCCGTACATGGTCAGCCCGGCCGCCTCCAGGCGGCGGAACTCGGGCCAGTCCGCCCAGTCCGGCACCAGGTTCGAGTTGGCGATCAGCACGCGCGGCGCCCACTCGTGGGTGCGCAGCACGCCCACCGGGCGGCCGGACTGCACCAGCAGCGTCTCGTCGTCGGCCAGCTGCTCCAGCTCGCGGCTGATGGCGTGGAAGCTCGGCCAGTCGCGGGCGGCCTTGCCGGTGCCGCCGTAGACCACCAGGTCCTCGGGGCGCTCGGCCACGTCCGGGTCGAGGTTGTTGTGGAACATGCGCAGCGCGGCCTCGGTCGGCCAGCTGCGCGCGGTCAGGTCGGTCCCTCTGGCTGCGGTCACCACGACTGGGGCGCTCCGTTCCTGATGATGGCTTCGGCTGCGGCGATCTCGGGCGCGAGGTGCCGGTCCGGGCCGGGGCCGGGCACGACCTCGCGCAGCCTCGCGACGGCGGCGGCCGTGGCGGGGGCGGGCTTGAGCGGGGCGCGCAGGTCCAGGGCCCGCGCGGCGGTCAGGTACTCGATGGCGAGCACGGTCCGCAGGCCGTCGACGGCCTTGCGCAGCTTGCGCGCGGCCGACCAGCCCATGGACACGTGGTCCTCCTGCATGGCGGAGCTGGGGATCGAGTCGACCGAGGCGGGCACGGCCAGCCGCTTGAGCTCGGACACGATCGCGGCCTGCGTGTACTGGGCGATCATGTGCCCGGAGTCGACGCCGGGGTCGTCGGCCAGGAACGGCGGCAGGCCGTGCGAGCGGTTCACGTCGAGCATCCGGTCGGTGCGGCGCTCGGCGATGCTCGCGACGTCGGCGACCGGGATGGCCAGGAAGTCCAGCACGTAGGCGATCGGCGCGCCGTGGAAGTTGCCGTTGGACTCGACGCGGCCGTCCGCGAGCACCACCGGGTTGTCCACGGCGGAGGCGAGCTCGCGGTCGGCGACGGTCTCGGCGTGCGCGACGGTGTCGCGGGCGGCGCCGTGCACCTGCGGGGAGCAGCGCAGCGAGTAGGCGTCCTGGACCCGGTTGCAGTCCGGGCCCCGGTGGCTGGCGACGATCTCCGAGCCGGCCAGGATGTCGGCCATGCGCTGGGCGCTGCGGCCCTGGCCGGGGTGCGGGCGCAGGGCGTGCAGGTCGGCGGCGAACACCCGGTCGGTGCCCAGGAGCGCCTCCACGCTCATCGCGGCGGTGAGGTCGGCGACGTCGAGCAGGTGGCGCAGGTCGTGGATGGCCAGCACCAGCATCCCGAGCATCCCGTCGGTGCCGTTGATCAGCGCCAGGCCCTCCTTCTCGGCCAGGCGCAGCGGCGTGATGCCCGCGGCGGCGAGCGCGTCGGCGGCCGGGACGAGGTCGCCCGCCGCGTCGCGCACCATGCCCTCGCCGGTGAGGGCGAGCGCGGCGGCGGACAGCGGGGCGAGGTCGCCGGAGCAGCCGAGCGAGCCGAACTCGTGCACCACCGGGGTGATGCCCGCGTTCAGCGCGGCCGCCATGGTCTCCACGGTCTCCGGCCGCACGCCGGTGTGCCCGGAGGCGAGCGTGCGCAGTCGCAGCAGCACGAGCGCCCTGACCACCTCGCGCTCCACCTCGGGCCCCGCGCCCGCCGCGTGCGAGCGCACCAGTGCCTGCTGGAGCGCGGCGCGGCGGTCCGGCGGGATGTGCCGGACGGCGAGCGCCCCGAACCCGGTGGACACCCCGTAGGTGGGCCGCTCGGCCGAGGCCAGCCGCTCGATGTGGGCGCGCGCGGCGGCGACGGCCTCGCGCGCCTCACCGGTGAGCCGCACGGCGGCGGAACCGCGGGCGACGGCGGCGACCTCGTCGCGGGTGAGGGCCTTCGGCCCGAGTTCGACGTGCTGCATGGGCACATCACAACCCGCGGCGGCCCCCGGCACGAGCGGAGATCGGGCGGAGGTGTCTGGGATACCAGACGGACTGTGGGGTTCCGCAGGGGTGCGGAAGACGCGCAGGCGGTGGGAGCGCGTCCTCCGCCCGTTCCGAACTCAGCGCGGCGCGATGACGGTCACTTCCGCCAGCCGAGGTCGGCGTCCCTGACCGGCTGGAGCCCGTTCGCGACGGGCGCGTCCGGCGGCGCGACCGGGAGCGCCGGCAGCAGCCGAAGACGCCCGCGATGGCGGGGCCGTCCAGCCCTTCCCAGTAGCGCAGCACCACCGGGCCCGCTGCTCGCGCGGCAGCAGCGCGAGGGCGCAGCAGCGGGGTGACGTGCTCGGCGGCGAACGCCTCGAAGCTCGTTGTCACGGACCTCCACTGCGCGGCGAGCGTGTTTTGTCGAGCACGGGTTTCTGTTGAGAATGGGTCCATGGGTGGGAGCAGCGACGTCCCGGCGCTGCGCCGGGGGCTCGCGGTGCTGCGCCTGCTGGCGAGCAGGCCGGGGCCGCTGTCGGCGGCGGCGGTGGCGCGCGAGCTGGACCTGCCGAGGTCCACGACCTACCACCTGCTGGCGGAGCTGGCCGACGCCGGGTTCGCCACGCACTTCCCGGAGGAGCGCCGCTACGGGCTCGGGGTGGCCGCGTTCGAGCTGGGCTCGGCGTACCTGCGGCACGACCCCCTCGAACGCCTGGCGCGCCCGCTGCTGCGCAAGCTGGTGGACCAGGTGTCGCTGCCCGCGCACCTGGGCGTGCTGCACGGCGCCGAGGCCCTCTACCTGGTGCGGGAGCAGCCGAGGCAGCCGCAGACGATCGTGTCGGACGTCGGGGTCCGGCTGCCCGCGCACCTGACCGCGTCGGGGAGGGCGATGCTGGCCCGGCTGCCGGACGCGCAGGTGCGGGCGCTGTTCCCGAGCGCGCGGGCGTTCGTGGACCGCACCGGCCGGGGCCCGCGCAACCTGCCCGCGCTGCGCAGGCTGCTCACCGGGGAGCGGCGGCGCGGCTGGGCGGTGGAGGACGGGTTCGTGACGGCCGGCTTCGCGTCGGTGGCGGCCCCGGTCTACGACCACGGCGAGCGCCCGATCGCGGCGATCACGGTGACGTTCCGGCATTTGTGCGAGGAGCCGTGCGGCCAGTCCTGGCCGGAGCTGGCGGCCGAGGCGATGCAGACCGCCGACTCGCTCACCGAGCGGATCGGCGGGAGCCGGGCGTAGGAAAGCGGCGCCCCCCGGAGGGGAGCGCCGCTTTCCCGAACCGCGAATCCCTTACAGGGACACCGTCTTCAGGAACTCCGCCGCCACGTTGGCCACGGTCTCCTTGTCCACGTCGACCTTCTTGACCAGCTCGGCCACGTTCTCCGTCGTCAGCGCGGCGGAGACCTTGTCCAGCACGGCCTTGCCCTTGTCGTCCACGGCGCCGGTCCGCAGCAGCGGCAGGATGTTCTGCGCCGGGTACATGCTCTTCGGGTCCTCCAGCTGCACGAACCCGTTCACCGCGATGTCGGCCTGCGTGGTGTACAGGTTCGCGACCTGCGACCCGCCGTCCTTGAGCGTGTCCACGGTGACCGGGCCGCCCGCGTCGGTGGTCTTGATCTCCTTGAAGGTGACCCCGTACAGCTCCTTGATCTTGGCCTCCCAGCGCTGGGCCCACTCGCCCGCCGCGCCGAGCACGTACTTGCCCTCGCCGAGGTCGGCGATGGACTTCACGCCCGAGTCGGCGGTCTCCTTGGTGACCACCAGGACGTCCTTGTCCTCGGCCGCCGACTTCTCCAGCACCTCCAGGCCCTCGGGGAGCTTGGACTCGAGCGCCGAGTAGACCTCCTCGGCCTCGGAGGCGGTGCTGGCCTTGTCGAAGTGCACCAGCAGGTTGCCGGTGTACTCGGGCACCACCGCGAGCGACTTGTCCTGCAGCGCCTGCACGACCAGCTCGCGCGCGCCGATGCCGGAGCGCACCGACACCTTCGCGCCGGTGGTCTTGAGCGCGCCGGCGTAGATCTCGGCCAGGATCTTGTTCTCGGTGAAGTCGGCCGAGCCGACCACGATCTCGCCGGAGGCGGCCTGGTCGCCGCTCCCGCTGAGGTCCTCCGCCGAGCCGCAACCGGCGGTCGCCAGCGCGACCACCGCCGCCACCGCCGTCAACGTGCGCTTCATGCCTTGCTTCCCCTCACTTCGCGCTGCGCGGCGGCGGTCGCCGACAGCTTCCCCTTGCGACGCCGCGTGCCGAGGGTGAGGCCCTTGGGCACGAGGAGCCTTCCCACCCCCGCCAGCAGCAGGTCGAGCGCGACCGCCAGCAGGGCGATGAGCACCGCGCCGCCGACGAACTGCCCGTAGTCCAGCACCCGCAAACCGTCCAGCAGCGGACGGCCCAGCGTCTCGATCCCCACGTACGCGGCCACCGACGCGGTCGCCACGACCTGCAGGGTGGCGTTGCGCACCCCGCCGAGCAGCAGCGGCAGCGCGTTCGGCAGCTCGACCCGCCACAGCACCTGCGAGCCGGTCATGCCCATGCCGCGCGCGGCGTCCACGACGCCCCGGTCCACGTCCTGCACCCCGGCGTACGCGCCGGCGAGCAGCGGCGGGATGGCCAGCACGATCAGCGCGATCACGACCCCGGCCTGCCCGCCGCCGAGCAGCAGGTACAGCAGGGTGACCAGGCCGAGCGTGGGCAGCGCCCGCAGCGCGTTGCCGCCCGCGACCAGCACCGTCCCGCCGCGCCCGGTGTGCCCGATCCACAGGCCCAGCGGCACCGCGATCGCGCTCGCGCCGAGCACGGCGGCCAGGCAGTACAGCAGGTGCACGCCGACCCGCGTCGGGATCGAGGTGGGCCCGGACCAGTTCGCGGGCGAGAGCAGCCACTCCAGCGCGTCAGCGAAGATCACTTCACGACCTCCGCCCACGGCGTCAGCACCTTGCGCAGCGCGACCAGCAGCAGGTCCACGACCAGCGCCAGCACGAGGGTGAGCACGACGCCGACGATGATCGGCGCGAGGTAGCGCTGCCGGAACCCGTCGGTGAACAGCACGCCGAGCCCGCCGGTGCCGATCAGCGCGCCCACGCTGACCAGGCTGATGTTGCTGACCGACCCGACCCGCACGCCCGCCGCGAGCACCGGCACCGCCAGCGGCAGCTCCACCGCGAAGAACCGGCGCACCGGCCGGAAGCCCATGGCGGTGGCGGCGGCGGTGACGTGGCCGGGCACCGCGTCGAGCGCGTCGGCGACCGGGCGCACCAGCAGCGCCGTCGTGTACAGGGTGAGGGCGGCGACGACGTTGACGCTGTCCAGGACCTTCGTGCCGATGAGGGCCGGGATGATCGCGAACAGGGCCAGCGACGGGATCGTGTAGAGCACGTTCGACAGGGCGATCACGGTGGCGCGCGCGGCGCGGAACCGGTGGCACAGCAGGCCGAGCGCGATCGCCAGGACCACGGCGACCAGCAGCGGGAACAGCGACAGGTAGACGTGCTCGCCGAGCATGTCGAGCACCGCGGACCGGGTGCCCGCGTCGGAGAGGTAGTCCAGGACGTCAGGCACGGGCGGTCCCCGGTTGCTCGGGCCGCTCGCGCTGCGCCTCGATGGCGTCCAGGACCTCGCGGGCGGTGACGACGCCCGCGTAGCGGCCGTCGGGGTCCACGGCCACGCCCAGCCCGGCGGGTGAGGACAGGGCGGCGTCGAGCGCGCCGCGCAGCGGGGTGCCCAGCTCGTGCAGGCTGCCCCCCGGCACGGCGGCGGCGTCACCCGGCGGGTGCCAGCCCTGCGGCCTGCGGTCGGCGTCGAGCACCAGCCGCCAGGCGTCGCCCGCGCCGGGCGCGTCGTCCGGTCCGACCGTGTCGACCTGCCCGAGCGCGAGACCGCCGGAGTCCGCGAAGGACAGCCCCCGGTAGCCCCGGTCGCGCCCGACGAACCCGGCGACGAAGTCGTCGGCGGGCCGGGACAGCAGCTCTGCGGGCGGCGCGTACTGGGCGAGCACGCCGCCCTCGCGGAACACCGCGACCTTGTCGCCGAGCCGCACCGCCTCGTCGATGTCGTGCGTGACGAACACGATCGTCTTGCCCAGCTCGCCCTGCAGCCGCAGCAGCTCGTCCTGCAGGCCCTCGCGCACCACCGGGTCGACGGCGCTGAACGGCTCGTCCATCAGCAGCACGGGCGGGTCGGCGGCGAGCGCGCGGGCCACGCCGACGCGCTGCTGCTGGCCGCCGGACAGCTGCGCCGGGTAGCGCCCGCCCAGCTCCTGCGGCAGCCCGACGAGCTCCAGCAGTTCGGCCGCGCGGGTGCGGGCCCTGCGCTTGCCCCAGCCGGACAGCAGCGGCACGGTCGCGACGTTGTCGAGGACCGTGCGGTGCGGGAACAGGCCCGCCTGCTGGATGACGTAGCCGATGCCGCGCCGCAGCTCCGGCGGGTCGACCTCGCGCACGTCCCGGCCGCCCACCAGGACGGTGCCGGACGTGGTCTCCACCATGCGGTTGACCATGCGCAGCGAGGTGGTCTTGCCGCAGCCGGACGGGCCGACGAACACGGTCACCGCGCCGGGCTCGGCCACCAGGTCCAGGCCGTCGACCGCGGTCGTCCCGTCGTCGAACCGCTTGGTCGCTCCCCTGAACTCGATCACACCGGGTTCCCTCCCCCTGGGTTGCGGCTGTCGGACGACCCTAGCCCGTCGGGGTGACAGCGGCAGGTCATCCCGGATAACGGGAAGTCCCTCGCGGGGGGCGGGACGCCGACGGTGGCGAGCCGGGTCCCCGGCACCGTTTAGGCTGCTCTGCTTGTGGCAGCAGATGAGCCGAGCGACCGCGTCCGCGACCTCCTGGCGAGCCGGGGGGCGCACGCGCGCCCGCTGCGCCGGGTGCTGACCCTGCTGTGCCGGGACTGGCACAGCCTCGCGGAGCTGGTCCGGCTGCCCGCCGTGCCGCGCCGCACCGTGCAGGAGCTGCTGACGGCGGCGCAGGACGACCTGGAGAGCAGGGGCGACCGGCACCGGATCGTCCCCGCGCGGGCCGCGGCGTACGCCCGGTACGCGGCCGAGGAGCTGCCGGACGCGACGGACGCGCTGGTGGCGGAGAACCCGGACCTGCTGGCGGTGGTCCGCGCGGACATCGCGTCCGTGCCGCCGCCGGTGGCCGCGCTGGACCACGTGCAGGCCACGCCGGAGACGGCGCTGAAGCGGGCGCTGTGGCTGACCACGACCTACGACCTGTCCGGCCGGACCCTGCTGTGCCTGGGCGACCACGACCTGACGTCGCTGGCGGTGTGCGCGGTGGACCCTGGCGTGCGGGTGGTCGTGGTGGACGTGGACGACCGGCTGCTGGCGCACGTGGACCGGATCGCGGCCGAGCGCGGCTGGGACGTCACGACGCTGCACGCGGACTTCCGCTTCGGGTTGCCGCCGTCGGTGCTGGAGAGCGCGGACCTGGTGTTCAGCGACCCGCCTTACACGCCGGAGGGCATGGGCCTGTTCGCGGCGCGCGGCGTGGAGTGCCTGGGGCGGGACGGGAGGCTGCTGCTGGCGCACGGCTCCAGCGACCGCACCCCGGCGCTGGGGTTGAAGGTGCAGCAGGAGCTGCTGCGGCTGGGGCTGCTGTTCGAGGCGGTGCTGCCCGCGTTCCACCGGTTCGACGGGGCGCAGGCGATCGGCAGCGCGGCGGACCTGTACGTGTGCAGGCCGACGTCGCGGCGGTCGGTGTCGGTGACCAAGCCGGGGATCTACACGCACGGCCCGCAGTCGCTGGAGTCCGAGGGCCCGAGCGGCAAGGCCCTGGAGTCGCTGGTGGACCTGGCCCCGCGTCCGGAGTCGAGCCCGCCGCCGAAGCCGAGGCAGCCGGGCTGGGCCGAGCCGGTGGGCAGGGGGGCGGCGTCGCTGGCCGTGGACCTGAGCGCCGATCCGGGCCCGTGGCTGCTGCGGACGCTGCTGGCGTGCTCGCCGGGGCGGATGGCGGCGCTGGTGCCGAACAACCACCCGGACGTCGCGTCGGAGAAGGGGCAGAAGGCGCTCGCGGAGCTGGTGGGGACGCGGTTCTCGCTGCGCTACCTGCGTTCCACGCCGGACGGGAAGACGTGCGTCGTGGTGGCGGACCAGGTGCTGGCGGGCGGGTTGGACGAGGGCGGGTTGGCGGTGCGGGAGGTGCTGTCGCGCGCGCACGGCAAGCTGGGGAACGTGTGGCGGGAGGCGCTGGTGACGGCGACCAGGGGCGGTCTGACGAAGCGGGCGGCGCGGGAGCGCATCACCGAGGCGGTGGGTGAGGCGGCGGACCTGGAGGAGCGCCTGATCGACCTGCCGAGGCACCGGATCGCCGCGCTGCTGCCGCTGATCGCCGCGTCCGCGCGCTGACCTCTCTCCGCCGGGTGGCGCCGGGGTTCAGTCGAACTCCCGCGCCACCCGCTCCCGAGCCCGCGCCACGGCCCGCTCAACCGGGTCGAGCACCCGCCGCGTGGCGAACCACGCCCCAACCGCGACGTGCGCCAGTGCGGCGCCCCCGACCTCCCAGACCGCGAGCGGCCGAACCTCCTCGGGCAACTTCCCCCGCAGCACCCCGCGCGGGTCGACCACGAACTCGGGCACCACGTCCCCTGCCTCTCCCACCCGCGGCGCGCGAAGCCCGTTCTCCACGTGCTCGGTCACCAGGTCCCCGCACCGCACCGAGTAGAAGTCCGCCGGGTTCCGCTCCCGATCCCCGACCCGGTGCCCGACGACGAGGCAGTCCCGCTCGACCCGCCCGGTGAGGGTGAGCCAGGCGGACTCGGCGGAGAACGCGGACACCACGAGCAGCACACCTGCGGAGAGCCCGAGGACCCACCCGGCGTGCTGCCCGCGCCACAGGGTGCTCTTGACCAGGAACCCGGCCGCGCACCCGAGGACGAGGAGCGCGCACCCGAGGAGCACGGGCGCGCCGACCAGGAACCCCACCACGCCGGCGGGCACGAGCAGCACGCCGACCACCAGCAACACCCTCTTGACGACCACGTCCACCCGTTGATCCTCCCCTGAGGACGGTGGGGGGCGGGTGGGGTCAGCGGAACTCGTCGGTCAGCCTCACGACCGGAGGAAATCCGCTTGCAACGGGTCCCCCGGCCCGCGCGGCGGGCGCGGAGGCTTGGGCGTGTTCGGAGGGCTGGGCAACCAGGCGGACGCCACTACGAGCCCGATCATCAGCAGCAGGTAACCGCTGACGAGGAACGGGGCGTTCCTCCCACTCGGAAGCCCTTCCGCCCCCACCTCGGTGATCAGCATCCCGCTGGGGTCCACCACCAGCGAAGTCCGGTAACCGACCGAGAACTCACCGCGCCGCCTGGGGAAGTGCTCGACCTGCTCGCTCCCGCAGTCGAACAGGACCGTGGTGTGGGGCCGCTCCTTCGGGTTCGCCTTGCGGTCGACGCGCGCGACGACGCACTCGTCGAGGTGCTTGCCGTGAGTCGAGGACCACCACGACCCCACGGCGGAGGACACCGGCAAGCCTCCGCCGACCGCCAGCAGGAAAGCCCCCGCGGCGAGGGCGAACCGCCCGGACAGCCACGCGCACAGGAGGGGGAACAGCACGCACGCGAAGACCCCCACCAGGAACAGCGGGCTCGCGGTGAACGCCACGAGCGGCACAGCTGAACCGGTCACCAGGCACGCCACCACCAGGACCGGCTTCTTGGCCTTCTTCCAGCTCACTCGTCCAGGTATCCCGTCTGGCGCTTGAACTGCCTGGCCTCCTCGGTGATCCCCTCTTCCCGCAGTTCGTCCTCCTTCGCGCTCTCGCGGGCGTAGTCGGCAGTGGTCTTGATCTGAAAACCTCCGTTGTCGAAGCTGGGCGTCGAGTGCGGCGACACGGTCCCGTCGGCACGGGTTCGCGGCGTGAACGGGGTGTAGCGGTCTGCGATGCCGCTGTACCGGTCGGCCGCGGAGAGGTGGTTCTGCTCGGTGAACTTCTGCGCGACGGTGCCCGCGTCCTTGTAGCCGTCCACGAACTCGCGTCCGCCCTGCTTCGCCTTGGCCGCCGCGTCGCTCAGCGACGGCGCGGTGGTCCCCCGGTCAGCCAAGCGCTTGCCGACGTCGTCCAAGCCCTTGCCCAGGCCGTCCAGCCCCGGAAAGCGTGGTGCGCTCGGCGTCGGCGCACCCCCACCCGCCTTCTTCCCGAACCGCGCCAACCCCTTCAACGCATGCCCCAGCGCACCGGTGAGCTGCTTGATCCGCGACAGGATCCGGGTGACGACGCTCACCAGCTTGCTCAACCTCTGCGTGATCTTGCCCAGCACCAAGGCCCCGCGCCCCACCGCCCACGCCGTGAACGCGGCGATGGAACTGCCCATGCTGACCACGGAGGACGCCAGCGCGATGGCCGCGTTCCGAACCACCTCCCAGACGAACATGGAGATCAGGTCCCGGATCACGCCCCGGATGGTCGCCGTGATGGTGCCCGCCGCGGCGATCTCCTCGGCGATCCGCGTGCACGAGTCGCTGAGCAGCACCGTCTCCTTCGCCAGCTGCCGCTGGCTGCCGCGGAATTCCTCCGCCGCTCGCTGCTGCCAACCCGACACCCGGGTCTCGACGGCGTCGTGCTGAGCCTTGGCGACCCTCCTCAGCGCATCAGCGCTCTCGTTCCACGTCGTCACGGCGGCCTTGATCCGGTCGCCGTTGCCCGCCAGGTAGTCCAGCGGCTCGCGCAGGAAGGACACGTGCTCGATCAACCACCCGATGCCCGCCGTGCCGAGCGCGCCCAGCGGGTCCAGCGCGGCCCCCAGCAGGTCGAGGCCAGCCGCGCCCAGGTTCATGGCGATCTCAGCGACGTCACCCTCACCAGCACGCTTGCCGGAGTCGATCAACTGGAACACGGACTCGACCGGCCCCGCCCCCGCGAAGTTGTCCGGATTCGTCCAGCCACCCCGGTCGCCGAACCCGGTCCACTCCACCATCAGCCCTCACCCCCGAACCCCGCCGCGTTCCCGTCCTCCACGGCCGCGTATTCCGCCGCGGTGGCCCTGGTGTCCCCCGCCGCCTCCCCGTACGCCGCCGCCAGCTGCTCGATGCCCGCGACGACCTCCGCCGCCGCGCTCTCCGCGCCGTTCGCGAAGAACGACAGCAGCACCCCGAACGTCTCCCCGCCCAGGTTCACCCCGCCGGCCCTGCCCGCCGCAGCGCCCACCTCGCCGCCGCGCCCGTCCTGCGCCTCGGCGAACGCCTCCAGCTGCCCGGTGACGACCTCGTACCCGCCGCCGCTCACCTGAGCACCGGCCCGAAGCCGTCGTCCTCGTCCGGCTCGCCCCGGTCCGCCGGGCGTCGCGCGGGCGGGGCCGGAGGAGCGGGCGGAGGCGAGTAGCCCGGTCGCGCCGGTCCGGCGCCCCAGGACTCGTCCCGCAGCACGCCGCCCTCCTCGCGAGCCCGCGCAGCAGGCTCCTCGGCCTCCTCCACCGGGATGAACCCGGTCAGGAACTCGATCGCCTGCGTCCCGCCGAAGTCCGGTTCCAGCACCGCCGCGACCTGCCGCGCCGCCTGCGCCTGGGCCTGCCGCAGCACCCCCATCACGACCTGCCCCAGCTGCACGTGCGACAGCTCGCCCGCCTTCGGCGAGAACTCGATCGCCTGCACCGCCCCGTTCGGCGCCACGGTCACCGAGACCGCCCCGTCCTTGGCGCGCACGGTCGCCGACGCCTGCCGGATCTGCTCCTGCGCCTGCGCCGACCGCGCGGCCAGGTCGCGAGCCCTGGCCTCCAGGTCGGCGATCACCCGTTCGGGTTCCACAGTTCCCCTCCCTTGACCAGCACAAACGCTGGCCCCCGGAGCGGGAGTATGGCGCTTTCCCCACGGTCGGGTGGCCGAAATCCGACAAAAGACCTCGGCCCTGCGCAGCGCGTCACACCGGAACGGCGCGTCTCACCCGGCCTTGGGGATGTGCAGCGGCCCCAGCGCGAGCACCGCCCGGAACTCCTTCGGCGGCACCGGCCGGGAGAACAGCCAGCCCTGGTACGCGTCCACCCCGACCCCGCGCAGCACGTGGAACTGGGTGGCGGTCTCGACGCCCTCCGCGACGCACTTGCGCCCCATCGCCCGCGCCATGTCCACCACGGCCCGCGCCACCGCGAAGTCCGACGAGTCGCTGCCCACCCCGGCCACGAACCGCCGGTCGACCTTGATGATCTGCGCGGGCAGGTCCTTGAGCCGCGCCAGCGACGAGTACCCGGTGCCGAAGTCGTCCACGGCGAACTGCACGCCGCGCTCGACCAGCTCCGCCATGGACTGCCGCACCCGCGAGGGCAGGTCGACCAGCGCCGTCTCCACCAGCTCCAGCACCACCCGGTCCCACGGGATGCCGGACTCGGCGATGGTCGCCGACACGATGTCCACGAACTCCGGGTCGCCCGGCACCAGCCCGGCCAGGTTCACCGCCACCGCCACGGGCTTGCCGTCCGGCGCGGGCCAGGTCGCCGCCTCCTTGAGCGCGGTCCGCAGCACCCACCGGTCCAGCTCGCGCAGCAGGTCGCCCTGCTCGGCGACGGGCAGGAAGATGTCCGGCGACAGCAGCCCCCGGTCCGGGTGCGGCCACCGCACGAGCGCCTCGGCGGTCTGCACCGACCCGTCCACGCCGACCACCGGCTGGTAGTGCAGCGCCAGCCCGTCGTGGGCGAGCGCGTCCCGCAGCTGCCCCTCCAGGTGCACCTGCCGGTCGGCCGACGCGATCAGCGCCGCCGACGCCAGCGACACCCGCCCGGCGCCGGACCGCTTGGCCTCGAACATCGCCGCGTCCGCGAACCGCAGCAGGTCCGCGCCGGTGGCGCGCGAGCCGTTGGGCACCGCAGCGCCGATCGACGCCGACACCCGGACCAGCTGCCCGTGCACCGGGACGGCCGTGCGCAGCAGCCCGGCGACGCGGGTCGCCAGCGCGTCGACGCCGCCCACCGCGTCGATGTTCTCGCAGATGATCACGTACTCGTCGCCGGACAGCCGGGCCGCCGTGCACCCGTCGGGCAGCCCGCCCTCCAGCCGCCGCGCCAGCGCGACGAGCAGCTCGTCACCGGCGTCGTGGCCCAGGGAGTCGTTGACCCGCTTGAAGTTGTCGATGTCGCAGAACAGCACCGCGACCTTCGCCCGGTCGCCGCCCTCCAGAAGCTCGCCCAGCAGCTCCTTGACCAGCGCCCGGTTCGGCAGCCCGGTCAGGTCGTCGTGGGTGGCCTGGTGGCGCAGCGCCTCGGCGGTGCGGCGGCGCTCGGTGATGTCCTGGAACACGATGAGCCAGAACCGCCTGCCGTCGTCCTGCACGGACAGCGCGATGTGCAGCTCGCAGTAGACCCGCTCGCCGTCCGGCCTGACCAGTATCCGCTGCGGGATCTTGTGCGCCCGCTCCGCGCCGAACTCGGTCATCCGGCTGACCGACTGCAGCCGGTCGTCGTTGTCGGCCGGGTCGGTGAGCTGCTCGGCGGTCATGCCGCGCAGCTGCTCCAGGTCCATGCCGAGCAGGTCGCACAGCGCGTCGTTGGCCTCGACCAGCCGCTCGCCCTCGTCGAACAGCCCGATGCCGACCGGGGTCAGCGACACCAGGTCGGCGAAGCGCTGGCTGGAGCGCTGCATCCGGGTCTCGGCGACGCGCTGCTCGGTGATGTCCTGCGCGGTGCCCACGGCGAGCGTGCGCCCGTCCGGCCCGTTGATGACGACGCCGTGGCTGCGGAACACCCGCACCGCGCCGTCGCGCCGCACGATCCGGTGCTCGCACTGCACCGGGGTCTCCTCGGTGGCCAGCTGCTGCCACATGTCGTCGACCCAGCCCCGGTCGTCCGGGTGCACCAGGTCCAGGTAGGTCCGGTACGTGGTGCGCTCGTCGCGCGGCACGCCGAACAGCTCGGCGAGCATGTCCGACCACACCACCTCGCCGGTCGCCAGGTCCCACTCCCACACGCCGAGCCGGGCGGCGCGCTGGGCGTCGGCGAGCCTGCGCCGGTCCTCGCGCAGCTGCCGCTCCATGGCCCGCGCCTCGGTGACGTCCTGCACGGTCCCGTGCAGCCGCACCGGGGCGCGCCCGCCGGGTTCGCGCTCGACGCGGGCGCGGCACACGTAGACCCGGTCGCCCAGCTCGCTGCGCACCTCGGCCTCCTGCGTGCGGCCGTCCTTGGCGCGCAACAGCTTCCGGCGCAGCTCCAGCAGGTGGGCGCGGTCGTCGGCGTGCACGCCGCCGAGCAGGTCGTGGCGGTCGGGCGAGACGCCGATGGCCGAGTACATCTCCAGCAGCACCTCGCTGCGGTGCAGCGAGCGGCCCCGCACGTCGTAGGTCCAGCTGCCGATGCGGGCGATCCGCTGCGCCTCCAGCAGGCGCGCGCGCTCGGTGGCGAGCGCCCGGTCGGCGCGCCACTGCTCGGTGATGTCCCTGATGTAGCCGGTGATCAGCCGGGCGCGGCCGTCGGCGCGCAGCTCGGCCTCGGCGACGCCCCTGATCCAGCGCAGCTCGCCGTCCGGCCGGATGACCCGGTAGACGATGTCTATGGGCGCGCCGGTGATCTCGCGGTTGCTCCAGTAGCTGGCGACCACGTCGTGGTCGTCCGGGTGGGTCACCGCGAGCACGGCCTGCGCGCCGGGCACGACCGAGCCGGGCTCGATGCCGAGCAGCTCGTAGTGCGTCCTGGACCACACGGTCGCGCCGGTGTCCGGGTCGTACTCCCAGGAGCCGATGGCGGCCACGCGCTGGACCGCGCGCAGCCGCCGCTGCTCGTCGCGCAGCTCGTCGGCGGCCTTGGCCAGGTCGGACACGTCGACCAGCAGGACGGTGGTCAGCCCGGCGGCGTCGGCGGGTCCGCGCACGACGCGCACCGCGACCTGGACGCCGTCGGCGCGGGTGAGCCGGTGGTCCGGCGGGTCGCCCGCGAGCAGCTCGCCGAGGGGGCGGCCGACGAGCGCGCCGGGGTCTGCGACCCCGGCGAGCGCGGCAGCCGCGGCGTCGGCCCTGACCACGACGCCCTCGGGGTCGCACAGCAGCGAGGGCGGGTCTGGCGGCGTCACGCCGCCCAGCGCGACGGCCTCGGGTCGCGCAGGCCCCTCGGGGTCGTCGAGCACCACTGGAGCGCGGCCAACCCGCTTGGGCACGGTCCCACCTTCCCGTGTCTGGGGGCGGGGATGCCCGGCCCGGTCGCCGCCCCGTGGACCGCCTGCGGGAGCAACCCCCTCGACCGGGGACCGTTCCCCCGGAAGAAAAGGACGCTAGCGCCTAGCAGCGTCACGTCCCACCCCTTAACGGACTAACGATTGAACCCGATCGTGGCGTCGTTTTCCCGAGAAGAAGACGGACAGCGTCGGCTGGAGCTCTCCCAACTCCGACAGGGGATCAGGCTACTCCGTCTTCGGCCGCTGCCAAGGCCACAGCGGCGGCGACTTCCGGCCCGACCCTGGGGTCGAGCGCGCTCGGCACGATCCGGTCCACCGCGAGGTCCTCGGCGGCCACGGCCGCGATCGCCCCGGCGGCGGCCAGCTTCATGCCCTCGGTGATGCGCCTGGCCCCCGCGTCCAGCGCGCCCCGGAAGATGCCGGGGAACGCGAGCACGTTGTTGATCTGGTTGGGGAAGTCGCTGCGCCCGGTGGCCACGACGGCGGCGTGCCTGGCCGCGACCTCGGGGTGCACCTCGGGGTCCGGGTTGGACAGCGCGAACACCACCGAGCCCGCCGCCATGCTCGCGACCTGCTCCTCGGGGACCTGCGCGGAGGAGACGCCGACGAACACGTCCGCGCCGCGCAGCGCCACGTCCAGGCCGCCGCGCAGCCCGCTGCCGTTGGTGAGCGGGGCCAGCTGCTCCTTCACCGGGTTCAGCCCGGCGCGTCCGGCGTGGATGATGCCGCGCGAGTCCACGAGGGTCACCTCGCCCGCGCCCGCGGCGAGCAGGATGCGGGTGATCGCGACGCCCGCGGCGCCCGCGCCGGAGACCACGACGCGCTGGTCCGCGATGTCCTTGCCCAGCACGGTGTTCGCGCCGCGCAGGGCGGCGAGCGTGACGACGGCCGTGCCGTGCTGGTCGTCGTGCATGACCGGCACGTCCAGCGCCTCGATCAGCTTCGCCTCCAGCTCGAAGCAGCGCGGGGCGGAGACGTCCTCCAGGTTGACCGCGCCGAAGGACGGGCGCAGCCGGACCAGGGTCTCCACGATCTCGTCCACGTCGGTGGTGTCGAGCACCAGCGGGATGGAGTCGAGGCCGCCGAAGGCCTTGAACAGCGCGGCCTTGCCCTCCATGACGGGCAGCGAGGCGCGCGGGCCGATGTCGCCCAGGCCCAGCACGGCGGTGCCGTCGCTGACGACGGCGACCAGGCGGCCCGCCCAGGTGTAGCGGTCGGCGAGGGAGGGGTCGGCGGCGATGGCGCGGCTGACCCTGGCCACGCCGGGCGTGTAGGCGATGGACAGCGCCCTGGGGTCGGCGAGCGAGGCGGTGGCCCCCACGGCGAGCTTGCCGCCCTCGTGGGCGGTGAAGATCTCGTCGTCGGTGAGCTGGACTGGGGTGTCGTTCACTGCGGTCACTTGACCTGCGTCCTTCCTGCGGCGCGTGAGGCCGGTCAGCACTCCGGATCGCGTTGTCGCGCGTGATCGACGGGGCCGTCGGGTGTTAATGGGGCGCGGAACACCCATTCGGGGTCGAGTTGCGACCGAATGGCGGTCCGCGCGGCCTGGGTTCGCCAGATGTGGCAGCGTAGGGCATCACCGAGTGCGGTGGGGATCACACCATCGCAGCAGGTCAGGGCCATCTTCCAGAACGCTCGTCCGGTTTGGCGCGCGGTTCGGCGGATTTGCGCAGGCAGGATCGGTCAAGACCCGTAATGAACTAGGGTGACGCCCATGCAGGCACGCGAGTTGCGAATTCCCGGTGCGTTCGAGTTCACACCTTCGGTTTTCCCGGACGACCGCGGCTTCTTCGTCGCCCCGTTCCAGGAGTCGGCGTTCGAGCGGGCCACCGGGCACCGGCTGCGGGTCGCGCAGGTGAACCACTCGCAGTCCCGGCGCGGCGTGATCCGGGGGCTGCACTACGCGGACGTGCCGCCGGGGCAGGCGAAGTTCGTGCACTGCCCGCGCGGCAGGCTGCTGGACGTGGTGGTGGACGTGCGGGTCGGGTCGCCGACGTTCGGGCAGTGGGACGCGGTGGAGCTGTCGGCGGAGAAGTTCAACGGCGTGTACCTGCCCGAGGGGTTCGGCCACGCGCTGATGGCGCTGGAGGACGACACGGTCACCGCGTACCTGTGCAGCGAGGGGTTCAACCCGAAGGCGGAGCGCGGCGTCGACCCGCTGAGCCTGGACCTGCCGTGGCCCGCGGGCGTGGAGCCGGTGCTGTCCGAGAAGGACGCGCAGGCGCCGAGCCTGGCGCAGGCGCGGGAGCAGGGCCTGCTGCCGGACTACGAGGAGTGCGTCCGCTGGTACTCGGAGCTCAAGCGCGCCTGAGGCTCACCCCGGTTCCAGGCCGCCCCCGGCCCACGGCGACTTCTTCAGCCGACCGGGCCGGGGCCACACCCGGAACCGCACGACCCCGAGCACCTCGGCCGGTCCCAGCTCGCGGGAGTCGGTGGAGGCGAACGGGTTGTCCCCCTCCACGTGCCACCCGGTCCCGTCCACCCGCACGGCCCGCTTGACGGACAGCTGGCCGGGCCGGTGCGCCCACCTGACCAGCACGACGTCCCCGGCGCGCGGTGGCCGCCCGTGCGCCACGGAGACGAGATCACCCGTCCGGACGGTGGGGTGCATGGAGGGCCCGCGGACCTTGAGCATCCCGAGCACGATCACCTCCGACTGCCCGACCGGTTCACTCGGAGTAGTGTTCCGCACGTCGGAGCATCCATTGTCAGGGAGGAAAGATGCGACTTCTGTCGCGCATCCGTGAACTCCACCGCGCGATCCCGGAGGCCACCGCGCACTGCGACCTCCCGTGCGGTGTCTACGACCCGGCACAGGCCAGGATCGAAGCGGAGTCCATCAAGGCGGTCCAGGAGAAGTACCAGGCCAACGAGGACCCGGAGTTCCGCCAGCGCGCCGTGCTGATCAAGGAGCAGCGCAGCGAACTGGTGAAGCACCACCTGTGGGTGCTGTGGACCGACTACTTCAAGGCGCCGCACTTCGAGAAGTACCCGCAGCTGCACGACCTGTTCAACCGCGCCACCAAGGCCGCGGGCGCGTCGGGCACCAAGGGCAACATGGACCCGGCGACGGGCCAGCAGCTGCTGGACCTGATCGCGGAGATCGACAAGATCTTCTGGGAGACCAAGCAGGCGTGAACCACGCAGGCTGAACCGGCGCCCGCACCCCGACACCGGGGCGCGGGCGCCGTTCCCGTTCCAGGGCCGTCGCGGCGGGTCAGCCGGTCGGCAGGCGGACCGGGACGACGTCGCCGCCGACGGCGTACTGGTACGACAGCGGCGTCAACCGCTCCTCGTCGATCCGCCACGGGCGCGCGACCCGGACCTCGCCCCCGGAGGCCGTGCAGGTGACCCGGTCGAGCGAGATCCCGCTCACCACGACGAGCACCGAGTCCCGGTGGTCGCGCCGGTTGAGCTCGACCTCGTTGCGCGTCAGCACGATCCGGCTGTCCGCGCCCCAGGGCTGAGTGGTGCCCTTCACCTCCACGAACAACCGCTCGTCACCGCGCCGCGCGTCCAGGTCGTAGGACCGCACCGCGCCCACGTCCTCCACCTCGTAGCCGAGCTCCTCCAGGTGCTCGGCGGCCAGCAGCACCGCCCGCCCCTCGACGGCCTTGCGCTCGGCGGCGGACCGCAGGAACCCCTGCCCCGCCCGCCGCCTGCCCGCGACGACCTCGGCGGCGCTCTCGGCCTCGGCGACCTCGGGCGCGCGCCCGTCCCGGTGGTGCAGCTCGGCCAGCACCCCGAGCAGGAACGCGAGATCGCGCTCCAGCACGTCCTCGTCCGGCACCTCGCCGATCGGGTAGTGGAACCCGGCCACGGTGCCCGCCTCGTAGGCGGGGCCGAGCTTCTTGCGGCTGGCGTCTAGGGAGATCGCGGTGACCAGGTCCTCCCTGGTCGACAGCCGGTCCCAGTTCTGATCCCTGGCGACCGCCGCAGTCCGCCTGAGCTCGCTGAGCGGCAAGGGGCGGAACATGCTGTTCTCCCACTTGGTGGCACCCATGCCGAGGGTCAGGTAGACGCCTTTCCCCTTCGCGTTGAACAGGTAGACGAGGTACCAGCCCTTGGTGGCCGAGGGCGACCTGCTGTGCGAGTAGACGCGCGCCCACGGGATCTCGCTCTTGCGACCGGTCCCGTCCCGCGCCTCGACCCGCAGGTCGCCGATCGGCTCCGGCAGCTCCGCGTCCAGCCGCTCGACCCGCACCCTCAGCCAGCGCGTGATCCCGTCGCGCACCAGCTTCCCGCGCTCCTGCATCTCGACGGTGTTCTCCTGGCTCCACACCGACTGGAGCCGCAACACGCCCTGTAGCAAATCCCGCACGGTTGAACCATAAGCGCGTCATCACATCGGCGGTCCCACTCACGCACCGCGCACCCCTCCTTCCCCGCCCGCGCGTTCCCCACCACCCACCCGGTTGACCAGTGCGACAGCCGCGTTCACGTCGTGTCCCCGAAGTGCGCTATCCCACCCCGCCCGACCCCCGCGCCCACGCCGCGCCGCCACTACGCTCGTGATCGTGACGGCCCACCTCTACCTCGTGCGGCACGGCCAGACCGCTTGGTCCGAGAGCGGCAGGCACACCGGGATCTCGGACGTGCCCCTCACGACCCACGGCGTTCAGCAGGCCAGGCGCGCGGGCGCCGTGCTGGCCAGGCTGCGCGGAACCGACCTTCCCCCCGCCCTCGCGCTGTGCTCCCCCCGCGAGCGCTCCTGGCGGACCGCCGAGCTCGTCGGGCTCGAGGCGGAGAAGACCGAGGCGCTCGCCGAGTGGGACTACGGCGACTACGAGGGCCTCACCACCGAGCAGATCCGCGAGCAGGTCCCCGGCTGGACGGTCTGGACGCACCCCTGCCCGAACGGCGAGACCGCCGAGCAGGTGCGCGACCGGGCCGCGCTGGTGGTCGACGAGGCCCGCACCGGGTTGCGCAAGGGCGACGTCGTGCTCGTCGGCCACGGGCACTTCACCCGCGCGGTGATCGCCACCTGGCTCGGGCTCGGGCCCGAGGACGGGGTGCGGTTCGCGCTGGACCCGGCGGGCATCGCGGTGCTCGGGGACGAGCGCGGGGTGCCGCAGGTGCGGTCGCTGAACGTGCCCGCCTGGGAGCTCGCGAGCGACTGACCGACCGACCGACCGATCGGCGGTCACGCGACGGTGGGGGGACGCCCCACCGTGCTGCCCGCATGTCGGAAAGCGCACGGATCGGTGACCTGCTTTCGCCCGAGCGGCGGAGCGCCTCAGCGCCGCAAGCCCACCGCCCCGTACGACACGGCCTCGACGCCGAACTCCGGCTCGTCGCCCTCCCTCCGCCACTTGGACGACAGCACCAGTCCCGGCTCCAGCAGCTCGAACCCGTCCAGCAGCACCTCGACCTCCGCCTTGGTCCTGGGCGTGAGCGGGTGCGCGTCGGTCGCCACGCCGAGCAGCTTGTCCACCACCTCCGGCTGGAAGTCCGCGGTGAGGTGGGTGAACACCAGCAGGCTGCCCGCCGCCATCACGTCCCGGTACCCCGCCACGACCCGCTCCGGCCGGTCGGCCGTCACCAGGCACGGCAGGATCGCCACCATCAGCACCGCGACCGGCGCCGTCAGGTCCAGCAGCTCGCGGCACTCCGGCGAGCCCAGCACCGCGGCCGGGTCGCGGACGTCGGCCTCCACCATCGCCACGCCCTCCCGCCCGCGCAGCATGGCGCGGGCGTGCGCGACAGTCGCGGGCTCGTTGTCCACGTAGACCACGCGGCAGTCCGGGTCGACCTCGTGGGCGACCTCGTGCACGTTGCCCGCCGTGGGGATGCCGGACCCGAGGTCGAGGAACTGCCGGATGCCCCGCTCCAGGCACAGCTTCACGGCGCGCCGCAGGAACGCGCGGCCGTGCTGCACCATCGCGTCGGCGGGCACCTCGCTGACCGCGCGGAGCGCGAACTCCCGGTCGACGGCGAAGTTGTGCGCGCCGCCGAGGTAGTAGTCGTACAGCCGAGCCGCGTTCGGACGGTCCCGGTCGTCCGACACCGGTCTCGGGGAGTTCTGCACAGCGCACCTCACCCTGCCTGGACTGCGAAGCGGCGCGAACGCCTGCGAAACCGTATCCGGGCTACTCCGTTCGTGTCCATCCGCCAATCGTGAACACGAAGGGTGATTGCTGCTGGTCTAAGGGGGCTAACCACTCGTCCGAGGGTCATCCTGCCGGGCCCCGATCCCCCGGTTGGAAGATCGACAACCCGCAGCTCAGGACCCCGACCGCGCCACCTCGCACTCCCGGTAGCGAACGACGGCCGGAATCAGCGGAAATGCGACACACGACACCGGACGGGGGAGTCGAGCGCGCGATTCCGGGGTGGGGGAACCGGACCGCGCACACCCCGCAACCGGGCACGGGAGCCCGAGCGCGGCCCCGGACGCCCGCTCGATCCCGACCGGACGCACGAGCGCGACGAGCGGAGCGGGCGACGCGGGAACCGGACACCGGGCGGGCAGCGGCGAGCCGTCGAGCAGGCAGCCCGACGCGCGCGGCACCAGCACCTGCCGACGGCCAGCGGTCGGCGGCTCCGAGCCGGAACCCCCTCGCCCACGACCGATCCGCACGGCTTCGGGAAGCCGATGCCCCCGAACACTCCGGAACGGCGGCGCCCCGCAGGGCACCGCCGCACCGCCGACCCACCTCGGGGTCACCCGCCGGACCCGAGCCCGACGAGCCCCGCCGGGCCTGAGCCCGCCAAGTCCCGCCGACTCACGACCCGACGAGCCCCGCGAAGATCACACGCCCGCGTACTGCCGGATCCACGACCGGTACTGCCCGACCGCCGTGTAGTTCGACACGCTCGACCGGTCGCTCGTGGAGGCCACGCCGACCTGGTAGTACCTGCCGTCCACCGGGCTCGTCGCGAACATCGGGCCGCCCGAGTCCCCGCCCGCCGCGATGCCGTTCACCCGGCGCACCGAGATCGCGACGCCGCCCCGGTAGTCCCGCCCGTTCACGGTCGACACCCGCGTGTCCGCGACCTTCAGGTACCGCGACTGGCAGTTGATCTCCGGCTGGTTCGTGCAGGTCGCGCCCCAGCCGTACAGCTGCACGGTCTGCCCGTTCACCACGGCCGCGTTGGTCCCGAGCGGCGAGTAGGTCGCGGTCACCGAGCGGTCCAGCTTCGCCAGGGCCAGGTCGACCGACGGGTGCTGGATGATCTGCGTCGCGGTCGCCACCGTGCCGCCGCTGCTCTGGTCGAGGCTGCCGATGCGGAAGGTGTAGGTCGCCGAGCTGGCCACGCAGTGCTGCGCGGTCAGGATCCAGGTCGGCGCGATGATCGTGGCCGAGCAGTTCTCCCGGCCGTTCGCGAACAGGCGCGCCGCCCACGGGGCGTTGCTCGCGGTGCCGCCGCCGATGATGGCGGGCGAGAGGTCGTCGGGCGCGGGGGCGGCGGAGGCCGCGGGCGCGATGGCGGTCACGGCCAGTGCCGCCAGGAGCGCGGCGCCGGTGCTGATGGCCGCGGACAGGGCGCGGGGCAGTCGCATTGAGTCACCTTCGGACGCAGGGGCGGTTGCAGGGGGTGGCGAAATCGCCACGCACAGCATCACCCGTCACGGTGAGTCGTCCAACCCCCCGATCGTCGGCGGGCAACCAGACGATCTGCGGGGGTCGGACGTCCCAACCGGCGTGCGCCTAGTCGTCGTCCGACTCGTGCAACCCGAGCGCCCATCCGCGCGCCGCGTTCGTGAAGAGCAGGTAGATCACCCCCACGACGTAGACCCCGATCAGCGCTCCCCAGAGCTGCCTGTCGGAGGGCCCGTACATGTACCAGGCGACCCCGAGCAGGAGCAGTTGGACGACGAGCGCCGGTGTGCGACCCCAGCCTTTGCCCAGCGCAAGGCCCACGCCGACCGCGACGACGCCGGAGCAGAGCACCGCGAAGTACGCGGCCTCGCCGAGCACCTGCCCGCGCGCCACCTCGGGCGCGAACGACCGCACGACGAGCGCGATCGCGAAGCCGAGACCGACCAGTCCTTGCACGATCGTGAGCGCCCCGGCCGCGCGCACGGCGCCGGGTACCCCCCGTTCCACCATCACGCTGGCCCTTTCCTCACCGTGCGTACTCGTCACGGATCGTAGGCCACCCGGTTGGCGAGTCCCGTTCGACCGTCCGGCAGGCGAAGATCATGGAGTCTCTTCGGCGAGCCGACGGTCGGGTCGGGGTGCACTTGTCGAAAAGCGCGGCAGCACGTCAGGGAGGAGCGTCGCGGCCGGCCGGTGACCGGCCGCAGAAGATGAGATGGGCCACTTTCGTGCGCGTCAAGACCTCTCATTGGGGGAACAACTCCCGATGCCGGGTCACGACCTGTCCTACGCTTCAGGGGTGCGCGCACTACTGGTGGTCAACCCACAGGCGACGGCGACTACGCCCGCCGGCAGGGACGTGCTCGCGCACGCGCTCGCCAGCGAGGTGAAGCTCGACGTCGTCGAGACCGACTACCGGGGGCACGCGGCCGATGCCGCCGCTCGCTCCGTGGTGGAGGGCTACGACCTGGTCGTGGCCCACGGCGGTGACGGCACCGTCAACGAGGTCGTGAACGGCGTGCTGCGAGGTGGCGCCGACCGACCGCTGCCGATGCTGGGCGTGGTGCCCGGAGGTTCGGCCAACGTCTTCGCGGGCGCGCTCGGACTGCCCCGCGACCCGGTCGAGGCGACCTACCGCCTGCTCCAGTCCGTCGAGCACGGCACGAGCCGCCGAGTCGGCCTGGGCCGAGTGGCCTCGGCGGGCGGCAGCGAGGACCACGACCGCTGGTTCACCTTCAACGCGGGCGTCGGCTGGGACGCGGACGTCGTCGCGGGCGTCGAGGAGCAGCGCGCCAAGGGCCGCGTCGCGGGCCCGGTCCTGTACGCGCGCACCGCCCTGGCCAGCTACTTCAGCCAGCGCAGGCACGAGCCCGCGCTCACCGTGCAGATCCCCGGCGAGCCCGTCTTCGAGGACATGCGCCTGGCCTTCGTGTCGAACACCGACCCGTGGACCTACCTGGGCGACAAGCCGCTGCGGCTCAACCCGAGCACGTCCTTCGACGGTGATCTCGGCCTGTTCGCGCTGCACGGCCTCGGATTGCCGACGGTTCTCCGCTACTTGACGCATCTTCTCGTCACGGACGGGAATCCCAAGGGCGAGAACCTGTTGCGCCGGGACGATGTTGCGTACATTCGGGTGACGAGTCAGGAGCCGGTCAACCTCCAGGTCGACGGTGACCTGCTCGGGACCTGCACCGAGGTGGAGTTCACCTCGGCGCCGGGCGTGCTCACGGTGGCCGTGTGACCGTGGCGTGACCACTACGCCACCCAAACGCGATTTTCCCCACGAGAGAGCCGCCACGCACTGAAAGCCCAGGTGAACGCGGCCGATCTTTCGGGTGAGTTCACTCACCGGGTTGGATCTAACCTCTTGACATCCCGCGCGTTCGTGAAAGCATTCACAAGCACCCCAAAACCGACCGCTGACGAGTGGCGTGCCTACGAGCGCGCCATAGCTGAGGAGTAGTTCCAATGGACTGGCGCCACCGCGCGATCTGCCGCGACGAGGACCCGGAGCTGTTCTTCCCCGTGGGGAACAGTGGTCCTGCGCTCCTGCAGATCGCCGAGGCGAAGACCGTGTGCCGCCGCTGTCCCGTCGTCTCCGACTGCCTCGCGTGGGCGCTCGAGAGCGGCCAGGACGCGGGCGTGTGGGGCGGGATGAGCGAGGACGAGCGTCGTGCGCTCAAGCGCCGCAACGCTCGGACCAGGGCTCGCAGCAACGCCTGATCGGCAAGCCTCGAAAGCACAGCACCACCGCACCACCCGCGCGCAGGCCCCCAAGGCCGGAGCTCACGACCAGGACGAGCCCGCGCGATGAGCAGGACAGCACGACCTAGGCGGCAGCCTGAAGCACTGCCGCCGCCCGTGAGGCACAGGTCAGCGCGGTGGGACCGCGACCTGCGAGCCCACCGGAAGCTAGCTCGAAGGGCCCGACACCGTGCCAGGTGTCGGGCCCTTCGGCCTTGTTGCACACCCTCCCGCATGACCACGTGACCACCCCTGAGGAAGGCCGTCACGTGTGCACGAGCAGTAGTCTAACGCCGCGCCCTGAGGGGCACTCGCAGGACCGCCTCAGTACCGCCTCGGGGCCTGCGGCGCAAGCTCAAGGAGCCTCTCAATTCGGACTCGACGAGGGTCCGGACGATCTGCAGGCCGAGCCGGTCCGTGCGCTCCAGGGAGAAGCCCTGCGGGAGCCCGCGCCCGTCGTCGCAGATCAGGACGTCCAGCCACTTCGCCGACCGCTCGGAGTGCACGACCACCTCGCCGCGCTGGCCGGGGCTGTACGCGTGCTCGAACGCGTTCTGCACCAGCTCGGTCAGCACCATCACCAGCGGCGTCGCCAGCTCGGCCTGCACGATGCCGAACTTCCCGTCCCGGCGCACCACGACCTGCGACTCGGTGGCCGCCACGTCGCTCATCATCGGGATGACCTTGTCGACCACGTCGTCCAGGTCGACCCGCTCGTCCACCGACATCGACAGCGTCTCGTGCACGAGCGCGATCGAGGTGACCCGGCGCACCGACTCGGCGAGCGCCTCCCTGGCCTCCTCGCTGGAGGTGCGGCGGGACTGGAGCCGCAGCAGCGCGGCCACGGTCTGCAGGTTGTTCTTCACCCGGTGGTGGATCTCGCGGATCGTGGCGTCCTTGGACATCAGCGCCCGGTCGCGCCTGCGCACCTCGGTGACGTCCCGGCACAGCACCAGCGCGCCCGCCGCGCTGCCCCTGGGCCGCAGCGGCAGCGCCCGGAACAGCACCGCGGCGCCGCGCCGCGACTCGGCCTCGATCCGCATCGACGGCTGCCCGTCGAGCGCGGCCCTGATCCGCTGCGCCACCTCGGTGGCGTCGAACGGGTCGCCGATCAGCGAGCGGGTCAGCGGGGCCAGGTGCACGCCGATCAGGTCGGCGGCGTGGCCCATGCGGTGGTAGGCCGACAGCGCGTTGGGGCTGGCGAACACCACGGCGCCGGACGAGTCCAGGCGCACCAGGCCGTCGCCCACGCGCGGGCTGGTGTGCACGTCGGGTGACGGCTCGGTGGTGGGGAACGTGCCGTCCGCGATCATCTGGCACAGGTCGGCGGCGGAGCCCAGGTAGGAGATCTCCAGCGGGCTGGGCACGCGCGGCACGGCCAGGTTCGTGTTGCGGCTGAGGACGGCGATGACCTCGCTGCCCAGCCGCACCGGGATGGCCTCGCGGCGCACCGGGACGCCCAGGTGCCAGCGCGGGTCCTCCTCGCGGCAGATCCGCACCTCGGCGATCGCGCGGCGCAGCTGGGGGTGCTCGTCCACCGGGACGGTGCTGCCGACGACGTCCTCGGGGTGGGCGGTCGGCGCCGTGGTCGGGCGGGCCTGGGCGACGCACAGGAACGTGCCGTCGTCCAGCGGCACCCACATCAGGAAGTCGGCGAACGACAGGTCGGAGAGCAACTGCCACTCGGCGACCACGAGCTGCAGGTGGTCTGCGGCGACCCCGGACAGCTTGGTGTGCTCGGCGAGCAGGTCGGTGAGCGTGGACAGGGTGTGCTCCTAACTCGACCACCGCGATGAGGTCGGCTCCCGCTCCACGGCCGCCCTGCGACACCGCGGTGCGAACGGGCTCTGCCAGCCATCCAACCACGGTTCGGCGACCGTGCCGCCAGCGGTCAGGTGACGCCGTGTCACACTTGGGTGAAGCACTGTTAGCTGGAGGAGAACCCCATGTCGAAGCGTGCCCGCAAGCGTCGTGACCGCAAGAAGGGCGGCGCCAACCACGGGAAGCGCCCCAACGCCTGAGGTCGCTGACCTGGCGAAAGGCCCCGGAGACCAGGTCTCCGGGGCCTTCGGCGTTCTCGGGGCCGCGCGGGGCGGCCGGTCCGGTCCGCGCGGCCTTCCCAGGACCGCGCGGGGGCCGGTGGTCAGTCCGCGGACGCCCTCGGGGCTCCGGGGGCAGTCGCCGTGGCGGTCGTCACCTCGACGTCGACCCGGCGGACCTCGGTGACGACGCCGTCGGCGCCCTCGTGCGAGGCCGTCGTCTCCCGCACGGTCGTCTCGCGGACCGTCACGGTCTCCCGGATGCGCGCCCGCAGCCTGGCCTTCAGCTCGTCGGGGGCGAGGTCGCCGCCGCACTTGCGGGCGAGCAGCGCCTTCAGGTGCTCCTCCAGCCCGTACTCCTCCAGGCAGGGGTGGCACTCGTCCAGGTGCGTGGCCAGCAGCTCCCTGCGGGCCTGGTCGCACTCCTGGTCGAGGAACAGCCACACCTCCGACAGCACCTCGGAGCAGTTGGTCTCGTGGTGCTCGCCGCAGCTCATCGTCCCGCCACCTCCTGCTGACCGCCGCGCAGGAAGCCGCGCTCGCGGGCGGTGTCGGCCAACTGCTCGCGGAGCTGCCTGCGGCCCCGGTGCAACCGGGACATCACGGTGCCGATCGGGGTGCCCATGATGTCAGCGATCTCCTTGTAGGCGAAGCCCTCCACGTCCGCCAGGTACACCGCGATGCGGAACTCCTCGGGCAGGCGCTGCAGCGCCTCCTTGACGTCGGTGTCGGGCAACCGGTCCATCGCCTCGACCTCCGCCGAGCGCAGCCCGGAGGAGGTGTGGCTCTCCGCCTGCGCCAGCTGCCAGTCGGTGATCTCGTCCGTCGGCTGCTGGAGCGGTTGGCGCTGCTTCTTGCGGTAGCCGTTGATGTAGGTGTTGGTGAGGATGCGGTACAGCCAGGCCTTGAGGTTCGTGCCCTCGGAGAAGGACGCGAACGCGGCGTAGGCCTTCAGGTACGTCTCCTGGACCAGGTCCTCCGCGTCGGCGGGGTTGCGCGTCATCCGCAGCGCCGCCGAGTAGAGCTGGTCGAGCATGGGCATCGCGTCGCGCTCGAACCGCGCCGCCCGCTGGTCAGCCGTCTCCTCGCCGTGCGCCTGGCCACGCGGTGTGGCCCCGTTCTCGGCGGCCTGTGCTCGCGCTGCTGGTGGCACAGCTCTCCCCGTGTTCGCGGCTGTCTGGGACGCGTTCGAGGATACGCGGCGGTCACCGGGGCGGCAGAGCGCCGACCCGCGTGGGGGCCTGGCCTTGGCCTGCCTGCCGAGCTGCTGCTCCATCACCTCTGCTGCCACGCCGTGGTCAACGCGGTGGCGGGGCGCGGCATTCCCCGGCTAGGGTCCGCGCCCATGGCCAGGCCCGCGACCGGTACCCCCGCCACGTTGCTGCTGAGCAAGCAGAAGGTGGCCTTCGAGCTGCACTCCTACGAGCACGACCCGCGCCACGAGTCCTACGGGATGGAGGCGGCCGAGGCGCTCGGGGTCGCGCCGGAGCGGGTGTTCAAGACGCTGGTGGCCGAGGTCGACGGGAAGCTCGCGGTCGGCGTGGTGCCGGTCACCGGGCAGCTGAACCTGAAGGCGCTCGCGGCGGCGCTGGGCGGGAAGAAGGCGAGGATGGCCGAGGTGGCCGCGGCCGAGCGGGCGACCGGGTACGTGGCGGGCGGGATCTCGCCGCTGGGGCAGAAGAAGCGGTTGCCGCTGGTGCTGGACTCGTCGGCGAGCGGGCACGCGACGGTGTTCTGCTCGGCGGGCAAGCGCGGGGTCGAGGTGGAGCTGGACCCGGCGGAGCTGGTCAGGCTGACCGGGGCCGTGGTCGCGCCGATCGCGGGCTGAGGCCCGACCCCCTGGGCTCGGGGCCCGCCAGACCTCCGGCGCCAGACCTCCGGCGCCAGACCTCCGGTGCCAGACCTCTGGCGCTAGACCTCCAGGGGCCGCAGCACGCGGGACAGCCACTCCCCCACCGAGCGCTGCAACCCCTCCACGTCGGCCTTGAGTCCGTGGTCGCCCTCCTGGAGCACGACCTCCCGGTGCGGCGCGCCCCCCGGCACCCCGAACGGGTCGCGCTCGCCCTGCACGACCAGGGTCGCCACGTCGACCGCGTCCAGCTCGGGCAGCCGGGACTTCTCCGGCTTGCCGACCGGGTGCAGCGGGAACGCCAGGCACAGCACGGCGACCGCCTGGCCCTCGGAGGCGGTGCGGCAGGCCACCCGCGCGCCGGAGGAGCGTCCGCCGAACACCAGCGGCAGGGTGTCGAACAGGCCCGCGCCCAGGTCCTCGGCGACCGCGAGCCACGCGGCGTCCAACTGCTTCGCGGGCGCCGGGGCGCGGCGGCCCGCGACCCGGTACGGCTGCTCCACCAGCGCGACGTGCACGCCCGCCTCGACGGCGGCGCGGGTGGCCGCGACCAGGTCGGGGGCCTCGATGCCGCCGCCCGCGCCGTGGCCGAGCAGCAGCGCGGCGCGCCCCTCGGCGGCGCAGTGCAGCACGGCCCGCGCGGGGCCGTGCGGGGTGTCGACCACGCGGGCGGTCACGTCAGCTCGAACAAGGTGGGCTCCGGTTTCTCGTCCTCGCCCAACCGCACCGGGTCCGTGAGGGCGCGGTCGTTGTTCCTGATGCTGTTGACCCGCGTCGACACCGGGCGCAGCTCCAGCGCGTTCACCAGGTCGAGGTCGGGGGCCAGCAGCGCGCTCGGGTCGGCGCGGTCGGGGTCGAGCCAGTCGTCCCAGCGGTCCCTCGGCAGCACGAGCGGCATCCGGTGGTGGACCTGGGTCATCTCGCCGATGGCGTCGGTGGTGAGCACGGCGAGGGTGATGACCGGCGTGCGCTCGTCGCCCTCCTGCTGCCACCACACGGACCAGATGCCCGCCATGGCCAGGCTGGAGCCGTCGCCGGGGGTGATGAAGTACGGCTGCTTGCGGCCCTCGCCGGGCTGCCACTCGTACCAGCCCTCGGCGGGCACGATGCAGCGGCGGCGGGCGGCGGAGTCGCGGTAGGAGGGCTTCTCCAGCACGCTCTCCGACCTGGCGTTGATCATCTTGGCGGCGCCGGAGAGGTCCTTGGCCCAGTGCGGGACCAGGCCCCAGCGCATGGCGCGCACGGTCCGCTCGACCTCGTCGGGGACCGGTTCGCCCTGCGCGTCGCGCGGGTGCCGGTCGACCACCGCGGACACGGTCTTGGTGGGGGCGACGTTGTAGTCCGGACCGGGGACCGCGCCGTCCGTTGCGTCCACCGCGTCGAACTCGGTCGCCACCTGGGCCGGGTTCTTGGTGGAGGCGTACCTGCCGCACACAACCGATCACCTCCTGGCTCATCGTCGCACGTCGCGGCGACCGGTGCGAGCCGCCGGGAACGGGATGCGGGATCATCTGGGCATGACGCAGCAGTGGCCAGCCCGCACCGCCGGCGGTCCCGTCAACGCGACGGTACCGGTCCCCGGCTCGAAGTCGATCACCAATCGCGCGCTGGTGCTCGCCGCCATCGCCGACGCCCCCTCGGTCCTGCGCGCGCCGCTGCGCAGCAGGGACACGCTGCTGATGGCGGAGGCGCTGCGCGCGCTGGGGGCGCGGATCGAGGACGGCCCGGACGGGTCGTGGCTGGTGCGGCCGGGTGAGCTGCGCGGGTCGGCGCGGGTGGACTGCGGGCTGGCGGGCACGGTCATGCGCTTCCTGCCGCCGGTCGCCGCGCTCGCCGCGGGCGAGGTCGTGTTCGACGGCGACGAGCAGGCGCGGGTGCGGCCCATGGGGACCGTGCTGGGCGCGCTGCGGGCGCTGGGCGCGGACGTGGACGGCGACGCGCTGCCGTTCACCCTGCGCGGCGCGGGCGGGCTGCCCGGCGGCGAGGTGGTGATCGACGCGTCGGCGTCCTCGCAGTTCGTGTCCGGCCTGCTGCTGTCGGGCGCGCGGTACGACAAGGGCGTCGTGGTCGCGCACGAGGGCGAGCCGGTGCCGTCGCTGCCGCACATCGAGATGACCGTGGCGATGCTGCGCGAGGCCGGGGTCGTGGTGGACGACTCGGGGCGGGACACCTGGCGGGTCGAGCCGGGGCCGGTCGCGGGGCGCGAGTGGGACGTGGAGCCGGACCTGTCGAACGCGACGCCGTTCCTGGCCGCCGCGGCGGTGACCGGCGGCGAGGTGCTCGTGCCGGGGTGGCCCGCCGCGACGACGCAGGCCGGTGACGCGATCCGGGGCATCCTGGCGGAGATGGGCTGCTCGGTGGAGCTGGGCGCGGACGGGCTGCGGGTGCGCGGCGGCGAGCTGCGCGGGGTGGACCTGGACCTGCACGACGTGGGCGAGCTGACCCCGACCGTGGTGGCGCTGGCGGTGTTCGCGTCCGGCCCGACGGTGCTGCGCGGCATCGCGCACCTGCGCGGGCACGAGACCGACCGGCTCGCGGCGCTGGTCGCCGAGGTGAACGGGCTGGGCGGGGACGCCGAGGAGACCGAGGACGGGCTGCTGATCCGGCCGAGGGCGCTGCGCGGCGGCACCTGGCGGGCGTACGCGGACCACCGGATGGCCACGGCCGGGGCGATCGTCGGGCTGCGGGTGCCCGGCGTGGAGGTGGACGACATCGGCACGACGTCCAAGACCATCCCGGACTTCCCCGGCATGTGGGCGGCGATGCTCGGGCAGCGCTGACGTGGGACGGGATTGGCGCAAGCTGGACGAGTCCGACGTCCGGGTGCGGCCGGGCAAGGGGACCAGGCCCAGGAGCAAGCGGCGGCCGGAGCACGCGGACGCGGTGGGCGCGATGGTCGTCGGCGTCGACCGGGGCCGCTGGACGTGCGCGGTGGACTCCGACCCCGCGCTGCTGGTGACGGCGATGCGGGCGCGGGAGCTGGGGCGCACGCCGGTGGTGGTCGGGGACCAGGTCGGGCTGGTCGGGGACACCTCGGGGCAGCCGGACACGCTGGCCAGGATCGTGCGGGTGGAGGAGCGGTCCAGCGTGCTGCGGCGGACCGCGGACGACACGGACCCGTTCGAGCGGGTCGTGGTGGCGAACGCGGCGCAGCTGGTGATCGTGACGGCGCTGGCCGAGCCGGAGCCGAGGCGCGGGTTCATCGACCGGTGCCTGGTGGCGGCCTACGCGGGTGGGCTCGAGCCGCTGCTGTGCCTGACGAAGTCGGACCTGGCGTCGGCGGACGAGCTGCTGGAGGCGTACGCGGAGCTGGCCGTCCCGGTGGTGGTGACCCGGTCGGACGAGGACCCGGTCGAGCTGCGGGAGCGGCTGGTGAACCGGTTGTCGGCGCTGATCGGGCACTCGGGCGTCGGCAAGTCGACGCTGGTCAACCGGCTGGTGCCGGACGCGAACCGGGCCGTGGGCGTGGTGAGCGGGGTCGGGAAGGGGCGGCACACGTCGACCCAGGCGGTGGCGCTGGCGCTGCCCGAGGGCGGGTGGGCGGTGGACACGCCGGGCATCCGCTCGTTCGGGCTGGCGCACATCACGCCGGACGACATCGTGATGGCGTTCCCGGACATGAAGGAGATGGCCGAGGAGTGCCCGCCGGGGTGCGGTCACCTGGGCGGCGAGGAGGACCCGGAGTGCAGGCTCGACGAGCTGGTCACGACGGGGGCCGCGACCGAGCGGCGGCTGGAGTCGCTGCGGCGGCTGCTGGAGTCGCGGGGGAAGCTGGAGGAGTACGACTAGGGGGCGGTCCACCGGGCCACTGAGGGTGGTCCGGTTCCGGATTACCGCGCGCAGCCGTTCACCGGATCAGGCGGCCTACCCCTGAACACGGCCGGTGGAAGCGGCTGCGCGGAGTAACGTCCGCCGAGTGGCAAGGGTGATCGGAATCGGCGGGATCTTCCTCAGAGCGCGCAATCCCGCCCGCCTCGCGGCCTGGTACCGGGCGCACCTCGGCATCCCCATGAACGACCGGGGGACGGTGACCTTCCACTGGGAGGAGACCGCGACCCGCGACAACCCCGGAACCACCACCCTCGCGCTGTTCGCCCAGGACACCGACTACTTCGGCGAACCCGGCCAGCGGGCCATGCTCAACCTGCGGGTGGACGACCTCGCGGCGCTGCTCGACCGGCTGCGGGCGCACGGCGTCGAGGTGCTGGAGCAGACCGAGGACTCCGAGTACGGGCGGTTCGGGTGGTGCGTCGACCCCGAGGGCAACCGGGTCGAGCTGTGGGAGCCCGCGCGCGGCATGTGAGCCGCGCGCGGGCCCTCAGCGCTACATCAGCTCCAGCACGAACGGCAGCTCCTGCGGCGCGTACCAGGCCAGCTCGTGGTCCTCGGCGCTGCCGACCGCGAAGTCCGCGTCCGGGTCGCCCAGGTCCGCGGCGTCGATCACGTCGGCCGCCTCGCGCACCGCGTCCTCGGCCTCGGCCGTGTCCAGGTGCACCGCGGCGATCTTCTTGAGCGGGATCGCCCCGGACAGCTTGACCACCGAGAAGTCCAGGTCGGGCCGCAGCTTCACCGCGCCGTCCTCCACGTCCACCGACACCACCGCGCGCCGGGGGCGGGCCTTCTCGTCGCCCGACAGCTCCTGGCCGAGCAGCCGCAGCGACGCCCGCGCGGCGTCGAGCATCGCGGCGTACTCCAGCTCCTCGGTGTCCCCCGCCGCGTACGACTCGCGCAGCGCCGGGGTCAGCGCGAACCCGGTCCCGCCGACCGGGGCGAACTCGCCCGTCTCGACCAGGGCGCGCAGCGACGCGACCGTGGCGGGCAGGTAGACCCTCATCCGGACACCGTTCCCATCAGTTCCTCCACCGACTCCTCGACCATGCCCGCGAGGACGTCCACGTCCGGCATCGCGTCACGGTCAGCGTTCAGCCCGAAGTACACACCACCGTCGTAGGACGTGACGCCGATCGCCAGCGCCTGGCTCCTGGCCAGCGGCACCACGGGGAACATCTCCGTCATCCTCGCGCCCGACGCGTACAGCGGCACCTGCGGGCCCGGCACGTTCGTGACCACGACGTTGAACAGCCGCTTCGAGAAGGAGCTGGCCGCCCGCGCGCCGAGCGCGTGCAGCGTGGGCGGGGCGAACCCGCTGACCCGCACCAGGGTCTGCGCGGCGACCTTCTGCGCGGACTCCTGGTGGGCGCGGGTGGCGTGGCTGACGTGGTGCAGCCGCACCACCGGGTTCGGCTCCCCCACCGGCAGGTCCACCAGGTACGCGGACACCTCGCCCGGCTTGCCGTCGGCCGAGCGCACCGACATGGGCGTCATGGCGCGCATGGTCGTGCTGGCCGAGACGACCTCGCCGCGCGAGAGCAGCCAGGCGCGCAGCGCGCCGGTCAGCGCGGCGAGGACGCCGTCGTTGACCGTGCCGCCGTGCGCCCTGCGGATGGCGCGGAACTCGTCCAGGCGGGTCCTGGCCACCGCGAACCGGCGCTGCGGCGAGGAGATCCGCACGTTGAGCGGGCTGCCCGGCGCGGGCGTGGCGGCGGTGCGCACGGCCGAGAGGAGGCCGCCGAGCGCGTCGGTGGCCTTGCGGACGGTGGCGACCGTGTCCAGCGCGGCCGAGCGGGCGTTCTCCACCACCTCGCCGGGCCGCTGCACCGCCTCGGCGACCGCGTCCACGACCAGCTGCAGGCCGCTGGGCTCCGGCTGCGGCATCCACAGGTTCTCGACCTGGCGGCGCGGGGACGCGGACACGTCGAGCATCACCTGGGTGATGTCGGGCGCGCCGACGCCGTCCACCATCGCCTGGTGGGTCTTGGTGACCACGGCGATCCGGTTCCGCGCCAGGCCCTCCACCAGGTAGGCCTCCCACAGCGGTCGGGTGTTGTCGAGCGGGCGCGACATGAGCCTGCCGACCAGGTCGTGCAGCTGCTGGTCGGTGCCCGGCGTGGGCAGCGCGGAGCGGCGCACGTGGTAGGTGACGTCGAAGTCCTGGTCGTCCACCCACACCGGGCGGGCGAGCCTGCCCGGCACGTGCACCACCTTGCGCCGGTAGCGCGGGGCCAGCGAGAGCCGCTGCTCGACCAGGTCGACCAGCCGGTCGTAGTCGAAACCGGCCTTGGGCCTGCGGAACACCGCGACGCTGCCGACGTGCATCGGCGTCGACGCGTCCTCCAGGTAGAGGTACGAGGCGTCCAGCGCGGACAGTCGGTCGGGCATGGGGCCAGGCTATCCGCTGCACCGCTCGACGAGGCGGCTCACGGCCGCGACCTCGGCGGCGTCGCGGCGGGCCCGGCCGAGCCGGATGCGGGCGGCGGCGGGCATGGCGCGGCGCACGGCGGCGTCGACGCGGCCCGCCAGGAACGCGCCGAGGAACGCGCCCCTGACCGGCCTGCGCAGCGGCGCGACCCGGCCGACCTCGACGGCGAGCCAGCTGAGCGCGACGTCCAGGCTGCGGTCGCCGCGCGCGGCGTCGGCCCAGTCCACGAGCACCGGGCCGTCCGGGCCGAGCACGACGTTGCCGGGGTGCAGGTCCAGGTGCAGCAGGGCGCCGTCGCCGGGCAGGAAGTCGGGGGCGGGGACGGCGTCCAGGTCGCGGTGCAGGCGGGCGAGCTGGCGGCCGAGGCGGCGGGCGCGCCACGGCTTGGCGTCCAGCTCCTGCGACATGCGCGGGCCGGGCACGTACTCCATGACGATCTCGGTGGCGTCGGCCTCGGCGACCCTGGGCACCGGGATGCCGTGGGCGCGCAGGTGGCGCATCAGCTCGGCCTCCGGCCGGGGGTCGCGGCCGGAGCGGCTGCGCTTGCGGAGCAGGCCGTCCGGGCGCAGGAAGACGTCGGCCTCGCGGCCTCGGGCCAGCAGGTGGTCACGGTGCGCGACGTTGCGCAGACGCGGGGTCATGGGACGATCATCACAGTTGACAGCTGATCCGCAAGGGCTGATCGGGGGTTTCGTGGTGCGCCGGGCGGAGGTGCGACCATGCACGCGTGGAGATCTCGCCCAAGGACAGGTTCGTCACGGTCTACGGCCGCAAGCCCGTGCTGGAGGCGCTGGACGACCCTCGGTTGGAGGTCGACAAGGTGCTGATGGCGGAGGGCGCGCGCGGGCCCGCCGCCAAGGAGATCCTGGACGCCGCCTCGCGGCGCGGGGTCAGGGTGCAGCGGGCGACCGCGCAGCGGGTGAAGGTGCTGGCGGGCAACGGCAGGCACGACCAGGGCGTGCTGGCGGACGTGGTCGCCCCGCGCATGGCGCCGCTCGCGCTGGCCCTGGAGTCCCGGCCGCGCGGGGTGCTGCTGCTGGACGGGATCACCACGCCCGCGAACGTGGGCATGATCCTGCGCACCGCCACGGCGGCGGGCGTGGAGGGGATCGTGGTGCCCCGGCGCGGGGTGGCGTCGATCGACCCGCTCGTGGTGAAGGCGTCGGCGGGGGTGGCGTTCCGGGCGCCGGTGCTGCGCTGCGGGACCGCCGCCGAGGCCGCCGCGCAGCTGCGGGCGGCGGGGTACCCGCTGTTCGCGCTGGACGCGTCGGCGAAGCGGAGCGTGTACGCGGCGGAGCTGCCGGAGCGGGCGGCGTTCGTGCTGGGCAGCGAGACGGCGGGGGTCTCGGACGGGGTCCGGGAGCACGTGACCGACTGGCTGTCGATCCCGATGGCGGCGGGCGTGGAGTCGCTGAACGTGGCGAGCGCGGCGGCGGTGCTGTGCTTCGAGGTGGTCCGCAGGCGCTCGCTCTGAGCGGGCCGGGTTCCTGAACCGGCTCGGCTCCTGAGCGGGCCTGCTTCCTGAGCGGGCCTGCTTCCTGGACGCGCCCGGCTTCCGGACGCGCGCTGGTGCGGGCACCGGGGTGTCCGGTGCCCGCACCAGCGTGGGTGGGCCCAGCGCCGTCACCGTCTTCGACGTCCCGGTCGTCGACGTGAGGGGGCCCTACCCGTTCGGCGTCCCGCTTCCGCCTCCCGCTCCTGGTAGCGGGGAAGTGGCCCGAAGTCGCGGAACGCCTCTTCGGATTGCCCGTGTTGTCCTTGCCCGTGCTGTCCGCTGATTCCACGGTACGCCCGAGCCACCCGGCTTGGAATTACTCGTCGGGGTGGCGGTTAGTGGTTTTTCCGTGACCGGGAACCGCGTTCATTAGCCCCTGAGGGGGATTGCCAGGAGGATTTCAAGTTCCTGGAGGGTGGTTTCCACCGACGTGTGGTGAACACCGACCATCCCGGCCGCCGCGGCGCCCCGCACGTTGACCGGCAGGTCGTCGACGAACACGCAGTCCCCCGGCTCCAGTCCCAGCTCGGAGGCGGTGAGCAGGTAGATCTCGGCGTCCGGCTTGGCCACGCCCGAGGCCCCCGAGGTGACCACCGCGTCGAACAGGTGACCCCACTCGCGGGGCGGCGCCCAGCGGCCGTCCGCGTTGCTCAGGATCGCCGTCCTGATGTCCTCGCGGCGCGCCCTCTCCACCGCGATCAGGAGTTCTTCGCTTCCGCTGTCGGTCAGCACGCCGCCGAAGTCGAGCACCAGTCCTCGCACCAGGCACAACTTACGCCCTCATTCGAACGGGTGAAGTCGGTCCAGGATGGCCCGGTTCGCGGGTCGTGTAGGTCATGACGTGGTTGCGGGAGTTGCAGGGGTACGGCGGGCTGGAACGGGCGCGGGACGCCTGGGGCGGTCAGGTGTGTCCGGGGGCGGTGCTGGAGCACCTGCGGCTGGTGCGGGTGGTCGTGGAGGCCGTGGACGGCAGGCGACCGCTGGGGCAGGTGCGCGCGGTGCTGACGGGGTCGGCGGCGCGGGAGGTCGGGCGGCTGCTCTCGCCGGGGACGTCGGGGACGGCGGTGGGCGGGCTGCGGATGTGCCGGGTGTCGGAGCGGGCGGCGGAGATCGCCGGGACGCTGCGGCGGGGCGCGCGGGTCCGGGCGCTGGCCGCGCGGGCGGAACTGGTGGAGGGCCGGTGGCTGCTGTCGCGCTTCCACCTGCTGCCGTGAGCCCCGCAAACGACCGCTGCGGCGGGATGGGGGCTCGCGGGGCGACCGGGCGGTGGGCGGCGCGCTGTGGGGCCACGGGGGCGCTGAGGGGCGGGGAACGGGCCTGCGGCGCGCACCAGCGCGGAACCGCGCGCGGTCGGGCGGCGGGCGAGCACTGCGGCCCCACCGGCACGACGCTTTCGGCTGGCCCGCACCACCGCGGCGCGGCCCGGTGCTGCGGCCTGACCGGCGCGGCCCCTCCAACCGCTCCGCGCCCCGGCGCCGCGCGGCCCACGCACCACCGCGCCGCAGTCCCGTGCCGCGGTTCGGCCGGAGTGACCCTTGCCTCCGCCTCGCGCGTCCTCGCCGGGCGCCAGCACTCGGGTGCACCGCACTCACGCCCCTGCCGGGAAAGCCCGCAGCCCCCGGACCGACTGGGGTCCGGGGGCTGCGGGAGCGGTGCGCCTGCGCGCCCCGGTCACCGCGTCGCGGTCACCGGGGTCGCCTGCGGGTCAGCCCTGCGGGCGGTTGCGCTGGCCCTTGGCCTGGGCGCGGGCCTGGGCGCGGCGCTCCTTGCGGGTGCCGCCCTGGCCTGCGCCGCCGCCCTGGTTGGCGCTGCCGTGGGACTCCGCGTCGCCGCTCTCGTCCGGACCGGTGTAGGTCAGGTTCGTGTTCGCGCGCGGGTCGAGGCCCTTGCCGCGCAGCGCGGCCGGGATCGGGGCGCCCGACAGCTGCGCCAGCGCGGAGCCCGCCGGGGCCTCGCGTCGGCGCTGCTCCTCCTGCTGCCTGGCCGCCGCCGCCTGCTGCTGGGCCTGGACCTGGGCCTGCTGCTGCGCCTCGGCCTGGGCCGCCGCGGCGGCGCGCGCGCGGGCGCGGCTGCCGGTCAGGTTGCCCGCGCCGTTGCTGATCGACACCTGCACCGGGGGCTCCGGGGCGGGCTCGGGCTCGGCGGCCTCGACCTGCAGGTTGAACAGGAAGCCGACGATCTCCTCCTTCAGCGCCTCCAACATGCCGTTGAACATGTCGAAGCCCTCCCGCTGGTACTCGATCAGCGGGTCGCGCTGGGCCATCGCCCGCAGGCCGATGCCCTCCTTGAGGTAGTCCATCTCGTAGAGGTGCTCGCGCCACTTGCGGTCGAGCACGGACAGCAGCACGCGGCGCTCCAGCTCGCGCATGGCGCCGGGGCCGACGCGGCCGTCGATGTCGGCCTCGCGGTTGCCGTACGCCTCCAGCGCGTCCTCCTGCACGCGGGCGCGCAGGTCCTCGCGGCTGAGGTCGTCCTCGGCGTCGAGCAGCGCCTTGGCGTCCAGCGACACCGGGTAGAGCGTCTTGAGGGCCGTCCACAGCTTGTCGAGGTCCCAGTCCTCGGAGTAGCCGTCGGCGGTGGCGCCGTCGACGTACTCGCCGGTGACGTCCTTGATCATGTGGGTGACCTGCTCGCGCAGGTCCTCGCCCGCGAGGACGCGGTGGCGCTCGGCGTAGATCACCTTGCGCTGCTCGTTCATGACCTCGTCGTACTTGAGGACGTTCTTGCGGATCTCGAAGTTCTGCTGCTCGACCTGGGTCTGCGCGCTGCGGATCGCGTTGGTGACCCACTTGTGCTCGATGGGCAGCTCGTCCGGCACCTTCAGGCGGGTCATCACGTTCTCGACCATGGCCGCGTTGAACCGGCGCATCAGCTCGTCGCGCAGCGACAGGTAGAACCGGGACTCGCCGGGGTCGCCCTGGCGGCCGGAGCGGCCGCGCAGCTGGTTGTCGATGCGGCGGGACTCGTGGCGCTCGGTGCCGAGCACGTACAGGCCGCCCGCGTCGCGGACCGCCTCGCTCTCGGCCTTGACCTCGGCCTTGACGTCCTCGATCAGCTTCGACCAGGCCGCCTGGTACTCGTCGACGTTCTCCACCGGGTCGAGGCCGCGGTCGCGCAGCTCGTGGTCGGCCAGGATGTCCGGGTTGCCGCCGAGCACGATGTCGGTGCCTCGACCGGCCATGTTCGTCGCGACGGTGACCGCGCCCTTGCGACCGGCGCGGGCGATGATCAGCGCCTCGCGGTCGTGGTGCTTGGCGTTGAGGACCTCGTGCGGGATGTTCATCCGCACCAGCAGCTTCGACAGGTACTCGGAGCGCTCGACGCTGGTCGTGCCGACCAGGACCGGCTGGCCCTTCTCGTGCCGCTCGGCGATGTCCTCGGCGACCGCCTGGAACTTCGCCTCCTCGGACTTGTAGACCAGGTCCGGCTGGTCGCGGCGCTTCATCGGGCGGTTGGTCGGGATGGGGACCACGCCGAGCTTGTAGGTCTGGTAGAACTCCGCGGCCTCGGTCTCGGCGGTGCCGGTCATGCCGCCCATGCGCTCGTAGAGGCGGAAGTAGTTCTGGAGGGTGATCGTGGCGAGGGTCTGGTTCTCGGCCTTGATCTCCACCCCCTCCTTGGCCTCGATCGCCTGGTGCATACCCTCGTTGTAGCGGCGGCCCGAGAGCACGCGGCCGGTGAACTCGTCGACGATCATGACTTCACCGTTGCGGACGATGTAGTCCTTGTCCTTGCTGAACAGCTCCTTCGCCTTGATGGCGTTGTTCAGGTAGCCGACCAGCGGGGTGTTCGCCGCCTCGTAGAGGTTCTCGATGCCGAGCTGGTCCTCGATGAAGGCGACACCGGTCTCCGAGACGCCGACGGTGCGCTTGCGCTCGTCGATCTCGTAGTGGGTGTCCTTGCGCAGCAGCGTGGACAGGCGGGCGAACTCCAGGTACCAGCGCGACGACTGGTCGGCCGGGCCGGAGATGATCAGCGGCGTGCGGGCCTCGTCGATGAGGATCGAGTCGACCTCGTCGACCACGGCGAAGAAGTGGCCGCGCTGCACGCACTCGTCCAGGCTCCACGCCATGTTGTCGCGCAGGTAGTCGAAGCCGAACTCGTTGTTCGTGCCGTAGGTGATGTCGGCGTTGTAGGCCGCGCGCCGCTGCTCCGGCGTCATGTCGGACAGGATCGCGCCGACGGTCATGCCGAGGAAGCGGTGGATGCGGCCCATCCACTCCGAGTCGCGCTTGGCGAGGTAGTCGTTGGTCGTGACGACGTGCACGCCCTTGCCCGCGATCGCGTTCAGGTAGGCGGGCAGCACCGAGGTCAGGGTCTTGCCCTCACCGGTGCGCATCTCGGAGATCTGCCCGAGGTGCAGCGCCGCGCCGCCCATCAGCTGGACGTCGAAGTGCCGCTGGCCGAGCACCCGCTTCGCGCCCTCGCGGACGACGGCGAACGCCTCCGGCAGCAGCTCGTCGAGCGACTCGCCGTCGGCGTGGCGCTTGCGGAACTCCTCGGTCTTGGCCCTGAGGTCGGCGTCGGAGAGGTCGACGACGTCGTCTTCGAGGTTGTTGATGTGCGCTGCGATGTTGCGCAGGCGCTTGAGCATCTTGCCTTCGCCTGCGCGGAGCAGTCGGGACAGCACCATCTCGGGTCGACCTCATTACCTCATCGCGTCGCGCCCGGCGGGCGCCTTCCTTCGGGTCCACCGGGGTGGCGGTGGGCCCCTCACCTATGGCCATCGTAGGCAAGTCGTGAAGGTGTGTGCACAGACACAGGTAGGAACCACCGGCGAGCCCTTCGGGACCCGTCGGAGCAGGGCCGGGGCGAACAACCGGCCGCGGGGTCGGGATCTTGCCGGATGGGAGGGGCGGGAGCACGCCGAAGACGGGGATAAGGCGATCAAGTTCACTCCGTCGTGGCGGACGTGAGCGGCGTGGCGGGTGGGCGGGGGTGAGCGGGCGTCCGATGCGTGGAGAACGACTGCGGTGCGGCCAAGAGGTCGGCGCAGTGAGGCGATCAGCGAGGCGATCAGCGCAGCGAGAGATCGGCCGGGCGAGGGGATCGGCGGGGTGTGCGGCGAGTTGCTGGCGCAGTGGAGCGGCCAGTGGGCCTGCTTGGCGTCGGGCGGGTTTTGTTCTTGGGGCTGCCCAGCGTTCTTGCGGCTGCCCGGCGTTCTTGCGGCTGCCCGGCGGGGTTCGCGCGGGTCGCCTCGGGGAGGTGCCCCGTCCCCGGACGCGGCCTTGCCCCCGGCGCGTTGGGGCGCCGGGGGCCGACCGGTATTGGGTCTGGTTCGGTCAGTAGGTCGTCGGTTGTCCTCGGGTCGCGGGATCGGGTCGCGGGTGGTCGCGGGTGGCCCTGGGGTGGGGCCGGCGTTCGCGTGGGAGTCCTCGGGCGCTCTTGTGGAGCGCCGGTCGGGCTCGGCGCGGGCCGGGGGTTGGGGTGGGCCACGGGTCCGGTGACCTCGCGTTCGCGGTCTCGGGAACCGGGGATCGGGCGGGCCGGCGGGAGTGGCCGGACCGCTCTGCGGGGTGTGGCGGGCCTTCCGGTGCCCGGGACTCCGGGGGCGAGCTGCTCGGGTCGCCTGGACGCCGGGGTCCCCAGGGGGTGGAAGGCTGTGCGCCGCGCCCCTCCGGGCTTGTCGCGTGTGGGCTTGTCGCGTCGGCTTGTGACGGATCAGGCCTGAGCGGGTCTTGCCGGTGGAGCCCTCGGCTCCGGGTGCCGGTGGGCCCGCTCAGGGTGTGTCGGTCCTCCTGCGTTCGACTGGGGCCTGCTCGAAGGCCCGTTGTCCGGCTGTCGGCCCGCAACTCCTGCGGGCGGGCGCCCGCAGCTCCCGCGGGCGGGCGGCTCCGGGGGTTTCTGCGCGCAGACCAGCCGGAACCGCTGAGGATCAGGCGAGCCTGATCACGCCGTAGTCGAATCCCCTGCGCCGGTAGACGACGCTGGGTCGTCCGCAGTCCGCGTCCGCGAAGAGGTAGAAGTCGTGGCCCACGAGCTCCATCTCGTAGAGGGCCTGGTCGACCGTCATGGGCTTGGCCGCGTGCTCCTTCTCGCGCACGATCTGACCGGGCAGGTTGTCGTCCAGCCCGTCGTCCCAGCGCTGAGCGGGCACCTCGGCGTCGTACCCGTCCTCGGACTGGGGCGCCGCCTCCAGGAGCGCGGTGCGGCCCTGCGCGGCGGCCTGGCCGTCGGACACGAGCACGTCCGCGAGCCCTCCGGTGGCCTCGGCGACGGACGTGGTGCCCCTGCGTCCGTAGTGCACGCGCCTGCGGTCGTGCGTGCGGCGCAGTCTGCTCTCCAGCTTCGCCACCGCGGTGTCGAGCGCGGCGTAGAAGTCGCCAGCGCTCGCTTCGGCGCGGATCACGGGCCCGCGCCCCTTGCCGGTGATCTCCACCCGCTGGCAGTTCTTGCTCTGCCTGCGGTTCGGCTCGTGGAACAGCTCCACGTCGAAGCGGATGACCTTGCGGTCGTACCGCTCCAGCCGGGCCAGCTTTTCGGCGACGTGCACCCGGTAGTGCTCGGGCACCTCGACGTTGCGGCCTTTCACGACGATGTCCATACACGACCTCCCTCGCGTTGCTGCGAGCTCTGCCTGTGGATCGTTTTGGCACCGTGTCGCGCGAACCCGTAGGTCGCGGACAGTCGCTGGGGGGTTGGCGTCACTCAGCGCTTCTCCGGTGCCAGGGTCATGGGCTTTTCGCCTCCTCCCCGTGAATGCCGGGAACGCTTGATAGCGGTGCACGTTAGCCCGGTATCCGCTGCGGCGACAGCCCCCGAGGCGGGGGAAACCAAGAATTTCCGGTTGATGACGCAGAGCGACGACCTTCGGTCGCGCGCGCCGGGACGTTGGTCCCGCCGGGGTCGGGCCCGCAGGCCCTTCTCCCCCGTCAGGTCCAGTGACATGGGCGCACCCGTCCGCTGTCCGGTCCGGCCGAACGGCCTCCGCGCGGGCGTCATGTCCGGCCAACGGACGGGAACGCGCTCGGGTTCCCGCCGCCGTTCACCCGTCGGGCTCCGTTTTGCAGGCGCTCGTGAAGGTCAGCGCGAGGGGTACCCGGAACCCCGCCGAGCGCAACACCCGCGCGCACTCCAGCGCCGTGGCCCCGGTCGTCACCACGTCGTCCACGACCACGCACACCGCCCCGGCGGGCGGCACCGGCCCGGCCCGCAGCAGCACCCGTCCGCGCAGGTTGGCCCGCCGCTGGGCGGCCGTCAGCCCCACCGAGTCGAGGGCGCCCGAGGCCAGCCCCAGCACCGGCGCGCGCGGCACTCCGGCACTCCGCAGCGCCGCGTCCACGTGCGAGCCGCCCCTGCGCCGCGCGGCGCGGCGGGTGGACGGGGCGGGCACGAACCACACCGGGCCGGGCGGCAGGGGCAGCAGCGGCAGCGCGGTGGCCAGCAGCGCGCCGAGCGCGGCGGCCAGGTCGCGCCGCCCGCGCTCCTTGAACGCGAGCAGCAGCGCCCGCGCCGCGCCCGCGTGGTCGGCGAGTGTGAACACCGGAAGACCCCGGACGGACACGCGGCGTGGCGGTCCGAAGCCCACGAGGCACGCCGGGCAGGCGACCGCGCCGCCCGAGCCGCAGCCGGGACAACGGGGCGGGAACAGCAGTTCGATCAGCACGAGGTCGAGCCTGCTCCGGGGGTCCGACAATTCCACACCGGAAAACGGGGGTACCCGCAGACACGATCAGGTGAAACGCGAAGTGAGGTGAAAGTCCTTCACCATGGGATGACCGGAGGGTTCACCCGAACCGGAAGAAGCCGCTTTCCGCCCCCCGATCACAGGACGGACACGGCAATGCGCCGCCCCGCGCCGGAGGAAAATCGGTCAGCCGGGGTAGAACACCTTCGCCGTCGACGGCAGCAGCGGGCCCGGCTGCCGCCACACGTCCCCGATGTCGGCGGTGCTCCACAACCCGCTGCGGTCCACCGCGACGACGTTGCGCGCCGGGGCCGCGCTCACCGAGCTCACCGGCACGGTCAGGTTCGAGGTGTTGTACCGCTCGATCTTCATCCCGTCGATGTTGACCTTCGCGATCGGCCACGCGGGCAGCGACGTGCTCACCACCAGCACGTCCGGGGCCAGCCAGTCGAGCGACAGCGCGTTGGTGCCCAGCGTGTTCCCCTGGAGCGTCCTGGCGCTCTTGAGCGTCACCGCGCCGTCCTGCGCCCGCACCACGGCCGCCAGCACGAGCTTGCCGTTGATCACCGCCGCGACCCGCGTCCCGTCGCGGGACAGCCGCAGCTCGGTGATCTGCTGCCCGAAGATCGACAGCGCGTCCGCGTTCACCGCCGTCGCCGCCCACCCGGTGTCGGTGCGCACCACGCGCACCACGTTCGTCCCGTCGTGGCTGGTCCACACCTCGTTGGCCCGGTCGCCCTTGCGCCCGCCGCGCACCCACGTCGGCCGGGTCATCTCGCGCGCGGTCAGCTCGACCGGGTTCAGCGCGTCGTTCAGCCCGCCGACCAGCAGCCGCACCCCGCCGCCGCTCGCGGTGGCCACCACGGCCAGCTCGCTGCCGCCCAGCGACTGCGCCGCGCTGAGCACGGTGTAGTCGCCCTCGCCCGCGGGACCGGCGATCGGCTGCCCGTCCGCGAGCCCGAGCACCCGCCCGCCGCTGACCGCGAGCCCGCGCAGCTCGGCGTCCGGCGAGGCCGCGGCCTCGCCGGTGTCCACGTCGTTGACCCGCCACTCGACCTGCTCGGCGGAGATCGGCTGCCCCTCCACCATCACCTTGACCCTGGTGGTGGTCACCCCGCTGAGCGACCGCACCACCTGCGCCACGATCTGCTTGGCCAGCTGCGGGGTGAGGTCGCCGACGTCCTTCAGGTCCACCTCCAGCGCCCCGTCGTCGCCCTCCTGGGTGCTGCGCCGCGCCTGGGCGGTGTTCGGGATGGCGGTGACCAGCGCGCCGCGCACCACGTCGGCCGGGCCGTTGAGCAGCAGCTCGGTCACCCGGCGCGGGATGCTCGGGGCGGGCGGGACCACGACGTAGCGCGGGTCGGGCACGAGCACGGAGAAGTCCGGCGTGTAGAAGTACAGGACGACCCGGCGGTAGTTGCTCTGGAAGCCGTTGAGCGGCATGAAGACGCCCGCGGGGGCGGTGGCGATGCGCCACTGCCCGGCGTCGTCCTTCACCACCTCCAGCGACTGCTGGAGGTCGCCCAGGGTCTGCGTGAACGAGCCGTCGTTGACCAGCCTGCCGAGGTACTTGCCCTGGAGCTGCACCGCGCGCCGGTCGGGGTCGTCGGGCTCCTCGCCAGGCACGGTGTTGAAGGCCGTCTCGATGATCGTCGGCGCGTCCTTGGTGTTCCACGCCTTGGCCGCGTCGGCGGTCAGGTAGGCCTTGGCCTGCGCGTAGTCGCCCGCCGGGTTGCTGGTGGCGTCGACGAACCCGCGCACCAGGCTCAGCGGGTCGAGGTCCTTGACCGGCGGGGCGGCCTCGGCGGTGGCGGCGCTGCCCACCCGCCGGTTGATCGGCGACACCGACGTCTGGGTCGGGATGGCCGCGCACCCCGACAGCGCCAGCACCGCCGCGAGCAGCGCGACGAGCTTCTTCACCGGTCCTCCTCGCGCCTCGGGTCGGCGCCGTCGGGTCGTGCGGTCGGGCGGGCCCTGAGGTCGTCACCGGGCTCGGCCGCGCGGTCGAACCCGTCGGCGCGGGCAGGGTCGGTGTGGGCCGGGTCGGTGTGGGCCGGGTCGGCGCGATCCGGGTCGGCGCCGATCACGTCGGCGCGCGGGTCAAGGGCCAGGTCGGCCCCGTCGGCCCGGTCCACGAGCGCGGACCCACCGGCGTCGGGAACGACCCCGGCCTCGCCCGCCTTGGCGGCGCGCGCCGTCCGGCCACCCCTGACCACCCGGCCGACCCGGCTCGCCCGGCCTGCGCGACCCGCGCGCTCGATCCGCTCGGCCCGGTCGCCCTTGCCGGGCTTCCCCGGTTTCTCGGGCTTCTCCGGCTTCTCCGGCCGCTCGGCGCGCTCCGCCCGCCCCACCCGGTCGACCGCCCGGTCCGCGCCGCGCTTGGCCAGCCGGGTGGCCCGCCGCAGCAGCCCGGTCCGCTCCGGCCGGTCCGGCCCGAGCGGCTGCACCGGCTGGGTCCGCTCCGCGTCCGACGGCTCCTCGTCCGCGAGGTCCGCGTCCACCAGGTCCGCGCCCACGAACCCGCCGTGGTCCCCGCGCGCCGCGCGCTCGTCGCGCTCGAAGCTCTCGTCCACCGCGACCCCGCCCAGCTCGTCCGGGACCTCGCGGTCCGCGTCCACCGGCTGCGCGGGCTGCCAGGTGATCTCGCCCGCCGTGAACTCCACCGGCAGGACGACTTCCTCCTCCTCGTCCGGCGCCGGTTCGACGTCCGCCAGCTCCGGCGGCACGAGCGGCAGCGGGCTCTCGGCGAACCCGTCGCCGTGCACGCGCGGCAGGGTCAGCCGGAACACCGCGCCGTGCCCGCGCTCGCCCCACGCCTGCAACCAGCCGCCGTGCAGCCGCGCGTCCTCCAGGCTGATCGACAGCCCGAGGCCGGTGCCTCCGGTGCGGCGGTTGCGGGACGGGTCGGCGCGCCAGAACCGGTTGAACACCAGGTCGGCCTCGCCGGAGCGCAGGCCCACGCCGTGGTCCCGCACGGTCACCGCGATCGCGTCGCCCGACCCGCGCAGGGTCAGCTCGACCGGCAGCCCCTCGCCGTGGTCGATCGCGTTGGCCAGCAGGTTGCGCAGGATGCGCTCGACCCGCCTGGCCTCGATCTCGGCGGTGACCTCGTGCTCGGGCAGGTCCAGCACGACGGACGTGCCGCTGCTGTTGGCGATGGCGCGCACCGAGTCGTGCGCCCGGCGCACGAGCACCCGCACGTCCACCAGCTCGGGCGAGAGCTCCTCGACGCCCGCGTCGAGCCTGCTGATCTCCAGCAGGTCGCCGAGCAGCGACTCGAACCGGTCCAGCTCGTCGACCAGCAGCTCGGTGGAGCGGGCCAGCCCGGCCGGGAACTGCTCGCGGGAGGCGTGCAGCACGTCGGCGGCCATCCGCACCGTGGTCAGCGGGGTGCGCAGCTCGTGCGACACGTCCGAGGTGAACCGGCGCTGGAGCTGGCCGAACTCCTCCAGCTGGTGGAACTGCCGCTGGATGCTCGCGGCCATCTCGTTGTAGGACTGGGCGAGCCTGGCCACGTCGTCCTCGCCGACGACGGGCATCCGCTCGTCCAGGCTGCCCTCGGCGAACCGCTCGGCGACCTCGGCGGCGTGCCGGACGGGCCGCACCACCTGCCGGGTGACCAGGTTCGCGATCGCCGCGAGCAGCAGGAGCAGCACGACGCCGCCGACGATCAGGGTGTTCTGGGCGAACTCGGCGGTGGTCTGCTCGCTGGTCAGCGGGAACAGCAGGTAGAGCTGCATGGACCGGGCCGACGAGGCCACCGGCATCCCCACGACCAGGAACGTGGTGCGCCCGCTGTCGCGCTCCACGGTGCTGATCTGGGTGCCGCTGCTGCCGCGCTCGACCAGCTCGCGCAGGCTCACCGGCACGTCGCGCCACGGCCCGACCGCGTTGAGCTGCCCGTCCGAGCCCGCGAACGCGGAGTCGGCCAGCACCGGCTCGAACGCGCCCGCCCCGGACGTGGCGGCCTCCTGCGTCGTGCCGGTGGCGTTGATCTTGTTGAGCGCGGTGGTGAACCTGGCCTTGACGCTGTCCGGGCCGGGGTTCAGGCCGAGCAGGTCGGGCTGGACCGCGGCGACGCTGGCGTCCGCCTGGCGGGTGGCGGCCTCGGTCTTGGCGTCCAGGAGCTGCTTGACGATCTGCTCCTGCAGGACCATGCCGAGCACGAACACCACGGCCGAGGACAGCGCGAGGGTGCTCACCACCACCCGCAGCTGCATCGACCGGCGCCACAGCTCGCCGAAGCGCACCGCCTGGCGACGCGCGCGCTCGGCCACCCGGCGAGCCTCGCGCGCCACCGGGTCCAGCAGTCGCGTCCTCATCACCGCCGGGACCAGGACCCCGTCGAGCCGTCGATCACGGAGGGCCCGCCTTGTACCCGACGCCGCGCACGGTCAGGACGACCTCGGGGTGCTCCGGGTCGCGCTCCACCTTGGAGCGCAGCCGCTGCACGTGGACGTTGACCAGGCGGGTGTCGGCGGCGTGCCGGTAGCCCCACACCTGCTCCAGGAGCACCTCGCGGGTGAACACCTGGCGCGGCTTGCGGGCCAGCGCGACCAGCAGGTCGAACTCCAGCGGGGTGAGCTGGATCGGGCGACCCTCGCGCAGCACCTCGTGGCCGGGCACGTCGATGGTCAGGTCGCCGATCTGGAGCACCTCGGCCGGTTCGGCCTCGGTGCGGCGCATCCGGGCGCGGATGCGCGCCACCAGCTCCTTGGGCTTGAACGGCTTGACGACGTAGTCGTCGGCGCCGGACTCCAGGCCCAGCACCACGTCGACGGTGTCGCTCTTGGCCGTCAGCATGACGATCGGGACGCCGGACTCCGAGCGGATCGCCTTGCAGACGTCGATGCCGTTCATGCCCGGCAGCATCAGGTCCAGCAGGACGAGGTCGGGTTTGAGCTCGCGCAGCGCGGGGAGCGCACGGGCGCCGTCGGCGACCACGGCCGTGTCGAACCCCTCGCCCCGCAGCACGATGGTCAGCATCTCCGCCAGGGCGGGGTCGTCGTCCACCACGAGCACGCGTGCCTTCATGGTGAACATCGTCCCACTACCCGCGCGCTTCTCCCGCACCGCCCAGCGCTCATCGCCGCTGGTCGTCACCCGGTCCCGGTCCGTAACCAGCGCTCGCCGCCGATCCACCCGCCCACCTCAGCCGTTGCTCGCCCGTCAGGGAGCTGATCGGCCCAGCGGTCACGTTTCGTTACTCCCCCGCCCGGAGGAGGGTCGAACGGTCAGGCGAGCAGGTCGGCGATCGCGGCGACGCCCAGCTCGGCGGCGGGCACCGAGCCGTCGACGGCGCGCCACGGCGAGAGCCAGGAGGTGGCGGCGAGCCCGTCGTAGACCTCGCCGCAGCGGCGCTGGAGGCCGCCGTCGGACTCGTAGACGTCGCGGCCCCGGTCGGCCTCGGTGGCCTCGCGGTGGGCGGCGCGCTGCTCGGCGACGGCGGCGGGGACGCGCAGCAGCAGCTGCAGGTCCGGCAGCGGCAGCTCGAAGCGGTCCACCTCCAGCGCCCGGACCCACGCCACGAACTCGCCGTCCGGGCCCTGGCGCAACCGCGCCGCGCCGTAGGCCGCGCCGGAGGCGATGTAGCGGTCCAGCAGCACCACGTCGTGCGAAGCCAGGCCCACGCGCAACTCCTCACGGGCGCCACGCCGGTCGAGCGCGTACAGCAGCGCCATCCCGCGCACCTCGTCCACCAGCGGCCCCAACTCGCCGTACAGGGCCGCGCGCACCAGGTCCGCGTGCACGTCCCGGCCGTAACGGGGAAACGCCCCGGTCGTCACGCGCGCGCCACGCGAGACCAGCTCGGCGGTCAGCGCACCGGTCAAGGTCCGCTTACCGGCGCCGTCGAGACCTTCGACCACCACGAGTCTCCCCACCCGGCCACCCTACGACGCGACCCCCCTCGACCGTTCGGCGGCACACGGCGGGGATGGAGCAGCTAGACGAGGTAGTCGAACTCACCTGCCTTGACGCCCTTCAGCCAGGCGTCCATCTCGGCAACGGTGAAAAGCACTACCCCCTCGTCAGGGTGGTTGCTGTTGCGCACAGCGATTCGGCCGTCTTCCAGAGGAGCGACCTCGACGCACTCACCACCTCCGGTTCCGCCTCCCCCGGAGAAACTGCTCTTGCGCCACTGGGCGCGAGCGAACGAATCGTTGACCATCCGCCACCCTCCTTCGGGTATCACTCGTAGCCCTTCGCGGCCTCGGTGATCAGGTCGACCGAATCCACCTGGGACAGGGACTGCTCGATGAGGATGCCGAAGCGCAGGGTGTAAGCCCGCACGTCGTCGCGATCCTCGATGTAGACCGCTCGCCCCGGCCCCTCCGAGTATCCCACGTCAGGGATGGGGTCGGGCAGAGTCAAGATCGAGAACGGGCCCTCCAGCGCGGGACTCGCCCCGGCGGACTTCGGCAGGACCTGGACCGTCGTGCCGGGCCGGTCCACCGCCTCGATCAGGCGGCGGAGCTGGTTGCGCATGATCAGCGGCGTTCCGACCGGCCGTTCGAGCAAACCCGCGTCCAGGATGACGTGCAGGTGGGGCGGAGTCGGCCGGGTGAGAACCTGCTGACGGGTGATGCGCGCCGCGACCCGTCGCTCGACCTCGTCCTGCGCCAGCCCAGGGTTGATGCCCGAGATCAAGGCGCGGGCGTACTCGGCGGTCTGGAGAAGACCGGGGACCAGCAGGGTCGAGAACTGGCGGGAGGCGACCAGGGCGACCTCCCAGTCCAGGAACGCGTGGAAGTCCTCGGGAAGGCTCTTGCGGATGTCGACCGCCCACCCGCGCTCGCGCGCCGCGCCCGCCAACTCGACCAGCCAGTCGCGCAGGGCCTGGTCGGTGACTCCGTAGACGTCGAGCAACTGCTCGACCTCACGGGGCTTGACCCCCTGCTCGCGGTTCTCGATGCGCGACAGCTTCGGCCGGGACCACTTCCCCTGCCCCTGCTCCCGCAGCGCCTCGATGACCTGGTCGTGCGTGAGGCGGGCCTGCTCTCGGAGTTGGCGCAACGTCCCGGTGAGCTGCCACCGGCGGACCGTTGCCCCGCCCAGGCCGTTGTCTTGGTTCATGATCAACCTCCGCAATGGCGCGCGACGACACACCTGGACGTACACCGTTCGAGCGTAAAACTGGACGTCCACTTTCATAAGTGGACGTCCACAATCAGGATGGGCTCTACGCGCAGCACCAGAGCGGGCACCACGCGTAGGAGGCAACGATGCCGGCCCAGGCAAACCAGGCGTTCCCGCTCAAGTCGAGCACCGGTGAGCATGAGGCCGAAGCGGAGAAGGAGCCCGCCCCTTCCGCGACGCCGCCACCCCACGACGAGGTCGAGTTCGCTGAACTGGTGAACGAACTGGTCTCGGACGAGGCACCTCGCCTCTTCGCCGTGGTCCAAGTGCTCGGCGACAACGTCGACGGCCGGATCGCGGCGTGGGGCATGGCGTTCGAGGGCCACACCGAAGTGCTCGGCGTCGACGGGCGAACGCGCCTCCGCCTGGGATCTCCAGAACGCGCGCTGCACGGGTTCCACCACCGCGCAACCGGGACCACCGCCCGCCTCGTGTGGCTCACCCCCCTCACGACAGGTCCAGCTACCCAGGAGGAGAGACATGGCGCTTCTGCCGGAACAGTGGAACGAGCCCCCGGAGCACACGACGGACGGGACCCCATCGGGACACGACGCGCCCGTGCTGCTGACCTCCATCGGTGACATGTCCTCGGTGACCCTCGGCCAGGGCAAGGGCAGTGCCGAGGACAAGCGCCGGGCCTACAACTAACCCGGTTCGTGGTGGTGCCCGATCCGACGTTTCAGGTCAGGCACCACCACCGCGCGGGACAGGAGGACGACATGCGCTGGTTAGGCGGTTTCAGCACCCCGACGGCTCCAGTACGCGCACCGGACACCGGAACGGCGTGGCCGCACCTGCCGGGCTGTTGGACGGTCGGCGAGTGGTCGAGCCACGAGTTGCGCACCACCCGAACCGGCCGGCGCACGGTGGCTTTGATCGGGACGTGCGGCGCCACGCCGGCGGAACTGGGGCGCATGGGCGCCTGCGGTGTGCCCGACGAGGTGTCGTGGCGCTGGGCAGGCAGCTACACCACGGTGGAGGTCACGGACGAGCACGTGCGGGTGTGGACCGACCTGGGCGGGGCGTGGCCGCTGTACCTGGTGCGCGCGGACGGCGGCGTGTACTGGGGGACCAGTTCCCGCGCGCTGGCGGGCTTGACCGGCGGCGGACTCGATCTGGGCTGGCTGGCCGCGTGGCTCGTCGCCCCTGCGGAACCGCTCTTGCTCGCCGGGCGCTCCCTGTTCGACGGTGTGACGCACGTCCCGGCCGGGCACAGGCTCACGCTGTCGCCCCGTGGCGGTTCAGCGGCGGTGCGCCGGGTGTGGTGGCCCCGTCCCCGCTCCTGCGCCACGTCCGGGTCGTTGCGCACCGAACTCGCGGCAGCGGTGGCGGTCCGGGTCAGCGCAGCGGCGAGACCTACCTCCGACTTGTCGGGCGGGTTGGATTCCACCGCTCTCGCCTTGCTGGCGCACCACGCGCCCCGGACGGGTCAAGCTGTGTCCGGGGTCACGGTGCACCCGGCGGGACGCGCCGAGGGCGGGGATCTCGTCTACGCCCGCGCGGCGGCCAAGCGGTCCGGGATCACCCATCGACTGCTCCCGCTCTCCGCCGAGCACGCCCCCTACACAGGGTTGGACGCGATCCCGGTGACCGATGAACCCCCACCGTCCACGATCGCGCAAGCCCGGCTCTCCGCCCAACTCCGCTGGATGCGGGACGAACTGGGAACCGACTGCCACTTGACCGGCGATGGCGGGGACACCCTCCTGTGCACCCCGCCGATCGTGCTCGCCGACCTCCTCGCCACCGGCCATGCCCGACGCGGTGCGATCGAGGCGGTTCGGTGGGCGCGCCTGCGGAGGCTCCCGGTCTGGCCATTGCTGCGCACGGCGCACCGCACCACGCGCGGTTCCCGCAGGGCCGCGCTGCTGGACTTCGGAGCGGCGCTGCTCGCCACGTCGTCAGCGCGCCACGAGGAGGGGGACGTCGGCTGGTGCGCGGTGGAGGAACCGCCGCCGTGGGCGACCGAGGAAGCTCGGCGACGGTTGGCCAACTTGATCAAAGTGTGCGCTGATCACCTGGACGAGCCCCTCACCGGTGAATTCGCGGTGACCGCGACGTCCGAGGGCGTGGCCGAAGTCGGCCGGTCGGCCCGCGCCGACGTCCAGTTCGCCGAGGCGCACGGGGTGACCGCGCACAACCCGTTCACCGACTCGCGGGTGGTGGACGCCTACCTGTCGATTCCACTGGACCACCGGCCAAGCCCGGCCGACTACAAGCCGATGCTACGCGACGCCATGTCGGACCTCTTCCCCGCGGAGCTGACCGCTCGCACCACCAAAGGTGATTTCAACGCCGACCACTACCAGGGGATGCGGACGAACCTGGAAGCTCTGCACGAACTGGCGGACGGCAGGTTGGCCGCGCTGGGACTGGTGGACCCGGTGGTGTTGCGACGCACGCTCACCAGGACCGCAGCCGGGCTGCCCGGCCCGTTGTCACACGTGGAACCGGCCATCGCGGCGGAGGCGTGGGCACGGGTCGACAGCGCCACGCCGAGGATCGCCTGGTCCAAAGCCTCGTTTCACCGGACGGGAGGGGCGGGATGAAGCCGACTTGCCGCGTAGTCGTTCCCGAACACGTGCGGGCGGCGGACCTCGGTCCGGTGACGGTGATCGTGAACTACCTCAACGGCCGGGTGGAATCGTTGATCGGCCCGGCGGCCCGGTGGTGGCAGCGGGCGACCTCCACCGGCTGCGCCGATGTCCCCGGTGTGCTGGACGAGGAAGCGGCAAGGACCCTGCGGGACCAGTTGATCGCAGCAGGGCTGATCGAACCGGCCACGGCTGATGCGCCCCGATCGAGTTTCTCGACCTTCCGAGGGCCGCCGTGGGAGCCGAGCTGGGGAACGCAGGAGATGGCAGCTGGCCTCACGGCGCTCGTCCCGGCTCCGCTCCGCACGACCGCGCGCGCGGCGATCGCCTTGGCGGTTGTGCTCGTGGTGCTGGCAGCAGGCAGGCGGCGAGGCCGCACAGCTCGGCTGATCCGACTGTTGACGGTCGCAGGCACCTGGGCGCGCGGGGCTGCCCCGGCTGAGCGCGTCCGGTCGATCGCGCACGCCGTGCGCCGGGCCGGGATGGTCGTGCCGAGTCGGGTGGCGTGCTTGGAGGAGTCCGCCGCCATCGTGCTCGTGCTCGCCTCTGCTCGCCAACGGGTGACCTGGTGCCACGGCGTGGCGGCGGATCCCGTGCGGGTGCACGCGTGGGTGGAGGATGCCCTGGGACGACCGGTCGCCGAGCCTCCGGGCATGACGGCCCGGTTCGCCGTGCTGCGCACCATCCCGGACCGAGGGGAAGACATCAGGCAATGAGCCCTCAAGACGACCTGATCGTGTGGCTTCGTGGGGACCGGGCGGGACTCGGCCCGTTCTCCGCAGACCTCGTCGACCAGTACTGGCGGTGGGAGCAGGACCCCTCCGTGCTGATCGGTTACGGCCGCCAGACACCGGACTCGTTGGAGAACCGGCGTGAGGGGTACGGCCACCAGGCTCGCGGTACCGACGACCAGCTCAGGTTCACCGTGTACGACCTGACCGGACAGGATCCGGTACCGGTCGGAACCACGGCAGTGCTGATCGACCACCACGTGCGCACCGGCGAGTTCGTGATCCAGCTCGGCGCGGGACACCGGGGCAGGGGGCTGGGCACCGAGGCGACCCGGTTGACGCTCGACTACGCGTTCCACGTGTCCGCGCTCGCCTGCGTGCACCTGGCGGTGCTCACGCCCAACACCGGGGCTATCGCGGCGTACGAGCGGGCCGGGTTTCGCAGGATCGGGGAACGGCGCGATTCCGGTTTCTGGCTGGGCCGGCGAGTCAGCGAGACCTTGATGGACGCGGTGCCCGAGGACTTTCCCGGTCCGTCTGTCGTGCGCGGGTTCGTGGAGGGTGGGCGGTGATCCGGCTTCGGGTCGATCGTGCTCTGCGGGCAGCGGTGCCCACGCGCACCGTGCCCGCCGTTCGCCGCTGACGGGGTCGCGCATCACCGCGGTCCCGGACTCCTGCTTGATCTTTGTGCGAGCAGCGCGCCGCCCACCGCGAGGCCACCGAGCGGTGGGCGGCGCGCTGCTCGGCGACGGCGGCGGGGACGCGCAGCAGCAGCTGCAGGTCCGGCAGCGGCAACTCGAAGCGGTCCACCTCCAACGCCCGGACCCACGCCACGAACTCGCCGTCCGGGCCCTGGCGCAACCGCGCCGCGCCGTAGGCCGCGCCGGAGGCGATGTAGCGGTCCAGCAGCACCACGTCGTGCGAAGCCAGGCCCACGCGCAACTCCTCACGGGCGCCACGCCGGTCGAGCGCGTACAGCAGCGCCATCCCGCGCACCTCGTCCACCAGCGGCCCCAACTCGCCGTACAGGGCCGCGCGCACCAGGTCCGCGTGCACGTCCCGGCCGTAACGGGGAAACGCCCCGGTGATCACGCGCGCGCCACGCGAGACCAGCTCGGCGGTCAGCGCACCGGTCAAGGTCCGCTTACCGGCGCCGTCGAGACCTTCGACCACCACGAGTCTCCCCACCCGGCCACCCTACGACGCGACCCCCCTCGACCGTTCGGCGGCACGCGGCGGACGAGGACCTCCGGGGCCCGCGTTCCCGGCGACCCGCGTCACCGGGCGTTTTCGCGCCCCGCGACCCCCGCAGGAACCGCTCCACCGCCCTTTCGGCGGCACACATCCACCATATGGGTGAACAGAGATCCTTTCGGTCACCGTAATGAGTGACTACGGTGAACCCAACTCACCGTGTGAAGGGGTGGTGCCGCGTTGAGCGCGGAATCGGGACACGCCAGGCCCCTCGCGGAGCCCGACGCCCACTCCACCGGGGGACTACCGGACGCACTGGTGGAAACGCTGCGCTACGGGCCATTCCACCGGGCGTTGCACGACGCGATCGCGCACCGGGGGCTGTCACTCGCACGGTTGCGCGCGCACCTGGAACAGCTGGGTGTTCAGGTGGGCCAGTCCACGCTGAGCTACTGGCAGCGCGGGCTGCGCCACCCGGAGGTGCCCAGGGCCATCCCGACCGTGCGCGCCCTGGAGAGCGTGCTGCGGCTGCCCGCCGAGTCGCTGGTGAAGCTGATCGGCAACCGCCCGCAGCCCCGGCTCCCCCGCTCGGCCCCCTCGTTCTCGGGGCTGGCCACCGCGTGGGTGCAGACCGCGCCGCTGCTGGCCGAGTTCGAGGCGGTGCCGGAGAGCGCCCGCGCGAACGCCGACCTGGAAGTGCTGTCCGTGCACGACACGATCGTGGTCGGCTCGTCCCGCGAGCAGCGGAGCATCACCACGCGGCTGGTGGTGCGGGCGCTGCGGGCCGGACCCGACCGGTACCTCGCGGTGCACCAGGGCGACGAGGGCTGCCTGATCGACAACGCGCTGGTGCGCCCCGCCGAGGGCTGCCGCCAGGGGCGGGTGCGCAGGCAGAGCGCGTCGCGCGGGCTGGCGTTCGAGCTGCTGTTCGACCGCAGGCTCGCCGAGGGCGAGGAGCACGTCTTCAGCTTCACCGTCGTGGACGACAGCGGCGGCCCGACACCGGGGCACCACCGGACGTTCCGCGAGCCGTGCCGGGGCTACCTGCTCCAGCTGGCGTTCCACCGCAGGGCGCTGCCCGCGCGGTGCACCAAGCAGTTCCGGCAGGACACCGACGCGACACCGGTCGAGGTGGACGAGCTGGTGTGCGGGCTCGGCGGGGTGGTCAGCGCGTACTTCTGCGACGTCGGGCCGGGGCTGGCGGGCGTCGCCGTCGAGTGGACCTGAGCGGGTCCCGGAGACCGGCGGACGGCCGGGGGGTGAGCCCGACCGCCCCACCGGAGCCCGGTCAGTAGCGGTAGTGCTCCGGCTTGTACGGCCCCTCGACGTCGACGTCGATGTACTCGGCCTGGTCCTTGGACAGCTTGGTCAGCTCCCCGCCCAGGGCCTCCAGGTGGATCCGGGCGACCTTCTCGTCCAACTTCTTCGGCAGCCGGTAGACCTCGCGGTCGTACTCGGTGTGCTTGCCGAACAGCTCGATCTGCGCGATCACCTGGTTGGAGAAGGAGTTGGACATCACGAAGCTCGGGTGACCGGTCGCGTTGCCCAGGTTGAGCAACCTGCCCTCCGAGAGCACCAGGATCGAGTGCCCGTCCGGGAACACCCACTCGTCCACCTGCGGCTTGATGTTGATCCGCCGCACACCGGGGAACCGGGCCAGGCCGGCCATGTCGATCTCGTTGTCGAAGTGGCCGATGTTGCCCACGATCGCCTGGTGCTTCATCGCCGCCATGTGCTCGATGCGCACCACGTCCTTGTTGCCCGTGGTCGTGATCACGATGTCGGCCCTGGGCAGCACCGACTCCAGGGTCTGCACGTCGTAGCCGTCCATCACCGCCTGCAACGCGCAGATCGGGTCGATCTCCGTCACCACGATCCGCGCGCCCTGCCCGCGCAGCGACTCCGCCGCGCCCTTGCCCACGTCCCCGTAACCGCAGATCACCGCGACCTTGCCGCCCATGAGCACGTCCGTGCCCCGGTTGATCCCGTCGATCAACGAGTGCCGGATGCCGTACCGGTTGTCGAACTTCGACTTGGTGACGGCGTCGTTGACGTTGATCGCCGGGAACAGCAGCTCACCCGCGGCGGCCAGCTGGTACAGGCGCATGACGCCGGTGGTGGTCTCCTCGGTGACCCCGCGGATGCCCTCGGCGATCCTGGTCCACTTCCCCGCGTCGGAGGCCAGGGAGTTGCGCAGCGTCTCCAGGACCAGCGCCCACTCCTCCGAGTCGTCCTCGGAGGCGGCCGGGACGACGCCGGCCTTCTCGTACTGGGCGCCCTTGTGCACCAGCAGGGTCGCGTCGCCGCCGTCGTCCAGGATCATGTTCGGACCCTGACCGTCCGGCCAGGTGAGCATGGACTCCGCCGTCCACCAGTACTCGGCCAGCGACTCGCCCTTCCAGGCGAACACCGGCACACCGCGCGGCTCCTCCGGGGTGCCGTGCGGGCCGACCACGACGGCGGCGGCGGCGTGGTCCTGGGTGGAGAAGATGTTGCAGGAGGCCCAGCGGACCTCCGCGCCGAGCGCGACGAGGGTCTCGATGAGCACGGCGGTCTGCACGGTCATGTGCAGCGACCCGGACACGCGCGCGCCCTTGAGCGGGTACACCTCGGCGTACTCGCGGCGCAGCGCCATCAGACCGGGCATCTCGTGCTCGGCGAGCCGGATCTCCTTGCGCCCGAAGTCGGCCAGGGACAGATCGGCCACGGCGAAGTCGATACCGTTGCGGGTCTGAGCCAGGGCCGGGATCGTGCTGGTCACAGGGTTCCTCCTGATCGGGATTCACCCGACAGTACCGCCAGCCACGCCGGGTTTTCGCCGTCACCGGGAAGAGTCCCCGGATGGGCGACGGGGGCTTGACCACGGCGGATCGGGCCCCGGAACGCCGGAAGGGCGGCCCCCGCCGGGGACCGCCCTTCCGCCGAGTGCTCGGGGACTACTCGTCCCGCTTCGCGACCGGCGCGTCCGACCCCTGCTTGCCGAGCAGGGAGTGCCTGCGCCCGTAGGCGAAGTACACGACGACGCCGAGCGCCATCCACACCAGGAACCGGACCCAGGTGAGCGCGGTCAGGTTCAGCATCAGCCACAGGCAGGCGAGGATCGCCAGGACCGGGATAAAGGGCACCCACGGCACCCGGAACCCGCGCTTGAGGTCGGGCCGCGTCTTGCGCAGCACCAGCACACCGGCCGACACCAGCACGAACGCGAAGAGCGTGCCGACGTTGACCATCTCCTCCAGCTTGCCCGCCGGGAAGAAGCCCGCGGCGACGGCGACCAGCAGGCCGATGCCGATGGTGATCTTCACGGGGGTGCCGCGCGTCCCGGTCTTGGCCAGGCCCCTGGGGAGCAGGCCGTCGCGGGACATCGCGAAGATCACCCGAGTCTGGCCGAGCATCAGCACCATGACCACGGTGGTGAGGCCGGCCAGCGCGCCGACGGAGATGACCGTGGCGGCCCAGTCCACGCCGTTGTCGGCGAACGCGGTCGCCAGGGTGGCGCGGCTGCCGTCCGGCTGGGTCTTGAGCTTGTCGTACGGCACCATGCCGGTGATCACGAGCGTGACCGCGATGTACAGCACGGTCACGATCGCGAGCGAGCCGAGGATGCCGCGCGGCACGGCGCGCTGCGGGTTCCTGGTCTCCTCGGCGGTCGTGGCGACCACGTCGAAGCCGATGAACGCGAAGAACAGCAGCGACGCGGCGGCCAGCAGGCCCATCACGCCGTAGGTGCTGCCGCCGAAGCCGGTGAGCAGGGAGAACAGCGACTGGTCCAGCCCGCTCGCCACCTCGGGACCCGACTCGGCGGGCGGGATGTACGGGCTGTAGTTGTCGGTGTTGATGTAGCTGATGCCGAGCACGATGACCAGCAGCACCACCGCGATCTTGATCGCGGTGATGACGGCGCTGACCCGCGAGGACATCTTGGTGCCGAAGACCAGCAGCGCGGTCAGGAACGCGACGAGCAGCAGCGCGCCCCAGTCGACCTCGACCGACCCGGCGTCCACCGTGGTCTTGAGCTCCAGCCCGAACTGCCCCAGCACCGTCTGGAGGTACTGCGACCAGCCCTTGCTGACCGCCGCCGCGCCGACCGCGAACTCCAGCACCAGGTCCCAGCCGATGATCCACGCCGCGAACTCGCCGAACGTCGCGTACGAGAACGTGTAGGCGCTGCCCGCCACCGGCACGGTGGAGGCGAACTCGGCGTAGCACAGCGCGGCGAGCGCGCAGGCCACGGCCGCGAGCACGAAGGCCAGCGACACCGAGGGACCCGCGAGGTTGCCCGCCGTGCTGGCGGCGAGGGTGAAGATGCCCGCGCCGATCACCACGGCCACGCCGAAGATCGTCAGATCCCAGGCGGTGAGGTCCTTGCGCAGCTTGGTGTCCGGTTCGTCCGTATCAGCGATCGACTGCTCGATCGACTTCGTTCGCCACAACCCGTTGCCCGGCACGGCCGTTCCCTTCCCCTGCTCTCCCGCTGACAAACAAGCAACTCACCCTAATGGGGTAATGCTTTCGGGTCAGGCGTTCAGGGAGCGGTCCAGATCGGGCTCCAGGTAGATGAGCCGGGCGGCCGGGACCTTGTTGCGCACGCGGTGCTCGGCGTCGTTGATGGCCTGCGCGATGTCGACGGTCTCCAGACCGGGGTCCAGGGCGATCTTGGCCGCGACCAGCAGCTCGTCGGGGCCGATGTACTGGGTGCGGATGTGGATGACCCGCTGCACCTTGCCCGCCGCCAGCTCGTCGACGATCAGGTCGAGCTCAGCCGGGGAGGAGCCCTCGCCGATCAGCAGCGACTTCATCTCGATGATGAGGATCACGGCGATCACGCCGAGCAGCACGCCGATGCAGATGGTGCCGATGGCGTCCCACACCGGGTCGCCGGTCAGCGTGCTCAGGCCGACGCCGATCAGCGCCAGGACGAGGCCGAGCAGCGCGCCCGCGTCCTCCAGCAGCACCACGGGCAGCTCGGGCACCTTGGACTTGCGGATGAACTCCCACCAGGTGGCGTCGCCCTTGATCGCCTTGGACTCCTTGATGGCGGTGGCGAAGCTGTAGCTCTCCAGGCCGATGGCCAGCACCAGGATGACCACGGCCACGATCGGCGAGGTCAGCTCCTCGTGGGCCTCCAGCTTGTGGATGCCCTCGTAGAGCGCGAACACCGAGCCGAGCGTGAACAGCAGCAGCGCCACCACGAACGAGTAGAAGTAGCGGTCACGCCCGAATCCGAACGGGTGGTTCTGGGTGGCCTTGCGCTGCGAGGTCTTCTGCCCCAGCAGCAGCAGCCCCTGGTTCGAGGTGTCGGCCACCGAGTGCACCGACTCGGCGAGCATCGACGACGACCCCGTGACGAGGAAGCCGACGAACTTGGCCACCGCGATCCCCGCGTTCGCCACCAACGCGGCGATGATGGCCTTGGTACCGCCTCCTGCTGACACCCTGTGCTCCCTGTGGTCCACGCGTCGTGTGAAGTGACGGTGAGACCTTAGTGGAGAGCTCTACGGAACACCGGGGGTAGCGCGGAACAGCTGGGCGTCCTCGGTCGCCTCGACGCGCAGCGCCGGGTCGGCGGCGGGCAGCCACACGGACTGGCCCCGGCGCAGTTCCAGCACGTCGGCGTGGCCGCCCCGGTGCACGGACAGCGTCGCCGAGCCCTCGGCGCACAGCACGATCTGCGGCCCGCCGTGGTCGACCTCCACGCTCTCGCCCGCCGCCAGCTCGATGCGGGACAGCTCGAACTCGGGGCACGGGGTGCGGTACACCCACAGGCCGGGCCGGGTGGGCTCGCCGCGCTGCACGGGCATGTCGCCGCTGCTGAAGTCGAGCACGCGCATCAGCTCGGGCACGTCGACGTGCTTGGGCGTGAGGCCGCAGCGCAGCACGTTGTCCGAGTTGGCGAGGATCTCCACGCCGGTGCCGTGCAGGTAGGCGTGCAGGTTGCCCGCGGGCAGGTAGATGGCCTCGCCGGGGCGCAGGACGATCCGGTTGAGCAGCAGCGCGGCCAGCACGCCCGCGTCGCCGGGGTACGCCTCGCCCAGTTCCAGCGCGGTGCGGCACTCGGCGTCGAACTCGCCGCGGTCCTTCACGTGGGCCACGCACGCGTCGAGCACCTGCGGCAGGAGCCCGTCGAGCGAGTTCTGCGGCAGGGTGATCAGGGTGGTGAACAGGGCGCGCAGGCCGCTGCCGTCCGGCTGGGCGGCGAGCAGCTCGGTGTAGGGCGCGAGGTCGGGCGCGTCGAGCGAGCGGAGCAGCGCGACCGTGCGGTCCGGGGCGCGGAAGCCTGCGAGCGCGTGGAACTCGGTGAGCGCGCAGATCAGCTCGGGCTTGGCCGAGGGGTCCTTGTAGTTCCTTATCGGCGAGTCCACGGCAAGGCCCGCGGCGTCCTCGGCGGCGAACCCGAAGGCGGCCTGCTCGGCGGACGGGTGGGCCTGCAGGCTCAGCGGCTCCTCGGCGGCGAGGACCTTCAGCAGGAACGGCAGCCTGCCGCCGAAGCGCTCGGCGCAGCCCGCGCCGAGCTGGCCGCGCGGGTCCTCGGCGAGCAGGTCGAGCAGGCTGCGGCGGGTCCCGTCAGGTCCGATGACGCGGGACGGGTCGCCGGGGTGGGCGCCCATCCACAGCTCCGCCTCGGGGTGCGGGGCGGGCACCTCCCGCCCGAGCATCTCGGCGATGGCGGTACGCGATCCCCACGCGTACGCGCGCACCGCGTTGTGCAGCAGTTCCACTTGACGTCCACTTCCCTCGGGCAGGGGCTACTCGTACCGGGGCCGGTCTGGCGCCGGCGTCCGGCTGGTCGGTGCTCGGGCTGGCTCGGTGCTCAGGCTGGCTCGGTGCTCGGCGGGGGCTCAGACGGCGGACGCGTAGCGGCCCGGCCCCCCGAGGGTGCCCGCCGCGAGCCCGAGGTAGAGCGAGGCGAGCTCGAACCTCAGCGCGAGCAGCGCCGAGCACACCGCGTCCCCGCCGGACACCTCCTCCGCCGGTTCCAGCACGTCGGCCCCGGCGAGCGACCGGACGGCCGCGAGCTTGGCCTGCTCGGCCTGCTGGCCCCGGCGGACCGCGAGCAGCAGCACCCTGACCTGACCGCCCGGCTCGTCGTCCGGGTCGGCGAAGATGTCGGCCCCCGAGGTGCCCTGCACGGCTCTGCGGTGCAGCGCGGTCCGGGTGATCGCCTGCCGGTGCGGCGCCACGTCGCAGACGAGCCCGGCGTGGCGGGCGAGGACGCCCGCGCCGTGGCCCGCCACGGCCGTGGCCATGTCGTCCAGCCCCCACAGCAGCGGGGTGCGCTCGGCGACGCGCAGCGCGAGCGACTTGGCCGGGTTGACGAACGACTCGTGCACGGGGTGGTCGCGCTCGGCCTCGCGGTCGAGCTCGTCGGCGACCTGGGTGAGGTCGACCTCCAGCAGGCCGAGCGCGCTCAGCGCGGACGACCAGGCCGCGAACGCCCGGACGAACCCGAAGCCCTGCGGCACCGGCACCCTGGGCGGGACGAGCAGCGCGTGCCTGGCCGCCGAGGCCGCGACGGGTCCGTCGGGCTCGGCGGTCAGCAGCACGCGGGCGCCGCGCCTGCCCGCCAGGTCGACCGACTCGGCGAGCACGTGGTCGCCGGGGTCCTCGGTGTGCGCGAGGACCACGTCGAGCGCGCCGACCCAGCCGGGGGCCTCGTCGGAGACCACGACCGGCACGGGGCAGCGTGGGCCCAGCAGGGCGGTCACCAGGTTGGCGACCGCCGGGCCGACACCCGGCCGGGTGATGAGGACGAGCGCCCTGGGGCGCTCCCGCATCACCCGGTCGACGCCCAGCTCGGCCGCCGCCTCGGCGGTGGCCCTGACCTGGGCGCCCGCCCGCGCCGCGGCGCGGAGCAGGTCATCGGTGTCGGCGTCGGCGAGCCTGCGCTGGTCGTCCAGCAGTGTGTCGTCGAGCACGGGTGCTCACCCCGCTGCCGGCTCGACGGCTTCGCCGAGCAGCAGCACCGGGATGCCGTCCTCCACCCGGTAGGTCCTGCCGCACGCCGTGCAGGTCAGGTACTCCAGAGCCGGGTCGGGGCCGGTCCCCTGCCGCAGCGGAGCGTGCTCGGGGCACGGGCAAGCGAGTACTTCGAGCAGCCGCGGGTCGAGTTGCACCAGTTCCTCCTCGTGCTGTCCGGCGCCTCAGGCGCGGACGATGGCCAGCACCTCGTCGCTCAGCGCGGCGACCGAGGCGGCGTCGGCCGCCTCGACGTTCAGGCGCAGCAGCGGCTCGGTGTTCGACGCCCTCAGGTTGAACCAGGAGCCGTCGGGCAGCGAGACGGTGAGACCGTCCAGCTCGTCCAGCTCCACGCCCTCGCGGGCGCCGAACTCGGCCTTGATCGCGGCAAGCCTGCCCGCCTGGTCGGCGACCGTCGAGTTGATCTCACCCGAGGCGGCGTACCGCTCGTAGTCCGCGGTGAGGGCGGACAGGGCGCCGTCCTGCTCGCCGAGCGCGGCCAGCACGTGCATCGCGGCGAGCATCCCGGTGTCGGCGCGCCAGAAGTCGCGGAAGTAGTAGTGGGCCGAGTGCTCGCCGCCGAAGATGGCGCCGGTGGTGGCCATCTCCTGCTTGATGAACGAGTGGCCCACGCGGGTGCGCACGGGCGTGCCGCCGTTCTCGCGGACGATCTCGGGCACGGCGCGCGAGGTGATCAGGTTGTGGATGATCGTGCCGCCGGGGTCCTTGGCCAGTTCGCGCGAGGCGACCAGGGCGGTGATCGCGCTGGGCGAGACGGGCTCGCCGCGCTCGTCCACGACGAAGCAGCGGTCGGCGTCGCCGTCGAAGGCCAGGCCCGCGTCGGCGCCGACCTCGCGGACCTTGGCCTGCAGGTCGACGATGTTCTTCGGGTCGAGCGGGTTGGCCTCGTGGTTCGGGAAGTTGCCGTCCAGCTCGAAGTACATCGGGACGACGTCGATCGGCAGGCCGTCGAACACGACCGGGACGGTGTGGCCGCCCATGCCGTTGCCCGCGTCCACGACGACCTTCAGCGGGCGGATGGTCCGCAGGTCGACCAGCTCGCGCAGGTAGGCGGCGTACTCGGTGAGCATGTCGCGCTCGGACAGCGTGCCGGGGGCGACGCCCTCGGCGTCGGCCACGCCCTGCTCCGCGTCCTCGCGGATCTGCGTCAGGCCGGTGTCCTGGCCGACCGGGGCGGCGCCCGCGCGGCAGAGCTTGATGCCGTTGTACTTGGCCGGGTTGTGGCTGGCGGTGAACATCGCACCGGGCAGGTCGAGCTTGCCGGAGGCGAAGTACAGCATGTCGGTGCTGGCCAGACCGATGCTGATCACGTCGACGCCCTGCTTCGTGACGCCCTCGGCGAAGGCGGCGGCGAGGCCGGGGGACGAGTCGCGCATGTCGTGGCCGATCACGATGGCCGGACCGCCGACCAGGCGCGCGAAGGCCGCGCCGAAGTCGCGAACCACGTCGACGTCGAGCTGCTCGCCCACGACACCACGGATGTCGTAGGCCTTGACGATGCCGGACAGATCGCGCACGCCCACACTCCCAGATCAGCTCTTGACACTGCGGTCAGCAGCCTACCGGCGCGCGGGGCGTCGTCGCGCCGGGTCGCCTCAGTCTTCGCGCGGGTCGGGCAGAACGCGCAGGTGGCCGCGCCTGATAGTGCCGAGCGGCACCTCGGGGGGTTGCGGCGAACGGTCGACCCGGCCCGCCTCCCGGACGGCCTCGGCGAGCGCGGTGAGGTCGTCGACGGTGGGTTCGGGGGGCGCGAACTCGCCCTGGTAGCGCACGACCTCCCAGCCGCGCGGCGCGGTGAGGCGCAGGGCGTGCTCCTCGCACAGGTCGTAGCTGTGCGGCTCCGACGAGGTCGCCAGCGGGCCCACGACCGCCGTCGAATCCGCGTAGGCGTACGTGAGCGTGGCGACTGCCGGGTTCGCGCACCCGGTTCGAGAGCACCGTCTCACGCTCCGCACGGCGGGCACGATATCGCGTCGCGGGGCGGCTGTGTTGGATTGCCCTCGGTGTTTCACCGACGGGTGCGTTGGCCGAGCCAACTTCGCAGGTCGGGGCACTGGCCGCCGAAGGGGTGAACGGGCTGACTAGTCTTGGGGCGTGGTGATGGCTCGGGGTTCACGGCGGCAGGGTCCTCCTCGGCGGCGCAGGCGCGACCGCCACGGGCGAGGGCTGCGCGGTCCGCTGTACCCGGCCACGATGCCCGCGGCCCGCAGCAGGGCGGAGCGGTTCGACGCCGTGGTGCTGGAGGCGCTGGAGCCGATCGAGGCCAGGTGGCGCACGGAGCTGACCCAGCTGGACGTCGCGGTGGACGACGTCCCCGACGTGGCGCCGTCGACGTCCGGCGAGGACGACGACGTGGTGGAGGACGGGAACGTCCCGCTGGCGCGGCTGATGCAGCCGGGCCAGGACCGGAGGGCCCGGATCGTGCTGTACCGGCGGCCGTTGGAGGCGCGGGCGAAGGACGGGGCCGACCTGGCGGACCTGGTGCACGACGTGCTGGTGGAGCAGGTGGCGAACTACCTGGGGCTGGACCCGGACGTGATCGACGGGGAGTAGTCGGCGGCGGGGCTGTTCTCGCCGCTCTCGATCACTTCGGCTTCCGCGCTCCCGCAACGGGAACCCGAACCTGATTCCCGAAGCGCCCACGGGAAACCGCTCACCGTTTTCACCCGAATGCTTCACCCGACCGAGAAGTTCCAGTTGTGGAAAACCCGCGAGCAAACGCTTGCACCGCCCCGAGTTGTCAGTCCAAGCCGGTTGGATTGATTTCGGGGGCTGCTTCTGGAGTTGATCACCGGTGCGGCCGTTCGGCGGCTTTCGCGGTGGACGCGAAAAACGCTCCCGACTGACCGGTGGGACCTGCGCGTGCAATCTGGGCCGCGCTGGGGAATCCGGCGATGGACAAGCACCCTTTCCGGGGGTGCGGGGAACTGCATCAGGCGCCAAGGCTGCGGGCGGGTTCTGGGGGGGCGCGGGCGAGTCCTGGAGGCGCGGGCAGGTCCAGGGCTGCGGGGCGGGTGGCAAGCGCTTGCCCGATTGTGCGCGGCAAGCGGTTGCCGGTCAGCGGCGGCGGGTGGGGAGCGCGGTGAGCAGCGTGACCAGGACGGCGGCGGCCTGGGTCAGCAGGAGCAGTTCGCGGAGCAGGGTCGGCGCCTCCACGCGCACGTCCGCCGCCTGCGCGGGCACCGGCACGGCCACCAGGTGGCCCCACGCGCGCAGCACCGGGACCGGTCTGCCGTCCGCGGTCGCCCGCCAGCCCGGTTCCTCCTCTGCCGCCAGGACGAGCACGCGCCCTGCCGGGCCGTCCGAGACCCGTGCGCCCGCGTTGGGCAGGTCGGCCGCCACCGGCACGACGCCGGGTGCGCCCTGGTCGGCGGGTGGGTCGCCGCCGGTTCGGGCGGTTCTGGCCAGTTCCGGGGACAGCAGGACGGCGGTGCCGCCGGTGAGCAGCACCCGCAGCACCGGTCGGCCGTCCGAGAGCGGTTGGGTGGTGGTGAGCAGGTCGCCCGCCGCCGCGCGCATCCGGTCGGCCTCGGCGCGGTCGCGCGGCACCACGAACGACACGCCGGACGCCGCCGCCTGCGCGAGCGCGGTCCGGGTGCGCCGCTGGTCGCCGCCGGTCAGGTCGCGGGTCCAGCGCTCCAGGCGGACCGGGCTGGACGGGGTCGGCGGGGTGTCGTCGTCGCCGAACGCCGGGAGCCTGCCCGCGACCTGCCTGGTCGGTTCGCCCAGGACCAGCACCGAGCGGTTCGTGGCGGGCAGCTCGACGGCCAGGGTGGACGGCAGGCGGACGGGGTCGGCACGCAGCGGGCCGTCGCGCAGACCGAGGATTCCGGCCGGGGCCAGGACCAGGAGCAGGACGATCAGCGCGGCTGCGGGGAGCAGCTTCGGCAACTCGGCGCGGGGGACGTGCGGCGGCTTGGCACGGGGAACGCGGGGCAGCCCGGCTTGGGGAACGCGCGGCGGTTCAGCGCGGGCGACGCGCAGCGGTTCAGCGCGGGCGACGCGCAGCGGTTCAGCGCGGGCGACGCGCAGCGGTTCAGCGCGGGCGACGCGCAGCGGTTCAGCGCGGGCGACGCGCAGCGGTTCGGCGCGGGCGACGCGCAGCGGTTCGGCGCGGGGAACGCGGGGCGATCCGGCGCGGGGAGCGTGCGGCGGCCCGGCTTGAGCTGCGGGCGGCGCGACCTGGCCCGGTCGCGCGGTGGCGGGGTGGTGGCAGGCGGCCAGCAGCACGTGGACCAGACCCCAGCCCGCCAGGACCAGGGGGGCGCCGGTCCAGCCCGTGTGGGCGTCGCCGCCACCCATCGGGGTGACCGGGAACGCGATCAGGGCCACCGCGGCGAACCCTGCCAGCACGACCGCCGCCGCGCCCGGCAGCATCGCGCGCGTTGGGCGCAGCAGCGCGGCGATCAGGGCGGCGGGCAGGAGAAGCGCGCCCGCCCACGGGAGCGCGCCGTCACCGCCTGGGGTCAGCGCGAGCAGATCCGTCACCGAGACGGGTGGGGTGGGTTGGTGAGCGCCTACGCCGTGCAGCAGCACCACCGGGTTCTCCACGACCACGGCGGGCCACGGGAGCAGCAGCGCCATGGGGAGCAGGACGATGGCGAACAGACCGGCCATCCGCCTCCTGCCGTCGCCGATCAGGGCGGGCACGGCCACGAAGCCGATCAGCGCGGCCAGCGCCACCAGCGCGTGGACCAGCGGCGAGAACGCGCCGAGCGCGGCGAGGCCCAGCGCCGTCCCGGACGCGACCGGCAACCAGGCCGGACCGGTGCCACCGCGCAGGACGGCGGCCACACCGGCCAGCACGGGTGGTAGCAGGACGTGCACGACCACCACGTCCAGGCGACCTTGGGCCACTGCTGCGGTGGAGGCCGGTAGCAGGGCGTAGCAGGCCGCCAGGAGGGCTCTGACCGGGCGGGGAACGGGGGCGCGCCTGGTCGCGGCGTAGGCGGCCAGACCGGCGAGCGGGGCGTCGCCGAGGAGGAGCAGCGCGGTGGCCGCCGCCGGACCGCCCAGGAGGGCTCCGGCCGTGCCCAGGACGGCCAGAGCGGCGGGGGCGGGCGCGGTGGTGCCGCCGGACACCGGGTGCCACGGCGACAGGTACGCGGACCACAGGTCGGCCAGCGCGGGGACGGGCAGGAGACGGCCACCCGCGAGGTCGAGGCCCAGGCGGCCGGAGTTGGCGACCAGCGCGAACAGGACCAGGCCCAGCGCCAGGAGGAGCGGCGGGCCGAGCAGGACCGAGCGCAGCACGGTCGCCCGGTCGACCTCGACGAACACCGCGCGGGGCAACGGGGGTGGGAGAGGGGTGCCCCTCGGCACCGGGGACGGGCGGAGCGGGGTGGGGGTGGTTGCTTCCGACGCTGGGGGCGGAGTGGAGGCGGCGGGCGGGACTGGGAGGGAGGTGGGGTTCGGGGCGGGCAGGAGGACTGCTGTGGCGGGTTTGCGCAGGCCGCCGGTGGTGCGGACCGGTCTGCGGCGGGGCAGGGCGCCTGCGGGGAGTGCGTCCGGGCCCACGCGTCTGGGGAGGTCCTCGGATTCGGGAGCGTGGGGCGGGGCGGTGGTGGGCGGGGCGGTGGTGGGCGGGGCGGGGAGTTTGCCCAGGGCTGCGTCGGCCTCGATCCTGCGGCGGACCAGGTGGGTCGCGATGGCTCGGGCGGTGTTGCGGAGGCGGGTGGTCCGGCTGGTCAGGAGGCCGGGGAGGGCCGCCCGGTGGGGGCGGGCGGCTCGGGCTGCGCGCAGAGCCGCGCGACCGGTGAGCAGGTGGTGGAGGGCGGTCAGTTCGGCTCGGGCGTCCGGGAGGCGGCGGAGCAGGAGCAGGCCCGTGGCGCGCAGGAGGGAGAGCGCGGTCAGGCGCGGGAGGCCGAGGACGAACGCGGTGGGGCTGGAGTTGATCAGGAGGACGCGCATTCCGTGCGTTCGCTCGGTCGCGCGCAGGGCGAAGCGCGCCTTTCGGCTTGGTAGCGCCGCGCCTTGCGCACCAGCACCAGCACCAGCGAGGGGCGTTCCCGGTGGTCTCGGCCGGTCGCCGACACCGGGGCCGTCCGGTTCCAGGAGTCTCTCGCCGGTGGTCAGGGCCCTGGCGTGGCGCAGGCGGGCCGCAGGCGCCAGCAGCACCGAGTGGCCCGCCAGGTTGGCGCGCCAGCCCAGGTCGACATCCTCCCCCACCAGGCCGAACGCGCGGTCGTAGCCGCCCAGCCCGGTCCACGCCGACCGGCGCACCAGCGATCCCGCCGACCCGACCGCCAGCGCCTCCGAGGTCCGCTCGAACGCGCCCACCGGCTCGCCCCGGCCCACACCGGTCTGGCGCTGGCCCGACGCGTCGGTCGACAGCCCGGCCTCGACCACCACCCTCGGATCGGCCCAGTCCACCACCAGCGGCCCCAGCACGGCCGAGGACGGGGCGATCTCGGCGGTCGCGAGCAGCGCGGCCAGGCAGCCGGGTTCGGGCGCGCTGTCGTCGTGCAGCACCCACACCCACGCGCCCGGATCGCCCCAGCGCTCCTCGGCGTGCGCCACGGCGGCGTGTACCGCCTCCGCGAAACCGGTGGACCTGGGCAGGGTCAGCACACCGCTGAGCAGCCCGGCGCGGAGCGGCCCGGCGCGGAGCATCCCGGCGCCCCCGGACGCCGCAGCCTTGACCACCGCAGCCCCGACCAGCGCAGTCGTAGACGCGGGAGGTGCGGACGCGGGAGGTGCGGACGAAGGAGCGGCCCCGGCAGGCACGACTCCGGAGGGCACACCGCTGGACGGCACGCCCCCGGCCCCCGCCGACGCGGCGGCCAGCAAAGCCGCCGTGCCGTCGCGCGAGCCGGTGTCCACGGCCAGGACGTGCCTGGGCGCGGGTCGCTGGGCGTGCAGCGCGGCCAGGGCCTCCCCCAGCCAGCGCTCACCGTCATGGCACACCAGCACGGCCAGCACCGGCGCGGTGCGCGGAGCAGGGGTGCCGTGGGTCACCGCGCAGGCCCCCGTTCGTCCCGACCAGGTCTGGACGATCAACGCTAGGGCACCGCGCCCACCTCGGCACACCACCAGGTGACGCCGAAGCGTCACCGCCAGTCACACCGAGTACCCGAACGACACCGACCCTCCACGTCACAACGCCGAAGACCAGCCCAGATTTCACCCCTCCGGGGGACAACTTCGCGTCGCGAAGCCCCCGGACCCCAAGATCACACGGCGCGCTTCTTGAGCTTCCTCCGCTCGCGCTCGGACAGGCCGCCCCAGATGCCGAAGCGCTCGTCGTGAGCCAGCGCGTACTCCAAGCACTCGGAGCGCACCTCGCACCCCAGGCAGATGCGCTTCGCCTCCCTGGTCGATCCCCCCTTCTCGGGGAAGAACGCCTCCGGGTCGGTCTGCGCGCACAGGGCGCGCTCCTGCCAGTCCTGCTCGTCTGCCGGGTCGAACGAACCGCCGATCACCACAAGCTCACGCGCCTGCCCGTCGACCCCGTCAACCCGACCCCCGTCGAATTCCTGCAACCGTCCGCCTCCTCGCCTTCCGCTCTCCCCGGTTGGCGGACACCACTCGCCGTCCCCACAACGTCGAATGACACCGATGTGATTACACCTGTGTCACAACACCCGGTCAAGCCGAGTACACAAGACGGGGGATATTCGCGCGTTCGGCGGCAAAAAGCTTGACTAGCAGCACAGACGGTGATTGTCGGGCTGCTCCGTGCGATAAGCCCTGCGCGGATGGCCCACGGACTACCCGGGGGTCACGGCACACTGGACCCGTGAAGAGTTCCGCAGTGCGACCCAGCCCACTGTTCCTCGGTCTCCTAGCCGCGACTGTGGCGGGGGCAGTGCTCACCGTGTTCGATTCAGAGATCGCGGTCACCGCGGGCACCGTGCTGCTCGTCCTGGGCGGTTGGGCGGTGTCGCTGTGCCTGCACGAGTTCGGCCACGCCATGGTCGCCTACAAGGGCGGTGACTTCGAGGTCCGCGACAAGGGCTACCTGACGCTGGACATCCGCCGCTACACCGACCCGGTGCTGAGCCTGGTCCTGCCGCTGCTGCTGCTCGCCTTCGGCGGCATCCCGCTGCCCGGCGGCGCGGTGTGGATCAACCACTACGCGCTGCGCTCGCGGCGGGTCGAGTCGTGGGTGTCGCTGGCGGGCCCGCTGAGCAACCTGGTGCTCGGCCTGCTGCTCGCGCTGTCCGTGGTGCTGTTCGGCCCGCCGCTGCCCCTGGCCGCCGCCCTGTCCTACCTGGCGCTGCTCCAGGTGCTCGCGTTCACCCTGAACATCCTGCCCATCCCCGGCCTCGACGGCTGGGGCGCGATCGAACCGTGGCTGCCGCCGAACGTGCGCGCGTTCGGCGCGAAGGCCCGCCCGTGGGCCCCGCTGGCGCTGTTCGCCGTCCTGATCGGTCTGCCCGCGCTCGCCCGGCCGTTCTTCGACCTCGCCTACTGGGTGTTCGGGCTGGTCGGCGGGGACGCGGTGCTCGCCTACTTCGGGCAGAGCACCTTCCTGTTCTGGCGCTGACCCCCCGGTGGGAGGATGGCCACCCGTGAAGGTCGTCGTGGTGGTTGGCGGGGTTGGCGGGGCGCGGTTCCTGGTGGGGCTCAAGTCCCTGCTCGCGGGGTCCGAGCACGAGATCACGGCGGTGGTGAACACCGGTGACGACGTGTGGATGCACGGTCTGCGGATAACGCCCGACCTGGACACCTGCATGTACACCCTGGGCGGCGGCATCGACGCCGAGCGCGGGTGGGGTCGGGCGGGCGAGTCGTGGGTGGTCAAGGAGGAGCTGGCCGCCTACGGGGCCGACCCGGAGTGGTTCGGGCTCGGCGACCGGGACATCGCGACCCACCTGGTGCGCACCCGGATGCTGAACGCGGGCTACCCGCTGTCGGCCGTGGTCGAGGCGCTGTGCCACCGCTGGCAGCCGGGCGTGCGCCTGCTGCCGATGAGCGACGACCGCGTCGAGACGCACGTGGTGGTCGAGGACGACGGCGGGCGCAGGGCCATCCACTTCCAGGAGTGGTGGGTCAAGCACCGGGCGAAGCTGCCCGCGCTGTCGTTCGCGTCGGTCGGCGCGGAGAAGGCGCGTCCGGCGCCGGGCGTGCTGGACGCGATCGCCGAGGCGGACGCGGTCGTGCTGGCCCCGTCGAACCCGGTGGTGAGCGTGGGCACGGTGCTGGCGGTGCCGGGCATCCGGGACGCGCTGCGCAAGACGTCGGCCGGCGTGGTGGGCCTGTCGCCGATCATCGGCGGCAAGCCGCTGCGCGGCATGGCGGACGCGTGCCTGTCCGCGATCGGCGTGGAGACCTCGGCCGAGGCGGTCGGGCGGCTGTACGGGTCGCGGCGGATGTCTGAGGGCGGCGTGCTGGACGCGTGGCTGGTGCACAGCGGCGACCGGTGCGACGTGCCGGGCGTGGCGGTGCGGGCGGTGCCGCTGCTGATGTCGTCACCCGAGGCGACCGCGGAGATGGCGCGGGCCGCGCTGGACCTGGCGGGAGCCGACGTTGACTGAGCGCGGAGCCGCTGGGGCGGCTGCGGAGCCCTCGGCTGCGGAGCCCCCCGGCGCGGACCACGCGGCCTCCGGGGGCGTCACGATCCTGCCGGTGCCCGGCCTGCCGGAGTTCCGGCCGGGCGACGACCTGGCGGGCGCGCTCGCGACCGCCGCGCCGTGGCTGGCCGACGGCGACGTGGTCGTGGTGACCAGCAAGGTCGTCTCGAAGGTCGAGGGCAGGCTGGTGCGGGTGCCCGCCGACCCGGAGGAGCGGGACGCGGTGCGCAGGCACTGGGTGCGCGCCGAGGCGGTGTCGGTGATCGCGCGGAGGAACCGCACGCTGATCACCGAGAACAAGCTGGGCATCATCCAGGCGGCCTCCGGCGTGGACGCCTCGAACGTGGCGGGCGACGAGATCGCGCTGCTCCCGGTGGACCCGGACGCGTCGGCCGCCGCGCTGCGGGCGAGGCTGGCGGAGCTGCTGGGCGTGGAGGTGGCCGTGGTGGTCACCGACACGATGGGCCGGGCCTGGCGGGTCGGGCAGACCGACGCGGCGATCGGCGCGGCGGGCCTGGCGGTGCTGCACCGGTACGCGGGCTCGGTGGACCGGCAGGGCAACTCCCTGGTGGTGACCGAGGTGGCGGTGGCCGACGAGATCGCCGCGGCGGCCGACCTGGTCAAGGGCAAGCTGGGCGCGGTCCCGGTGGCCGTGGTGCGCGGCCTGCCGACCTCGGACGACGGCTCGAAGGCCCGCGACCTGGCCCGCCCGGTCGAGGACGACCTGTTCCGGATGGGCACGGCGGAGGCGATCGCGAAGGGCCGCGCCGAGGCGCTGCTGGTGCGCCGCTCAGTGCGGGCGTTCACGGCCGAGCCGGTGGACCGGGACCTGCTGCGCAGGGCGGTGGGAGCGGCACTGACCGCACCGGCGCCGCACCACACCAGGCCGGTCCGGTTCGTGCACGTGCGGGAGCGCAGGACGGCGCTGCTGGAGGCCATGCGGGAGCGCTGGCGCGAGGACCTGCGCGCCGACGGCCTGTCCGAGGAGGAGGTGGCCAGGCGCACCGCGCGCGGCGACTTCCTGCGCGACGCCCCGGAGATCGTGCTGCCCTTCCTGGTCAGGTCGGGCGCCCACGCCTACCCGGACGAGCGCAGGGCCGAGGCCGAGCGCACCATGTTCACGATCGCGGGTGGCGCCGCCGTGCAGGGCCTGCTGGTGGCGCTGGCCGCCGAGGGCGTCGGCTCGTGCTGGGTGTCGTCGACGATCTTCTGCCCGGACGTGGTCCGCGCGGCGCTGGACCTGCCGTCGTCGTGGGAACCGCTGGGCGCGGTGGCGGTGGGCCACCCGGTGGAACCGCTGGAGGCCAGGCCGCTCGTGGAGGAAGGGTTCGTGGAGCTGTGAGCGTGGACGGGCTGCGCGCGAGCGCGCTGGCGGTGCTGGGGGACTGGAAGCCGGGGACGGCGGAGCAGGAGGCGCTGCGGCAGGCCTACCTCGGCTTCCTGCTGGCCAGGCCGGACGCGTGCGCCCGCGCGTGCGAACCGGGCCACCTGACCGCGTCGGCCGTGGTGCTGGACGCGAGCGGCGAGCGGGTGCTGCTGACCCTGCACCCCAGGGTCGGCCGGTGGTTGCAGCTGGGCGGGCACTGCGAGGAGACCGACGCGACCCTGCCGGACGCCGCGATGCGCGAGGCGACGGAGGAGTCGGGCATCCACGGGCTGCGGTTGGACCCGGTGCCGGTGCACCTGGACGTGCACCCGATCACCTGCTCGCTGGGCAAGCCGACCAGGCACTTCGACGTGCGCTTCGTGGTCAGGGCCCCGGAGGGGGCGGTGCCGGTGATCAGCGCGGAGTCGAAGGACCTCCGGTGGTGGCCGCTGGACGCCCTGCCGGAGGACACCGAGGACCTCCGCCCGCTGATCGCGGCGACGCGGACGCGCACGGCAACCTGACACACGGACGAACCGCAAGCCAACCACACTCCCAAGCCACAACAGACCGCAGGCCGACCGCCTCGCGGGCTGCGGGGCGAGCGCAGCGAGCCCGCAGCCGCCCAATCCCGCGTCCCTCTTCTCCGTTTGGCCTGGCGAAGCCCGAGCACGCTTGTCAAGATGCCGCCGCACTGCCCGGAAGACCGGGGTGCCCAACGGCGTCTTGACAAGCGTGCTTGCCTGAAAGGAGGCCACACGGAGAAGAGGGACCCGGACCACCGCAGGGGTAAACGGGACCACAGGACCAAGCGCCACCGGCCAGCAGAGCCTGTGTCCCTCTTTTTTGGAGGTCTGCCCCGCCGGCGAGGCGTGCTTTTCAGCTCTTGACTTTCAGCCCTTGACCTTCACCCCTTGACCGTCACCCCTAAACCCGCCGGTAGTCCCGAGGCGAGAACCGCACCCCGCGCCGAGGCGCCCGAACCCCACTGAGCAGCAGAAACACCACCGCCCGATGCCGCTGCGGCGAGTACGGCGCCAACAGCCCGGCCATCCCGTCGTCATCCACCGCCCCACCGGTCAACGCGTGCCCAACGGTCTTGGCCAGGTGAAAATCCCCGAAGCTGACCGCGTCCGCGTCCCCCCAGGCCCGCTGCGCGACCTCAGCGGCAGTCCACACCCCGATCCCCGGAACCTTCCGCAGCAGCTCCCGCCCCAGCACGCCCTTGATCCCGGCCGCGGCCTCCAACCGGTGCGCGACCTGCGCCGCCGCGACGAGCGTGCGCCGCCGAGCCCCGTCGACCCCGGCCGCGTGCCACTCCCAGTCCGCCAACCGCATCACCACCCGAGGCCCGACCGGCACGTGCAGCGGCATCGGCGTAGGCCCAGGCGCCACCTCACCGAACCGCACGCAGAGCTGCCGGTACGACCGCTGCGCCTCGGTCCCGGTGACCTTCTGCTCCAGAACCGCGGGCAGCAGCGCGTCCCACACCCGCCCCGTGGAGCACAACCGCACCCCCGGCCTGCGCCGCCTGCTCTCGGCGACCAGCGGGTGATGCGCGACGAACCCGGAGTCGTCGTCCTCCGCGCCGAGCAGCGCGGGCAGCCCGTCCAACAACCACTCCGCGCCCGACCCCCAAGCCAGCGCGTCGACCGCGCCACCGGAGACCGCGAGCCGGAGCGTCCCAGCGCCGCAGGGAGTCCCCGCAGCCAGCCACACCGCCCCACAGGCCTCCCGGTGGAACGACGGGTCCCCCGGTCCCCGCCGCACCGGCGCGACCACCGCGCCGACGTCGACCGGGAACGGCGGCGACCAGGACCGCGCCAGGGGGGACTCCCCCGGCGCGGTCCCGGCCGTCACACCTCCGAGCACCGGGCTACACGTCGGCGGAGAAGCGAACCCCCGCCTCCGGCAGCACGACCCCCGGCCACACCCTGACCCCGTCGCGCAGCTCGCACCGCGCGCCGATCACCGCGCCGTCGCCGATCACCGCGTCGGCCACGACCGCGCCCGCCTGCACGAGCGCGCCCGCGCCGACGACGCTCCGCTCCACGACCGCGCCCTCGCCGATCACCGCGCCGTCGAACAGCACCGCCCCGTCGAGCACCGCGCCCTCGGCGACGGTGCAGCCCGCGCCGACCGTCGAGCCGCCGCGCAGCACCGCGCCCTCGTGCACGGTCGCACCGGCCTTGATCAGCGCCTCGCCGGTGCCCTCGGTCAGCGCGGCCGACGGCGCGATCCCGCGCACGAGGTCCGTGGACCCCTGCACGAACGCGGCGGGCGTGCCCAGGTCGAGCCAGTACGAGGTGTCCACGTGCCCCTGCAGCCGGGCGCCGCCCGCGAGCAGGCCGGGGAACGTCTCACGCTCCACGGAGACCGGACGACCGGCCGGGATGGCCTCGATGACCTCGCGCTTGAAGACGTAGCAGCCCGCGTTGATCTGGTCCGTCGGCGGGTTCTCGGTCTTCTCCAGGAACGCGGTGACCCGCCCGTCCTCGTCGGTGGGCACGCAGCCGAACCGGCGCGGGTCGTTCACCTTGACCAGGTGCAGGGTCACGTCCGCCTCGGCCGTGCGGTGCGTGTTCAGCACCCCGCGCAGGTCGACGCCGGACAGGATGTCCCCGTTGAAGATCATGACGTCGGGCTCGCGGAGCAGGTGGGCGACGTTGCGGATGGCGCCCGCCGTGTCCAGCGGCTCCTCCTCCACGACGTACTCCAGCTCCAGCCCCAGGTCCGCGCCGTCGCCGAAGTGCTCCTCGAACACCTCGGCCTTGTAGGACGTGCCCAGCACCACGTGCCTGATGCCCACCTCGCGGATGCGCGACAGCAAGTGGGTGAGGAAGGGCACCCCCGCGGTCGGCAGCATGGGCTTGGGGGCGGACAGGGTCAGGGGGCGCAGACGGGTCCCCTTGCCCCCGACCAGAACCACCGCCTCGGCGCCTTGCAGCTCCGACATGCCGTTTTTCCTCCTCCGCTTACTTCCGCTCGTGCTTGCGAATACTCTGGCAGAAACGCCCCGCTGACAGGGCCGGTGGTTCCGGGTCGGTGGAGCGTCACAGATCGCAGCGCCGGCGCCCGCCGGCCCGACGGACAGCAGGAGTGAGCCGGATGGATCCCCGTGCTAGGGCTGATGCCGTGCTCGCCCGTGCCCGCGCACGCGGCGGTGTCCACATCGTGACGCCGAACAACATGACCTCGCCGATGGACTCGTCGTCGACCCAGCAGATCCCGCGCAGCGTGGTGGAGGCGGCCGAGCCGAAGGGGCCGGACCCGGACTCCACGATGATCCTGACCACGAGGATCGCGAACGGGTTGCAGGATGTTCCGCCTCCGCCGCCCGCGGTGAAGATGCCTCCGCCCGAGCCTGAGGAGCGGGTTGCGCCAGGGCCGGTGCCTACCGTGCAGCAGGTGGCCAGCAGGCCGTCGCTGTCGCAGCGGTTGTCCGGTGGGCAGGGGCAGCAGGGCGGGTTGGCCGGGCGGTTGAACGGCGAGGGGTGAGGGTGGGATGACGCCCGGAACACCCGGACGCCCGACCGCACGTGACGGTGGTCACGGGGGCGGCCGGGCGTGTCTTCGCTGGTCGGTGTGCTTGCGATAGGTGTGCTTGCGATAGGTGTGCTTGCGATAGGTGTGCCCGCGATAGGTGTGCCCGCGATAGGTGTGCTTGCGGGCGGTGTGCTTGCGGGCGGTGGGCGGTCAGGCCCTGCGGGTGAGGAGCTTGAGGCGCAGGCCCAGGCCCAGGCGGACCGCCAGGAGCATGGGGGCCCAGGCGAGGCCCTGGTGGCGGTCGGACAGGTAGCGGTAGGCGCTGCTGTGGTGGGCGGCGAGCATCCGGCCCGAGGCCTTCTTGGTGGACGCCCCGCCGATGTGCACGACCTCCGCAGTCGGGACGTAGACGTTCAGCCAGCCCGCCTTCGAGATGCGGTCGCCCAGGTCGACGTCCTCGAAGTACATGAAGTAGCGGGCGTCGAAGCCGTCGACGGAGTCGAAGGCCTCGCGGCGCAGGAGCAGGCAGGAGCCGGAGAGCCAGCCCGCGGTGCGCTCGGTGATGCCGGTGCGCTCCTGGCGGTACTCGCGGGTCCAGGGGTTCGAGGGCCACACCTTGGCGAACAGCGCGTGCCCGATCCCCCGGCCGAGGGAGGGGAGCAGGCGCGCGGACGGGTAGACCTCGCCGTCCGGTTCGCGGACCAGGGGGCCGAAGGCGCCGCCCCTGGGCCAGCGGGTGGTGGCGTCGAGGAGGCGGTCGAGGCTGCCTGCGGCCCACTCCAGGTCGGGGTTGGCGATCACGATCCAGCCGATCGAGTCGTCCAGCGCGGCGACTCCGCGGTTGGCGCCACCGCCGTAGCCGAGGTTGCCGCCGGTGGGCACGAACTCGACGTCGTCGTGCTCGACGGCTGCGCGTTCGGGCACGCCGTCGGTGGAGCCGTTGTCCGCGAGCACGACCCGGACGGGCCGGGTGGTGGCCCCGGCGAGGGTGTCCAGGAAGCGGTCGAGGGTGTCACCTGGTGAGTAGGTGACTGTCACCACCGCAAGGTCGTCTCCGTAGCGCGTCACGCGGCTCACCCTAGTGGTGCGTTCGGGGGTGAGAGCTTGAGGGGGACGGGCTGAAGATCAAGAGCTGAAGGGCACGCCTCGCCGGCGGGGCAGACCTCCAAAAAAGAGGGGGACGGGCTCTGTCGGCCGGTGACCGTTCCGTTGGTGGTGCGGTTTACCCCTGCGGTGGTCCGGGTCCCTCTTCTCCGTTTGGCCTCCTTTCAGGCAAGCACGCTCGTCAAGACGCCGTATGACTCGGGCGGTCTGCCGTGGCAGTGCGGCGGCATCTTGACAAGCGTGCTCGGGCTTCGCCAGGCCAAACGGAGAAGAGGGACGCGGGATGGGGGCTGCGTGGGCTCGCTGCGCTCGCCCCGCAGCCCGCGAGTGCGATTGGCTTGCAGACCGCGAGTGCGATTGGCCTGCAGCCCGCGAAGCGGTCAACGTGCGAAGCGGTCAGCCTGCGAGTGCGTGCAGCCCGCGAGGCGGTCAACGTGCGAAGCGGTCGGCCTGCGAAGCGGTCAGGGGCCCGCCGGTGAGTGCTGTTGGGGCGGTCTCGCCGGCGGGGTGCGTCAGCGTTTGGTGGCCTGGTGGGCGTGTGCGGCTCGGGCGTAGGCGAGGCGGTGGCGGGCTGCTGACGTTTCCCAGGAGAAGTCCTTCGCCCGGACCAGGGCTGCCGTTGAGAGGGCGTGTCTGCGGGACGGGTCGTCCAGGAGGGCCGTCAGGGCCGCGGCGATGTCGCCTGCGCCTACGCCGCAGTAGGCGACGGCGTCGCCGCCCACCTCGGGGAGGCTCAGGCGGCGGGTGGTGAGGACGGCTGCGCCGCAGGCCATGGCTTCCAGGACTGGGAGGCCGAAGCCCTCGCCCAGCGAGGGGTAGGCGACCAGTTCTGCGCCGCCGAGGAAACCGGCGAGGTCGTCGAAGGGGAGGTAGCCGGCGCGGATCACCCGGATTCGGTGCGGGACCGAGTCCAGGGCGCGTTCCACCTGGCCGTCCCAGCCCGGTTGGCCTGCCAGGACCAGGGCGGGGGGGTCCGCGCGGCCTTGGCAGGCCCTGGCGAAGCCCCGGATCAGGGCTGGGACGTTCTTGCGGGGTTCCAGGGCGCCCAGGAAGGCCACGTACGGGGTGGCGCCCAGGCCCAGGGAGGCGCGGACTGACGCCACCTGCTGGGGGGTAGGTGGGTGGAAGCGTTCGGTGTCCACGCCGTGCTGGGCTATGTGCAGGGCTGTGCGGTCCGCGCCTGCTACGCGGGCCAGCTCGTCCGCGGTGGCGTGGCTGGGGACCACGCACAGGGACGCCCTGCGCAGGGACGCCCGCGTCCAGGCCCGGAAGAAGCGGGCCTTGACCGAGGAGTGCAGCGCCGGGTCGGTGAAGAACGTGGCGTCGTGCAGGGTCACGACGGACGCGGCTCTGCTGGCCAGCGGCAGGGTGTAGTGCGGCGAGTGCACGACGTCCACGCCCAGGCGGGCTACCAGCCTGGGCAGCGAGGCCTGCTCCCAGGTGAGCCGGGCGGTTCGGGTGGCTACTGCCTCGGCCGCCGCGATCACGCGGGAGGTCGGGGCCAGGCTGCGGTAGTGGGACGCGTCCCGTGGCTGGCACACCACGCTGACGCCCGCGCCGTCCGCGTCGAGCGCGGTGACCAGCGAGTCCACGTACCTCCCGACCCCGCCCCGATCCGCGGGGACGGCGGTGGCGTCGATCAGCACGCTGGGTTCGACGGGTGGCACGCCGTGAAGGGTACGACCAGCGTTCACGGCGCCGTTGGCGAATGCCCCGAACGATTCGACAACGCTCGCCTGGCGAATCGCGGGGGAATGTGTTCTCCCTGGTGGGAGCGTGCGCGGGAAAGCGCCGTCCCGGACCGGGGGTTCCGCGGCGCTCACCGCGCGCCGCGCTCGGCGGAAGCGGTGGCGGCCTGGGCCAGGTGGAGTTCCCAGACGGCTCGGGCTGCCCGCTCCCAGGTGAAGTCCTCGGCCCTGCGGCGGCCCGCTGCCGCGAGTCGGGCGGCCAGGGGGTGGTCGGTCAGGAGTGAGCGGAGAGCGGCTTCCAGGGATCTGGGGTCGCCGCGCTCCGCCACCAGGCCCGCTCCCCCGGCCACCTCCAGCAGGGCGGGCGCGTCGGAGTGGACCACGGGGACGCCCTCGGACATGGCCTCCACCAGCGGAAGGCCGAAGCCCTCGGCGAGGCTGGGGACGGCCAGGGCGGTGGCGTTGCGCAGGACGTGGGCCAGCTGGGGGTCGGGCAGCTTGCCCAGCAGGCGGACGTGCGGGGCGGTCAGGTCCACCTCGCCCCAGCCCCGTTGGCCGACCACCAGGAGGGGGACGTCCAGCTGCGCGGTGGCGGCCACGAGGGTTTCCAGGCCCTTGCGGGGCTCGATGGTGCCGATGGCGAGGACGTAGCGGTCCGGGAGGTCGGGGAGGGGGGAGGACTCGCCCAGCGGTGTCACCCCGTGGGGGATGGCGATCGGGGGTGCGGTGCAGGGGACCCTGGTCTTCAGGTCGTCCGCCACGGCCTGGGTGGGCACGACCAGGGGGGTTGGGCGGGCCGCGGCTCGGGCGATGACGCGGCGGTGCCAGGCCGCGCCGCGTGGGGTGAGGGTCTCGGGGTGGGTCCAGGGGACGGTGTCGTGGACGGTCACCACGACCCGGCCGCGTGGTGGGGCCAGCGGGGTCGGGGCGTGCACGGCGTCACCACCCGGCCAGTACGGCACGCCCCGCTCCCAGGCGGCGATCAGGGCCCTGCGGGGGATCGGGAGCACCCTCGGCGCCCCGACGCCGGGCACGGCCGCGGCGGAGGGGTCGGGGTGCCTGCTCACGGCGGTGGTCACGGTCCAGCCGGGCGGGGCGGTCGCGGCCAGGGCCGCGGTGAGCTCTCGGGTGTAGCGGCCGGTGCCGCCGGGGACCGGGGCCAGCAGCTGCTCGGCGAGCACAACCAGGTTCGGCACGGCGGGTACGTTCTCACGCGCGCCGTCAGCTGGTGGTGGGGGTTCGCGCGTTCGTGGTCCAGATCCGGGCGCGAGCGCTCGTGCGGGGCGCGTACCGTCTCCGGCCGTGTCGAACCCGAGCGGTGCGCCCAGCCCGAGCACGACGGTGGTCGTGGTGACCTGGCGAGGGCGCGAGCACGTCACCGAGTGCCTCGACGCGCTCTCCGCGCAGCGGCGGGCGCACCGGCTGCTCGTCGTGGACAACGCCTCCGACGACGGCACCGCCGGGCTGCTGGCCGCGCACCCGAGCCGCCCCGAGGTGGTGCGGCTGCCGCGCAACACCGGGTACGCGGGCGCGCTGGCCGCCGTGCTGCCCCGCGTGGGCACCGAGTTCGTGGCCTGGCTCAACGACGACGCCGCGCCCGAGCCGACCTGGCTGGCCGCGCTGGAGGACGAGCTGCGGCGCGACCGGGGGGCCGCCGCGGCGACCTCCTCGATGCTGCTGCCGGACGGGTCCACCCAGTCGGTCGGGGTGCGGATCACCACCGACGGGCACGGGGCCGACCTGGTGCTCGCCGGGCGGGACGTGTTCGGGTTCTGCGGCGGGGCCGCGCTGGTGCGGACCGCCGAGCTGGTGGGCGCGGGCGGGGTGCCCGGCTCGTTCTTCTGCTACTACGAGGACACGGACACGTCGTGGCGGCTCCGGTTGTCGGGTCACCGGATCGTGTCGGTGGGGCCTGCGCGGGTGCGGCACCGGCACGGGGCGAGCAGCGAGCCGGGATCGCCGCTGTTCCACCGGTGGAACGAGCGGAACCGGCTGCTCATGCTGCTGCGCTGCGCGCCCGCCGGGGTGGCGCTGCGCGAGCTGGCGCGGTTCGCCGCCATCACCGCGCTGCTGCCGGTGCGCGGAGGACGACCCGAAGGGGCGAACTTCCGGGTGGGGTTGCGACTGCGGGTGATCGGCGAGGTGCTGCTGCGGCTGCCGTCCGCACTCGTGCAGCGCGGTGCGATCGGTCGGCGTGCCAAGGTGTCCAGGGCGGTCGTCTGGCGGGAGTGGGCCGGGCGCTGACCGCACCGCGCCGACAGCACCGGGAGGGCCCGTGACCGAGTACGTCGAGGTGCGCACCGAGGACGGCGACTTAGTCCCGTTCGAGATCGACGAGGAGCACGACGGGCCCGTCCGGGTCGGCAGGCGGTGGGACCGGACCAGGGAGCTGGCCGAGGACACCCTGGAGGGCGGCATCGAGCTGGCCAGGTCCGTTGCCGGGACGGTCGCCCAGCGGATCGGGTCGCTGCGCTCCCCCGCGCCCGACCGGGTGGCCGTCGAGATCGGGCTGAAGGTGGGGGCCTCCGGGCTGTTCGCGATCGCCCGCTCCACCGCCGAGGCCCACGTCAAGATCACGGTCGAGTGGCAGCGGGAGAGCCTGGCGACCGTGGAGGCCGAGCGGGACGAGGACGAGGAGGAGCCGGGTGACGGCGACTGAGGCGCGTGGTGGCGCGGCGGTCGCGGCGGGTCCCGGCTGAACCCGTCGGAGGCATAAACCACCGTGACCGCCCGCTGCGGAGCGTGATGAGGCAGGCTTAGCCCGTGGAGCGAGGGAGTCTGCCTGTCGTGACGGTCGTCGTGGTGAACTACCGCGGCGCCGAGGACACCACCACGTGCCTGCGGGCGCTGTTCACCGACGTCGACTACCCGCCCGACCTGCTCCAGGTCGTCTGCGTGGACAACGCCTCCGGTGACGGCAGCGCCGAGCTCATCCGCACGTCCGTGCCCAGGGCCGAGGTCGTGGAGGCCCCGGAGAACCTGGGCTTCGCGGGCGGCTGCAACCTGGGCGCCAAGCGCGCCAAGGGCTCCGTGCTGGCGTTCCTGAACAACGACGCGCGCCCCGACGCGGGCTGGCTGCGCGAGGCCGTCCGGGTGCTGCGCGAGGACCCGGCCGTGGGCGCGGTCGCCAGCAAGGTCCTGGACTGGGACGGCAAGGTGGTCGACTTCGTCGACGCCGGGCTGACCTGGTTCGGCATGGGCTACAAGCGGCACGCGGGCGAGGTGGACGACGGCAGTCACGACGCGCCGCGCGACGTGCTGTTCGCGACCGGCTCCGCGATGGTCGTGCGCACCGACCTGTTCGCGAGGCTGCGCGGCTTCGACGAGCGGTTCTTCATGTTCTACGAGGACGTCGACCTCGGCTGGCGGCTGAACCTGCGCGGCTGGCGGGTGCGGTACGAGCCCAAGTCGCTGACGTTCCACAAGCACCACGCGTCCATGAAGTCCGTGGACACCAGCCGCGAGCTGTTCCTGCTGGAGCGCAACGCGCTGGCCGCGCTGTACAAGAACCTGTCCGACGACGTGCTCGCCAAGGTGCTGCCCGCCGCGCTCGCGCTGGTGGTGCGCAGGGCGACCGCGCGCGGCGACATCGACCCGACCCAGCTGGAGATCACCCGCCGCCCCGCCGACCCGGCGGACGACGCGGCGCCCGTGCCGATCGCGCGGCAGGCGCTGGCCGGGTTCCTGGCGATCGACCAGTTCGTGGAGCTGCTGCCCTCGCTGGCCGAGTCGCGCAAGGCCGAGCAGGCCGCGCGCAGGCGCACCGACGCCGACCTGCTGCCGCTGATGCGCAAGGCCATGGAGCCCGCGTACCCGCTGCCGCGCTACCTGGCCGCGCACGAGGTGCTGGTCGACGTGTTCGGCCTGGAGGGCGTGTTCGGCCGCCCCCGCCGGGTGCTGGTGCTGACCGGCGACGCGATCTCGCCGAAGATGGCGGGCCCGGCGATCCGGGCGTGGAACATGGCCGATGTGCTGGTGGCCGAGCACGACGTGCGGCTGGTGACGGTGAACCCGCTGTGCGCGCCGCCCGACGCGCCGTTCCCGGTGCTGCGGGCGCGGCAGAAGGAGCTGGGCGAGCACGTCGACTGGGCCGACGTCGTGGTGCTGCAGGGCCACGCGCTGGAGTACCTGCCGCAGGTGAAGGAGCGCTCCTCCACCAAGGTCGTCGTGTGCGACATGTACGACCCGATGCACCTGGAGCTGCTGGAGCAGGGCAAGGACGGCACCGACGAGCAGCGCGCGCTGGACCTCGTCGGCGTCACGCGGGTGCTCAACACCCAGTTGGCGCGCGGTGACTTCTTCCTGTGCGCCTCCGAGCGGCAGCGGCACTTCTGGCTGGGGCACCTGGCCGCGCTGGGCAGGCTGACGCCGTCGCTGTACGACACCGACCCGACCGTGCGCTCGCTGCTGGCCGTGGCCCCGTTCGGGCTGTCCGCGAAGCCGCCGACGCGCACCGGTCCCGGCCTGCGCGACGTGCTGGGCATCGGCGCGGACGACAAGGTCGTGCTGTGGGCCGGTGGCGTCTACAGCTGGTTCGACCCGCTCACGCTGGTGAGCGCGGTGGACGAGCTGCGCGAGCGGCGGCCGGACGTGCGGCTGGTGTTCCTCGGGATGAAGCACCCCAACCCCGAGGTGCCCGACATGGACGTCGCGGGGCAGACGCGGGCGCTCTCCGGCAGGCTCGGGCTGACGAACGAGCACGTGTTCTTCAACGAGAGCTGGGTCGCCTACCAGGACCGGCAGAACTGGCTGCTGGACGCGGACTGCGGCGTCACCACGCACTACGAGCACGTGGAGACCACGTTCGCGTTCCGCACGCGGGTGCTGGACTACCTGTGGGCCGGGCTGCCGATCGTGACCACCGACGGCGACTCGTTCGCCGACCTGGTCGAGCGCGAGGGCCTCGGCGTCGTGGTGCCGTCGGAGGACCCGGTGGCGCTGGCGGCGGCGCTGGAGAAGGCCGTGTACGACGAGGAGTTCGCGGCGGCGTGCGCCGAGCGGATCGCCGTGGTGCGGGAGCGGTTCACCTGGGAGGTGGCGCTCGCGCCGCTGGTGGAGTTCTGCCGCAACCCCAGGCCGTCGGCGGACCGGCTGCCCGGCTCGTCGCCGATGGTGCGCAACAAGCCGCTGGGCACGCGGGAGAAGGTGGAGCGGGACATCAAGCTGGTGCGCGAGTACCTGGACGCGGGCGGCCCGAGCGAGCTGGCCAAGCGGGCCACCGGACGGGTGCTCAAGAAGCTGCGCGGCCGTGGCTAGGCGCCCGCTGACGGTCCTGCTGGACGGGACCCCGCTGCTGGGGCAGCGCACCGGGATCGGCCGCTACACCGCGGCGCTGGCCGAGGAGCTGGCGTCGATGGTGGACGAGGTGGACGTGCGCGCGGTGGCGTTCACGCTGCGCGGGTGGCGGGCGCTGCGGACGGTGCTGCCGCACGACGTGGTGGCGCGCGGGCTCCCGGTGTCGGCGCGGCTGCTGCGGCAGTTCTGGCTGCGCGCGCCGTTCCCTCCGGTGGAGGTGCTCGCGGGGCTGGCGGACGTCATGCACGCGACGAACTTCGTGCTGCCGCCGTCGGTGCGGGCCGGTGGCGTGGTGACGATCCACGACCTGGCGATGCTGGACCACCCCGGCGACCTGCCGCCGTCGGACGCGCGGCTGCCCGAGCTGGTGCGGCAGTCGGCCTCGCGGGCGGCGGTGGTGTGCACGCCGACGCGCGCGGTCGCGGACCAGGTCGTGGAGCGGCTGGGCGTGCCGGAGGACCGGGTCGTGGTGACGCCGCTGGGCGTCGACCCGGCGTGGTTCGCGGCGCGACCGCCGTCGGACCCGGTGCGGGCGCGGCTGCGGCTGCCGCTGGAGTACCTGCTGTTCGTGGGCGCGGGCGGGCCGCGCAAGGGGCTGGACCGGCTGATCGCGGCGCACGCGGCGCGGCCGGAGCTGCCGCCGCTGGTGCTGGCCGGGCCCGGCGAGTCCGGGGTGGACGGCCGGGTCGTGCGGACCGGGTACCTGACCGAGATCGACCTGCGGCGCGTGGTGGCGGGCGCCTCGGTGCTGGTGCTCCCCTCTCGGGACGAGGGCTTCGGGCTGCCGGTGCTGGAGGCGTTGGCGTGCAACGTCCCCGTGGTGTGCTCGGACGTGCCCGCGCTGCGCGAGGTGGCGGGCGGGCACGCGGTGCACGTGCCGGTGGGCGACGTCGAGGCGCTGGGCCAGGCGCTGGTGGAGACCGTGGAAACCCCGCCCAGCCCGGCCGCTCAAGCGGCCAGGCGGGCCCACGCCTCCGAGTTCACCTGGCGGCGCACCGCGGAACTCACCGTGAAGGCTTACGAAAAAGCGGCTAGACGTCGTCGTTAAGGCTTTTTCCGGGGAAAGAGGTCTTCCTCGGAAACCTGCCGCGATCCGCTGATCACGACCGCCCTGCGGAGGAAGCGCTGCCGCTCTTCCTGTTGCTGGGCCACAGTGTTCTGGGTGCGCCCACGTTCGGACATGGCGAAAAGGCTGCCCCAGCACCGGGCCGCCGAACCAGACCAGTCCGGAATTCCCACCCCTTTGGCGCAGCGCAGGCCACTGAAGTGGTGGACGGTCTACTGCGCGCAATCCGCCGCGATGCGGAAAACTTCCCGTTTTTGCGGAAAACCCGCTGGGGGACGGGGGTTGCCCTTCAAGCGGGGTGGTTCCGGCGCACACCCGTGTGCGCGCCGGAACCACCCCGCTGACGGAGGAGCGCCACTCCTCGGCACATCCGGAAGCGGAGTGCGGCTAGCCCGCGACCCCGTCCCGCACGGCCGCGGTCAGCGCTTCGCGCCACGGTCGCAGCGGCGTGAGCCCCGCCGACTCCCACGCCTTCGGCGAGAGCACCGAGTACGCGGGCCTCGGCGCGGGGCGGGGGAAGTCCTCGGTGCCGCAGGGGCGCACCCGCTCCGGGTCCAGCCCCAGCTCCTCGAACACCGCCCGCGCGAGGCCGAACCAGGTCGTCTCGCCGCCGCCGGTGGCGTGCAGCACGCGCTGCGCGGGCGCGGCGGGACCGGTGGTCGCGGCGGCCAGCTCGACCAGCCCGGCCGCGAGGTCGGCGGACCAGGTGGGCGAGCCGCGCTGGTCGTCCACGACGGACAGGCTCTCGCGCTGCCCGGCCAGCCTCGCCATCGTCTTCACGAAGTTCGGCCCGCCCGCCCCGTACACCCACGCGGTGCGCACGACCCAGGTCCGGTCCCAGGCGGCCAGCGCGCGCCGCTCGCCCGCGAGCTTGGTGCGCCCGTAGGCCGAGCGCGGCCCGGTGACGTCGTCCGGCTCGTAGGGCGCGGTGGCGTCGCCGGGGAAGACGTAGTCGGTGGACACGTGCAGCAGCGGCACGTCGTGCTCGCGGCAGGCGAGCGCGAGCAGTTCCGGCCCGAGCGCGTTGACCGCGAGGGCGCGGTCCTCGTCGGTCTCGGCGTCGTCCACGGCGGTGTAGGCGGCGGCGTTGACCACGACCGGGGCGAGGCCCTCGGCGCGTGCCCACGCGGCGAACTCGGACACCCGGTCCGCGACGGCGTCGGCGTCGGTGATGTCCAGCTCGGCCGACGAGAGCGCCCGCACGCGCCCGCCGGTGGCGAGCAGGTCCTGCCCGAGCTGGCCGCGCCCGCCGGGCACGAGCAGCGCGGTGGCGGCCATCAGCGGGCCAGGGAGGCGCGCTGCTTGAGCGGCTCCCACCAGTCGCGGTTGTCCCGGTACCAGGCGACGGTGCTCGCCAGGCCCTCGGCGAAGTCGACCTTCGGCGAGTAGCCCAGCTCCTGGTTGATCTTGGTGATGTCGACCGAGTAGCGCCGGTCGTGGCCCTTGCGGTCGGTGACCGGCTCGACCGAGTCGTCCCAGTCGCGGCCGGTGGCCTCCAGGAGCTTCTCGGTCAGCTCGCGGTTGGTCAGCTCGGTGCCGCCGCCGATGTTGTAGATCTCGCCGCCGCGCCCGCCTTCGAGCACCAGCTGGATGCCCCGGCAGTGGTCGTCGACGTGCAGCCAGTCGCGCACGTTCAGCCCGTCGCCGTACAGGGGCACCTTCTTGCCGTCCACCAGGTTGGTGACGAACAGCGGGATGACCTTTTCCGGGAATTGATACGGACCGTAGTTGTTCGAACACCGCGTGACGCAGACCGGCAATCCGTGCGTCCGGTGGAAGGCGCGCGCGAGGAGGTCCGAGGACGCTTTGGACGCGGAGTAGGGGGAGTTGGGCTCCAGCACGTGGTCCTCGGTCCACGAGCCCTGCTCGATCGAGCCGTAGACCTCGTCGGTCGAGACGTGGACGAACCGCGAGACCTCGGCCTCCAGCGCCGCCTGGAGCATCGTCTGGGTGCCCAGGACGTTGGTGAGCACGAAGTCGGCGGACCCCGAGATCGACCGGTCGACGTGCGACTCGGCGGCGAAGTGCACGACCGCGTCCGCGCCCTTGACCAGTTCGGCCACCAGGTCGCGGTCGCAGATGTCGCCCTGCACGAAGCGCAACCGGGGGCTGTCCGCGACGGGCGCGAGGTTGGCCTCGTTGCCCGCGTAGGTCAGCTTGTCCAGCACCACGACCTCGGCGTCGGCGTAGGCCGGGTAGGCGCCGCCCACCAGTTCCCGCACGTAGTGCGAGCCGATGAAACCGGCACCGCCTGTAACCAGCACCCGCATGGTTGTCCTCTCCAGTCCGAACCCAGTCCGACTCCTGCGAAGTGTGTCACCGTCTTAACCGCGCAACCCACCGGGTTGTTACCCCGTATCCCGTATAAGGGGTGAAGTCGGGTCGATTTGGCCACCCGCGATTAACCTTGGTTGACAGGACCTGACTCTGGGGAGGCAGCGCAAGTGGACGGGAGTCCGCCCGGTCGAACCGGGGGTTCGGCCGCACTGCGCGTGCTGGTCGGCACGGGGAGGACGCTGGTCGCGCTCGTCTCGGCGGCCGTGCTCGTGGTGACCTGGTACGGATGGCACCAGCTGCGCACCCTGAACCAGGGTGTGACGACGACGGACGTGTTCGGCGAGGCGTCTTCCACCGTCTCGCCCGAATCCACGCGCAAACCCCTCGACGGGGCGATCGACATCCTGCTGGTCGGCAGCGACAGCCGCACCGACGCGCAGGGCAAGCCGCTGTCCGACGAGGTGCTGGCGCTGCTGAACGGCGGCGTCGACGAGGGGACGCTGAACACCGACACGATCATCCTCGTGCACGTCCCGCAGGACGGGACGCGCGCCGTCGCGATCTCGTTCCCGCGCGACGCGTACGTGGAGATCGCCGACGGGTTCGGCAAGCACAAGATCAACTCTGCGCTGATCAGGCAGAAGAACACCACCTCCGCCGAGCTCCAGGCGAAGGGGGAGACCGACCTGGCGAAGATCGAGCTGGAGTCGACGCTCGCCGGCCGGCGCACGCTGATCAAGACCATCGAGGACCTGTCCGGCGGCGCCATCAAGATCGACCGGTACGCGGAGGTGAACCTCGCGAGCTTCTACGAGGTCACCCAGGCCATCGGCGGCGTCGAGGTGTGCCTGAACAACCCGGTGGACGACGAGTACTACTCCGGGGCGAAGTTCCCGGCGGGCGTCCAGACGCTGGAGGGCAGGCAGGCGCTGCAGTTCGTGCGGCAGCGGCACGAGCTGCCCAACGGCGACCTGGACCGGATCGTGCGCCAGCAGGTGTTCATCGGCGCGCTGGCCCGCAAGGTGCTCTCCACCGGCACCCTGACCGACCCGGCCAGGCTCAGCGGCCTGGTCGGCGCGGTGCAGAAGTCGGTGGTGCTCAGCCAGGGCTGGGACATCACCGAGTTCGCCAGCCAGATGCAGGGGCTGGCGTCGGGCAAGCTGGAGTTCCGCACCATCCCGGTCGGGCCGCCGACCGACACCTACAGCGACGGCAACGTCCTGCCGGTCGACGCGGCGGAGGTCAAGGCGTTCCTGGGCGACCTGGCCTCGGACAAGCCGAAGCCGTCGACCTCGCCGTCGGGGTCGCCGTCGGGGTCGCCGTCGCCGTCCGCGGGCCCGCAGCCCTCGGCGATCACGGTGCAGGTCTACAACTCGTCCGGGGTGTCCGGCGTCGCGCTGAAGGTGCTGAACGCGCTCGGCGATCAGGGCTTCCGCAAGGGGCAGGCGCTCAACTCGGCGGTCAGCGACACCACCGTGGTCCGGTACGGCACGGGCCAGGAGGCGTACGCGGACCGGGTGGTCCAGGCGCTCGGCGGTAACGCCACGACCGAGCTGGACGACTCCGTGCCGAGGGGTCAGGTGTTGATCTACGTGGGCGCCGACAACGCGGAGCTGGGCACGACCGACGACACGTCGTCGGCGCGCTCGGAGACCGGGTCGTCCAGCCCGGCGAGCAGCGCCGCGCCCATCACGGCCAACGGCGTGGTCTGCGTGGACTGATTTCCCGCTACCCCAGGTCCGAACGGGTGCGGGACGTTAGCCTGTTCGGACACGGGGGTAGCGGAGGGGGAGGTCTCGGTGAAGGCCGTCGTCATAGCGGGCAGAACCGGGTTGGCGCTGCTCTCGGTGGTGGTGCTGGTGGTCACCGGCTACAGCTGGTCCACGCTGCGGCGGGTCCAGGAGAGCGTGAACACCACCGACGTGCTGACGTCCCTGGCGGACGTGCCGAACGCCCCTCCCGCCGACGACGGCGCGATCGACCTCCTCCTGGTGGGCAGCGACAGCCGCACCGACGCGCAGGGCAACCCGCTGCCCGCGTCGGTGCTGCGCCAGCTGCGCACCGAGGCGACCGACACCCTCAACACGGACACGATCATCGTGCTGCGGGTGCCGCGCGACGGGTCGCGGGCGCACGCGGTGTCCATCCCCCGCGACACGTACGTGCCGATCCCCGGCGATCGCGAGGAGAAGATCAACGGGGCCTACGGGGTCACGAAGTTCCTCACCATGGAGCGGCTGCAGGCCGAGGGCGTTCCGCTGGCCGAGCGGGAGAAGCGCGGCGACCAGGCCGGGCGGGCGGCGCTCGTGCAGGTGGTGCAGGAGCTGACCGGGGTCAGGGTCGACCACTACGCCGAGGTGAACCTGTACGGGTTCTACCGGCTGACCGAGGTGATCGGCGGGGTCGACGTGTGCCTCAAGGAGGCGACCAGCGACCCGGACTCGGGGGCGGACTTCCGGGCGGGCGCGCAGACGCTGTCCGGCGGTGACGCGCTGGCGTTCGTGCGGCAGCGCAAGAACCTGCCGAGCGGGGACCTGAGCCGGATCACCCGGCAGCAGGTGTTCCTGTCGTCGGCGATGTCGAAGCTGCTCACGGCGGGCACGTTCGCCGACCCGTCGAAGCTGTCCGGGCTGCTGGAGGCGGTGAGCAAGTCGGTCGTGGTGGACGACGGGCTGGACGTCGCCACGCTCGCGGGTCAGCTGGGCGGGCTCTCCGGCGGGAACGTGGAGTTCGCGACGATCCCGGTGACGGCGGTGGGCGCGGTCAACGACCGGGGGCAGAGCGTGGTGCTGGTGGACCGGGAACAGGTGCGGGCGTTCGTGGCGCGGGTGCTGGGCGAGAAGACGCCCGAGCCGACGGCTCCGGCTTCCTCGACGGCTCCGGCGTCCTCGGAAGCGGCTCCGACCACCTCGGACGCGGCCCCGACCACCACCGAGCGGCTGTCGGGTGGCAAGGTTGTCGCGTTGGACGGGGCGGCGCGGCGGGTAGTCCAGCGCCAGGCACTCCAGCAAGGTCCCCCCTGCGTCGACTAGCGAGGTTGACTTGACCGTCACGGAAGCTCTGCTCACCCCGCTGCTGGCCGAACCGGGACGGCCCCTGATCACGCACTACGACGACGTCGAGGGCACGCGCGTCGAGCTGTCCAGGGCCACCGCGGCCAACTGGGCGGCGAAGACGGCGAACTGGCTGCGCGACGAGCACGACGTCGAGCCGGGCGACCCGGTCGCGGTGCTGCTGCCCGCGCACTGGCAGACGCTCGGCGTGCTGCTGGGGGCCTGGTGGTGCGGGGCGTCGGTGGTCGACGCTCCCGCCGGGGCGAAGGTCGCACTGGTCGCGCCGGGTGGCGAGGCGCCCGGTGCCGAGGTCACCTCCGTGGTGTCCTTGCACCCGATGGGGTTGGGCACCGGTGCGCCCGGTGACTTCCTGGACGAGGTGCGGATGTTCGGCGACGACTTCGTCCCGTACGCGCCGGTTCCGGGGAGCACGGCGGCGCTCGGGTGGTCGACGGTGGACGAGGTGGTCGCGGAGGCGAGGTCCAGGGCCGCGGTGCTCGGGATCGGGCCGGGGACGCGGGCGCTGTCCACGGTGGAGTGGAACCAGCCGGACGGGCTGCTGAACGGGGTGCTGGCGGTGCTGGCCGGTGGCGGGTCGCTGGTGCAGTGCAGCAACCCGAACCCGGACCTGCTGCCCGCGCGGCGGGCCAGCGAGCGGACGACGATCGACCTGGTGGGCTGACCCTGCCCGGTCGGGTGTCACCAGGACGTGGAAGAGCCTGAGGTCGACGGTGACCTCAGGCTCTTGGCTTTTCGGGGTTCGGCGCCTGCGGGTCAGATCCGGGCGGGCTCGGAGCGCTTGCCGCGGATCAGGTGGTCGACGGAGAAGCGACCGCCGTTGAAGCCCAGCGCGATCGCCGAGACGGCGAGCACGAGGACCAGCTCGTAGCCGCCCTCGCCGAGGAGGCCGTTGGGCAGGTGGACGAGGAACAGCGCGCCGAGGACCGGGATCGCCAGCAGGACGCCCACGAACGGCAGGCCGGCGCCGACGATCAGCAGGGTGCCACCGATCAGCTCGACGAGCGCGGCGAACCAGGCGGACAGGGCGGGGGCGGGGATGCCCATGCCCTCGAAGGCCGCGGCCGTGCCGTCCATGCCCCACTCGGAGACCTTCTGCCAGCCGTGCGCCACGAAGACGGCGCCCACGCCGATCCGGCCGATGAGCGCGGCGGTGTCGCGGATCGTGTCGGACTTGTTCATGGGGCCGAAGGTATATGAAAGTTCAACTAACACTGCCCCGAACGGCGGGCCTGACAGCAACCCGACAGGTGGAGCGCGCGGGACGTGGTTGACTTAACCGGGTGGTTAACGAAGGGGGCAAGCCGTGGCCGACGACCCGCTGAGCACGACCTTCGCCGCACTGGCCGACCCGACCAGGCGCGCGATCCTGGCGAGGCTGACCGAGGGCCCGGCGACGGTGAAGGAGCTGTCCGCGCCACTGCCGATGAGCGGCCCGGCGGTGTCCAAGCACCTGAAGGTGCTGGAGCGGGCGGGCCTGATCACGCGCGGCCGTGACGCCCAGTGGCGCCCGTGCGAGCTGTCGGCGGAGCCGCTGCGCGAGGTGGCGGAGTGGGCGGAGGGCTTCCGGGGGTTCTGGGACGCGAGCTACCGGAAGCTGGACGCGTACCTGGTGGGGTTGGCCGGGGAGGCGCCACCGGAGCAAAAAGGTCAACTTCGAGCACAGTAGTCGTACAACTACTCAGCAAAGTTGGCATCACCCTTTTGGGCGTACTAGTGCATAGTTGGAAGATGTCACCTCTACTCCGAACGCCGACCTGCCGATACCCGCTGGGTGAGGAAGGTTGCACGTGGGGACGAGTAACAGTGACATCAAAGCCTTGCTTGCCGATTTGGAGGAGCAGGGCTGGCGAGTGGTGCGCGGAAGGTACTGGAAGTGCTACTGCCCGTGTGCCGCCAAGCACTTGAAGACCGTGAAGATCACGCCTTCAGACCCTAACTACATCACAAATCTCAAGGGACAGTTGAGGCGGAGCACTTGTTGGAAGGAGGTAGGCAAGTGAAGCGCTACTGGATAGACCTGCGATGCCAGGTCGCGCCCCGGCAGGGCAGCATCACCCCCGAGGCGCTGGACGTTCATCTGGACGACCTGATGGACGCCTTGATGGACGAACCAGATGCTGTTGACCCTGATCTCACAGCAACGCTCACCACGGGAGAGGTGACCATCTCCCTCGGCGTGGATGCCGCTTCCAACAGCGAGGCCCTTACCCGAGCGATGGGAATCACGCACTCGGCCATCCACAAGATCGGTGCCGCTTTCGGCACCGAGACACCGCCTCACGAGGGCGAACTCGGCTTCCACGAGAACTTCGACGCCAGGGTCCGCACCACGAGCGCGGCCACCTGCCCGTAGTCCCGCGACAGGGGATGGCGGTGCCGCACCGGGCGGCACCGCCCCCGGCTCAGCCCTTGAGCAGCGACCGCGACATCACGACCCGCTGCACCTGGTTCGTCCCCTCGTAGATCTGCGTGATCTCCCGCCACGTTTGACAAGACCTGGCGCTTTGCCGCCGAAACACCCTCCCACCAGTACAAACACCACTCGATAGTTCTCAGCGTTTTTCACGGCTACCCGACACCCCACGGCCTGTGGACGGCCTGGGAAGTGATCGTTTTCAGGCGTTGCCCCGGTCTGAGGCGGACCGGGGCAACGCCTGTTCGCATGTCAACAGCCCTCCGCCTGGACTCCCTTGCCCAGCCTCGTCGGCAGGCGGCGGAGCCGTCGCGGCAGCGATCGCCATGACCAGCGCTGCCCGGTCTTGAACCACCGCGATCGGCCCGAGCCTGGGCGCTGGGAGCGCGTGTGGGCCGTCGCGTCTCCTGCTGCGTGCCGCCGCACCCGGCCCCCTGCGTCGACCTCGCGCCCGGCCGTCGGGCGGAGCGAAGCGGGAGCCCGGCGGGCCGGAGTGCGTGGGGCGGCGCAACGGAGGGTCGGACCAGCCAGCGCGCCGCCGTAGGCGGCGCGCCTTGATCCCATACAGCGCAATTCTTCAACGCACCACGCCACCACGGCGCGGACGCGCACCAGGAGTTAACGGCTGGGCAACGTCGCCCTGAACGCGGCCAACTCGTCTTCCAGTGGACGCGCCCCAGGATCGCCCGCCATCACGTGGTGCAGGCGTTCGGTCAGCTCATCGGCCAGCATGGACAGGTGGGTCACGGACTTGCGCTCTGCGGAGAACGCCTGCCGCGCCCACGCAGCGGCGCCCTCCACGTCCCCGGACTCCAGCGCGGCGACCGCCAACGTCAACCGGGCCTCACTGGCACGCATCGGGCTCCGCTCGCTGCCATCCGGCTTCCTGGACAGCCTCAGCACCTCGTGCGCGTGCTCGGACGCCCTGCCGTGCTCACCGACCAGGCGGTAGCAGTCCATCGCGTAGAAGTCCCACTTCGCCGGGTCGATCACAAAGTGGTTCTCCGGGCGGCTCGGGTTCTCGTGCTCGCCCAGCAACCGGTGACCCTCGTCGAGGATCCTCGACACCTCGGCCTTGTTGCCCATCCTCGCCTGGGCCTTAGCGGCCTGGGCGGCCAACTGCACCACCACCGACGAGTTCGGCGCGGCCTTGCTCCCGGCCTCGGTGTACTCCGACACCGACCGGTAGCGGTCCTGGGTGAGTGCGAACCAGGCACTCATCTCGAACGACCACGCCACGATCTCGCCGTGACCCGACTCCCTCCCCAACTGGGAAGCCGCGATCCGGGCGCTCTCCGCATGGCGCGGCAACCCGAGGTCATAGTCGACGCACCCGATCAGCAGGGTGAGCCACCCCGCGATCACCATGAGGTCGCGGTGCTCGCGGAGCGTGCTGGGGCCGCTCAACAGCCTGCCGACGTACTCCAGCTGCGCTTGGGCGTCACGGCGCAGGTCTTCCGCGTTCCGCCACGCGTACTCGCAGCACAGCTCCTCGGTGATGGCCGTGAGCTGGTCGATCGTCTCTCCGCCGACATCCGTCCTGTGGATCTGACGCATGATGTCGCTGATTGCCCAAGGGGTCTTGTCCGTCGCGTTCACCGGCGCTCCACTACCGTTCGACGTGGACATCAGGTGAGCTGCGACCAGCGCACCGTCTGCCCGTACGAGCTGGTCAAGGCGGGCAATGGTGCTCTCGTCAGGCGTGAACCTGTTCCCCTCCGCGCGGCTGACCTGGCTCTGGCTCCACGCGGCTGCTCTCGCTAGGTCGGCCTGGCTGAACCCCGCTGCCAGGCGGAGCCTGCGCAACGCTTCACCGAAGGTCTCCACCTGCACTCCCACCCATGCTTATGCGCATGTCATGCGCACATCGTGCATCCCGTCGTCCAACTCCACCCTAACGCCGATAGTCCTGGTGACGGGTCGTTTGACCTGGCACATCACGGCTCAGGATGAGGAGGCGGGGATGGATGTGGTGGTGCACCCCAGGTTCGGGGACGGCGCGCGGGTCGATAAGGACGGCGCTGGACGCCCACGACTCGTTTTAGACCTCGGCACCGGCGAAGTGATCTTCGAGCTCAACGGGGAGCCGGGGTGCGTCGAGCTGGCAGCCCTGTTCGCCGACCGCGTCGCCGATCAAGCGCTGCTGTTCGCCGCTCGCTGCCGTGACCTGCTCGACCAGAGCCAGACGACGCACTGAGGACTTCGGGGAGGCTGCTGTGGAGGTGGACGGCATAGGTGGTGCCGCTGAAGGCACGTGGGAGGACGTCCGGGTGCGGATGGATCGCCTGAGCGCCAAGGTCGACGGGCTGACTAGTCGGCTGTCCGACGTGGAAGCTCGTCTGCGCGATCAAGGCGTTCCTCCACAGCGGCGAGGCGGTCCGCGATCTGGTCCACGGCGCGCTCAAGGCGGTGCAGGGTCGTGAGGACGTCGGCGGCTGCCGGGGGCGCTTCCTCGGCGGACGGGGTGCGGAGCACGAACACACCCTTGCCCTGCCGGGAGATCACCAGCCCTTCGGTGGTGAGCATCTTGATCGCCTCGCGCACGGTCATCACCGCGATCCCCGCGCGCTTGGCAAGCTCGCCCATCGTGGGGAGCTGGTCCCCCGGCTTGTAGTCCCCGGCCGCGATCGCGCGGCGCAGGTCGTCGGCCAGTCGCAGGTAGGCGGGGCGGCTGTCTGCGGCCTCGGTGCTCATGAGGGCAACTCTATCGACAGATACAGGTGATATGTAGATCACCTGATCGGGCTAACGTTCTCGGGATACTCATACAGGTCATACAGCTAATATGGATGTGTAGCCCCCAGGTTCGGGGCAGAGGTCAACTAGCGGATGAGGTATCCAAGATGGCTATTGCACCTGGTCACAGGTTTCCGATCACCTTCGACGAGCTGTTCCCGCAGGGCTTCTTCGTGCTGAAGGTCGAGCGGGCCAAGGAGTTCGCGGAGGGCAAGGCACCGCGCGACGCGGTGGACAAGCTCTCCGGCCTGCCGGTCTGGACCGTGCAGGGGACCGACCCCTCAGCGCGCGGCAAGAACACCGGCATGGTCGTGAAGATCGCTTCGGAGTACCAGCCGGTACCGCCCGAGGTGCTGCCCGGAACGCCGTTCCGTCCGGCCGTGTTCGTCGGGCTGAAGGTCTCGCCCTATGTCCGTGACGGCTGGGTCAACTACACGGTCTGGGCTGACGAGATGGTCTCGCCGCAGGACGCCGCGAGGTCGCGCAAGTCCCCGAGCAAGTCGGACTCGACGGCGGGCGCGCCGCCTGCTGCCGCCTAGGGGATGGTGATCATGAGTGGTGCACGTGGACCCGAGCGGGCGCGCAGGGACGACTGGGAAGCCGTGACGCTGGCGACCACTTTGAAGCAGGTCCAGCAAGCCCTGTGGCGGGTCACCCCGGTTCCGGACGCGAGTGAGAAGGCACTTCGCGCGTTCTACACCCGCGCTGCGGCTGAGTACCGGCGCGTGGCGCGAACCGATCCCGACCACCGGCACGAGGCGCTAGCCCACGCGCAGGTGGAGACGAACCACCTCGAACGGCTGACGGAAAAGCCGGTCAGCGGTCGTGACCTGCTCGCCCAGGACGAGGGGGAGTAACAGCCGGACCGACCGGTGCTGTGCACGCGCGTGGGGCTCGGCCCCGTCGTGCTGATGGCGCGCGCCCTGATCACAACTGAACACGTTCTCCGCCGGTGGTGTGGGTCGCGGGGAGGCAGACCAAGTCTTGGCGGGCCAGGCTGCTTCCCTGCGACTCACATGACCGGTTTCTCCTGCACTTGTTGCCACACAAGGGATTCCAGTCATGCAGAGGGTATCCGTCCGTGGGGGCACCGCGTCAAGCGAACGCGCTGCCCTGTTCGTGTGCAAGTCCCCGCTGAGCGGGGGTGGGTTCTGATGGCGCGCTGGGTCGACCCCGCTCCGTTCGAGGGCGTCCGGCCTCGGGTGCCGTGGTGGATGTTGGTGCCGGGCAAGCTCAAGGTGATCGCCTTCGTGGCCGCCCTCGGGTGGCTCGTGCCGGTCGTCCTCGTGCGCCTGGCGCTCGTGGTGCTGCGCTACCCGGTGGCCGTGCTGGTGCCGGTGGCGGCGGCCTGGTGCTCGTCGTCCTACGGGCTGCCGCCGCTGGTCCTGGGTGTGCTCGCGCTGGCTGCGGCCCTGGTCATCTGGTTCGGCCTCGACCGGGCCTCGTTCCTGCGGCTGGTGTGGTTCCGGCTGGTCACCGAGTGGCGGCGGGCCACCGTCTACGCCCCGCGCTGGCGCACCACCATGCGGCTGGCTGAGCTGGCCAAGGAGAGCCGGGGGCGCGAGTACCTGCCCCGGCTGCGGCGGGTGCGCTCGGAGGGCTGGCGGGACCGGGTGCGGGTCCGGATGGTCCCCGCGCAGTCCTCCGACGCCTGGGAGCTGCGCCGCGACGGCCTGGCGCACTCGTTCAACTCCCGGTCGTGCCGGGTCCGGGTGCTCAAGCCGCGCACGATCGAACTCGACTTCGTGCACTCCGACCCGCTCGCCCGGCCGGTCCCGGTTCCGGCGCTGGCTCAGGACGCTGACGCGGTGGACCTCAAGCGGGTCGTGGTCGGCCGCACCGAGACCGGTCGCCCGTGGCGGATTCGCTTGCAGGGCAACCAGATCCTCGGTGTCGGCGTACCCGGCGCTGGCAAGGGGTCGCTGCTCTGGTCGCTGGTGTGGAACCTCGCCCCGGCGGTGCGCGGCGGCCTGGTGCGCCTGTACGGCATCGACCCCAAGGGCGGGATGGAGCTGGGGCAGTGCCCCGACGCCTTCACCCGCCTGGTGTTCGACAACGGCCGCGAGGCTGTCGAGCTGCTGGAGGTACTGGCTGCTGAGGTCAAGGAGCGCGCCGCTCGGTACCGGGGCGTCCGGCGGCTGTGGGCCCGGTCCAACGATGAGCCGTTCACGGTCCTGGTGGTCGACGAGCTGGCGGACCTGATCGCCTACCAGGCTGACAAGGGCCTGCGGGAACGGGCGCTGCGCGCCTTGCAGACCGTCACCTCTCAGGGACGCGCCCCCGGTTACGCCGTCGTCGGCCTGGTGCAGGACCCGCGCAAGGAGGTCGTCGCCTTCCGGCACCTGTTCGGCACGCGGGTGGCGCTGCGCCTGGACGAGGCGGTCCAGGTGGACATGGTCCTGGGGGACGGTGCCCGGCAACGCGGTGCGGCTGCCCACGAGATCAGCGAGGGCACTCCGGGCGTGGCCTGGGTGAAGACGGACGGCAAGGGACAGCCGGAGCGCGCCCGCGCCTTCCATGTCACCGATGCCGACCTCGTTGAACTGGCGCTCTACCTGACCGCCACCGATGCCACCGTGCACGACTTCCCCGCCTGTCCCGGCGACACGACCGGAGGTGCTGCGGCATGAGCGAGTCCACCAACCCCGTCGTCCCGGCCGTGCCCCTCGACGTGGCGGGCATGACCTCGGCCGAACGCGCCCGGATGCCGCTGTCCCTGGACGTGGTCAAGGCGGCGGCCGAACAGCACGGCGTGTGCACCCGTCCCATCCTGCGCGAGGTGGTCGACCTCGACTCCGGGGAAGTGCGCATCGTCGGCGTCCGCTGCAACTCCACGCAGGCGTCCAAGTGCGCGGCCTGCGCCGACCGCAACCGCCGCTCCCGCATGGCCCAGTGCCGCGAGGGCTGGCACCTCGACGCTGAGCCTGTGGCGGAGCGCCACGCCCCGAACAGCGACCAGGTGGGCCTGGTGACCTACCGGGCCGATCTCACCGCCGAGTACCGGCGGGCTGCCGCCGAGGGCGACCACGATCAGGTTGAGGACCTGCGCGAGGGCATCCGGGAAGCCGATGCCGACCTGCGCGCGGAGGGCGTCCGCGGGAACCTCCCCAGCGTCGAACGCGATCCTCGACCGGCGCCCGCGCGTTCGACCCGGCGACGCCAGGACACGCCGAACCTGCCCCGCCGGAAGGTCTCCAAGCGCACCGTGGGGCGGGAGTTCGCGGGCAGGTACCGGCCCTCGACCTTTATCACCCTGACCCTGGACACCTACGGCCCGGTCACCTCCGAAGGTGCCCCGGCCGACCCTGGCGCGTACGACTACCGGCGGGCCGCTCGGGACGCGGTCCACTTCGCCTCCCTGGTCGACCGCTGGTGGCAGAACCTCCGCCGGGTGGTCGGGTTCGACGCCCAGTACTTCGGCACGGTCGAACCGCAGCGTCGCATCACGCCTCACGCCCACTTCGCCGTGCGCGGCTCGATCCCGCACAAGGTCGTCCGCCAGGTCACCGCCGCGACTTACCTCCAGGTCTGGTGGCCCGACCACGACCAGGTGCGGTACGCGGGCGACCTGCTCCCGGTCTGGGACACCCGCCAGTCAGGCTTCGTGGACCCGGACACTGAACGCCTGCTGACCCCGTGGGTCGACGCGGTGGCCGATCTGGAGCGACCGGCCCACGTCGCCACGTTCGGCCCGCAGGTGCACTCCAAGGGCATCCTCGGCGGCACCGAGGAATCCGGGCGGCACATCGGCTACCTGACCAAGTACCTCACCAAGTCGATCACCGAAGTGGTGGACGCGGACACCACCCCGCGCCTGGCCGACCACGCCGACCGCCTGGCGTCCGAACTCGCCCTCACCCCGTGCTCGGAGCGCTGCGCGGTCTGGCTGCTCTACGGGGTCCAGCCCAAGGGCGTCACCTCCCGCACCACCCCCGGCCACTGCAAGGGCAAGGCCCACCGCCGCGACACCCTCGGCCTGCCCGGTCGCCGGGTGCTGGTCTCGCGCCGCTGGTCCGGCAAGACCCTCTCTGAGCACAAGGCGGACCGGGCCGCGTTCGTACGGGAAGCCTTGGCCGCCGCTGGCATCGCCAAGCCCGACGACACCACCGCCCGGCTCCAGTGGGGGCCGGTCCAGCCGGGGGACCCGCACGCCCCGTCACGGGCCGAACTGCTCATGCACATGATCGCCCAGCGGTTGGCCTGGCAAGCCGAGTACCAGCGGGCGCAAGCGGTCCTCACGCACCTGCCGCCTCCACGGCCCGATGTTTCAGCAACTTCGCCGGTAGCGGCCTGAACAGGGGGATGACATGACGCGCAGTGAACCGCTCTGGGGAGTGGACGACGTCTCGGCATTCCTGGGAGTGCCGGTGAAGACGCTCTACCAGTGGAAGTGGCGGCAGTACGGGCCGCCGGTGCGCAAGGTCGGAAAGCACCTCCGGTACGTGCCTGACCACGTTCGCCGCTGGGTCGAAGACCTGGCCGCGTAGCGGTTTCAGCAATACGGGAGACAGGAGAGGACTGCCTTGGGACACGTCCAAGATCGCTGGTGGAAAGAGGAGATCGACCCCGCGACCCAGAAGGTCACCAGGATCAAGACCTCCTCCTACGGAAAAGGTCTGCGCTACAAGGCCCGCTATCTCGACCCACAGGGGAACGAGAAAAGCAAGAGTTTTCCAGACCGCCAGAAAAAGCGGGCCGATGACTTCCTGTTGGAGGTCGAGTCTGACAAGCGAGAAGGCAAGTACGTCAGCCCTAGCGCAGGTAGGCGCAAGTTCAAGGAGCAAGCAGAGAACTGGATCAAGAGCCAGTCGTCGGACGCAGCGTCCCGCGAAGCGATCCAGAGCCGACTGGACAGCCACATCAATCCACACTTCGGCAACCTACCGGTGGGAAAGATCAAGCCTGCGACGGTGCGGGACTGGCTCGGCCTGCTTGACGCGGAACGGCTGAGCGAGAACTACAAGACCGTGCTGTTCACCACCGTGTCCTCGGTACTGGATTCGGCCGTGGAAGATCGGCTGATCATCGAGAACCCGTGCAAAGCCAAGACGATCAAACGCCCGACCTCGATCAGCCCCGACATCGCCGTATGGCCGGAGGAAAGGGTTCTCGAACTCGAAGGATCAATCGAACCGCGCTTCGCGATCGTCTGCCCCCTCGGCGCTGGCTGCGGCCTACGGCAAGGCGAAATTCTCGCCCTCTCCCCCGATGACGTCGACGAGGAGAGGATGCTCCTGATCGTTCAGCGCCAGTTGCGGGTGGTCGGGCGACGACTCGTCTTCGCGCCCCCCAAAGGGGGCAAGCGCAGGACTGTTCCTCTGGCGTCCGGCGTGCTCCGGGCGATTCGGGAGCACGAAAAGCTATTCCCCTCCGCAGAGGTGACCTTGCCGTGGAAGACCCCGGAAGGCGTCCCCACGACGGCGCGACTCCTCGCCACCGGGCCGAACGGGCGTGTCTACACCGGCGACCTGTTCCACAAGGTCGTCTGGCTCGGCGCGTTCAGGGAGGCCGGACTCATCTACCGGAACCGGGCGGACGGGATGCACGCGCTGAGGCACTTCTATGCCTCCACGCTGCTGTCACGGGGCGTGTCGGTCAAGGAGTTGGCGGAGTACCTGGGGCACTCCGACCCCGGCTTCACACTCCGGACCTACACGCACCTCGTCCCATCCAGCCATGAGCGAGCCAGGGAAGCGATCAATGCAGTTTTCACATCTTAACCGAAGGAGGAGTTCAACTAAAATCTCCCTAAGGCCAGATAAGCGACTATCTAGGAATATTCCATGCATGCAGGAGGGCGTTATGCAATATCAATTCACCTTTAAGGTAAACCTCAGCATTGTCCCGCCTGTGGTAAAACTGAAGATAGCGCTCGCTTTTATTTGCCACAACATTTCCCACGGCTCCTGCGAAAAACAGCCATTTCAGCATTTCTTCCGCTTGTCTGAAGTCATCTTCAGAAGAACCTAGAAGATCTCTAGAAAACTGCTTCGCAGTAAAAGTTGCCTTACGTAGGTGCCTTAGCGTTGAAACCGCGCGAGATGCTAGATCACTTTCCCCTTGTAGGCCAACTAGCTCGTTTTCGATAGCCTCGACAAAGTACTTAGAAGAATATCGAAGCGCCCCCTCCCGGATAACTTCATTAGAAAGTTTAGCGCCAGGCTTTTTTGAAGATCCCTGCTCGCTTTCAACCTCGCGTATATACTCGAGCAGGCGAAGCAAATCTCGCGGAGTATGCCTGGTTAGACCCAAAAGGTAAGAATAAATATTAAGCCACTTCGGAGGCCTGGCACCTACTTGAACATCTTTCGGAAAAAAATCTTGCACAACCGCCAAGCTTTGCTTTTCCAGCATTGCCGAGGCTTTCCTATTTACCAGTTCAAAAAGATTGGACTGCTGAGGGGTCCTAGAAAGAACCCTCCAATCCAAATCAATAGAAAGATCTTGACGCATTTTCCCTGCGTCGGGGAGTTGAAGACGAGTAAATATGTCATTCCGGAGAAGCAAAACCACCCTGGCTCGCGACTCCCCTTCTCCTAGTATTTCATAAATCTCATAAGCCGCTTGCAAGAGGCTTGCTATCGCAGAGGAATAGTTTGGATCTGTGAGATATATCGAATCGAGGCCGTCAAGGATAAGCGTATAAACATGGCCGGAAGAATCTGAATTTAGAATCCGGTCTTCTAGGTGGTTAACGACGTGATACAGATTAAAGCTTTCAGTCTTCTCACGGGTGTAGACGTTACCCAGACCGGGGATTGTCAACTTGTAAGTAGACTTAGCCGCTCCAAGAACTGCCGCTTTTGGCGAAGCGGCCATAAATCCAAGGCGTCGCAGCTCATCAACAAGTTTAAGCATTTGCGGGTCGCGCTGAAAAGCGTGCGATTGATCCTTCATGACAATATCAAGAATGCCAGCGTAAAGCAGCAATTTCCATACAGTGATAACCCGACCTGGGCCGCCCGGTTCTCCCGTTTTAACCTTATCGATCTGATCAAAAGGAAGCGTACTCAAATCTCTAACTTGAACAAATTCGGTTTGCATATCTTGAGTTTTGTCCAAGTATGCAGCAAATGCAGATTTACCGGCACCCTTCGGCCCCAAAAGCAGAAATTTTTCCCCGGATTTCAGAAGGTGCACAGCATTCTTTATATCTACGAAGCTTTTTACGAAACGTTCTGGCGCTTGACGAGCTTCCCGACGACCATCGGCAAGACCGAAATAAAGTTCATGATACATTACCATCGAGCCCTCCAGCGTCGTCAGACTGACGAGCCTACCGCCAAAACACTGGATGCAGTAGATCTTCCGGCCACTACAGAGGCATTTCACCCAACCGGCCGAAAAGCTTAGGTTGCACTTCCCAAAAATATCGTAAAGCTGGATGATTGCCAGCTTGGCTCATCTCCAGCAAGCAGGTAGCTTAAGACTGGTCCTTCTGTAGCGCTCTCACCTCAGACCCCTAATTAGAGGGTCGAGGTGGTCGTGAAGCACCCTGTTCCTGACTTCAAGCTCTCGCCCTGCTCCCTCCAGCCACGAGCGGGCACGGCAGGCGATCGATCGGGTGTTCGGCTCTCACGATGACGGCCTGGAGACGGCCTGATCTTGGGGATCACGCCGCTCCAGGCCGATCACAAGATCGCCGATCTAGCCCTTGAGCAGCGACCGCGACATCACGACCCGCTGCACCTGGTTCGTGCCCTCGTAGATCTGCGTGATCTTCGCGTCCCGCATCATCCGCTCCACCGGGAAGTCCCGCGTGTACCCGGCCCCGCCGAACAGCTGCACCGCGTCCGTCGTCACCTCCATCGCCACGTCGGACGCGAAGCACTTCGCCGCCGCCGTGATGAACCCGAGGTCCGGCTCCCCCCGCTCGGCCTTCGCCGCCGCGACGTACACCATGTGCCGGGCCGCCTCGACCTTCATCGCCATGTCGGCCAGCATGAACTGCACGCCCTGGAAGTCCGAGATCGACCGGCCGAACTGCTTGCGGTCCTTCACGTACGCGATCGCCTGGTCCAGCGCCCCCTGCGCGATCCCCACCGCCTGCGCGCCGATCGTCGGCCGGGTGTGGTCCAGGGTGCGGAGGGCGGTCTTCAGGCCGGTGCCGGGGTCGCCGATGATCCGGTCCGCCGGGATCTCGCAGTTCTCGAAGTGGATCTCGCGGGTGGGCGAGCCCTTGATCCCGAGCTTGCGCTCCTTGGACCCGACCGAGAAGCCGGGGTCGTCCTTGTGCACCACGAACGCCGAGATGCCCTGGGACTTCTTCGGCGCGTCGGGGTCCGTGACCGCCATGACCGTGTACCAGGTGGACTCGCCCGCGTTCGTGATCCAGCACTTGGTGCCGTTGAGCACCCACCGGTCGCCTTCGAGCCGCGCACGCGCCCGCATCGACGCGGTGTCCGAGCCCGCCTCCCGCTCGGACAGCGCGTACGACGCCATGGCCTCGCCCGCCGCGATGGACGGCAGGACCTGCCGCTTCAGCTCCTCCGAGCCGGCCAGGATGATCGGCATCGTGCCGAGCTTGTTGACCGCCGGGATGAGCGAGGAGGACGCGCAGACCCGCGCGACCTCCTCGATCACGATGCACGTGGCCACCGAGTCGGCGCCCTGCCCGTCGTAGTCCTCGGGCACGTGGACCGCCGAGAAACCGGCCTTGACCAGCGCCGACAGCGCCTCGACGGGAAACCGCTCCCGCTCGTCGACGTCCGCCGCGTGCGGGGCGATCTCCTTCTCGGCGAGCGAGCGGATCGCCTCGCGCAGGGCGTCGTGCTCCTCGGCGAGCTGGTAGGTGCCGAAGCTCGGGTCCACTTGTTACCTCCCAGTAAGTTCCACTGGGAGGATGTTAGCGCGCGTTCACCCCGGTGTCCGGCCGACTCTCGACCAGCGCCTTCAGCGCCGCGTCCTTGCCCAGCACCATCTCCTCCAGCGACGCCTGGTACGCCGCCATCCGCTCCCGCAGCTCCGGGTCGGACGCGCCCAGCACCCGCACCGCGAGCAGCCCCGCGTTGCGCGCCCCGCCGACCGACACCGTGGCCACCGGCACCCCGGCGGGCATCTGCACGATGGACAGCAGCGAGTCCATGCCGTCCAGGTGCTTGAGCGGCACCGGAACGCCGATCACCGGCAGCGGCGTCGCCGAGGCGACCATGCCGGGCAGGTGCGCCGCCCCGCCCGCGCCCGCGATGATCACCTGCAGGCCGCGCCCGGCGGCCGACGTCGCGTAGTCCAGCATCCGCTGCGGGGTCCGGTGCGCGGAGTACACGCCGACCTCGAACGTCACGCCGAACTCGGCCAGCGCCTCGGTGGCGGCCCCCATCACGGGCCAGTCCGAGTCGCTGCCCATGATCACGCCTACCTGCGTCACGCCTGTCCTCCGTGGATGTCGTACCCGTCGAGCCACACGCCGTCGGACAACCAGTGCGCGGCGAGCCTCGCCCGCTCCCGCACGTCCGCCATGCGCTCCCCCAGCAGGGTGACGTGGCCGATCTTGCGGCCCGGCCGCTCCTCCTTGCCGTACAGGTGCACGCGCGCGTCGGGGAACCGGGCGAACAGGTGGTGCAGCCGCTCGTCGGGGCCGAACGCCGGCGCGTCCGCCGCGCCGAGCACGTTCGCCATCACGACGGCGGGCGCGACCAGGTCGGTCGAGCCGAGCGGGTAGTCCAGGACGGCGCGCACGTGCTGCTCGAACTGGGAGGTGCGGGAGCCCTCGATGGTCCAGTGGCCGGAGTTGTGCGGGCGCATCGCCAGCTCGTTGACGACCAGGCCGCCCTCGGTCTCGAACAGCTCGACGGCGAGCAGCCCGACCACGCCCAGCTCGTTCGCGACCCGCAGCGCCAGGTCCTGGGCCTGCGCGGCGCGGTCGGCGTCCGGCGCGGGCGCGAGCACCTCGACGCAGATGCCGTCCTTCTGCACCGTCTCCACCAGCGGCCACGCCGCGCCCTGGCCGAACGGGGAGCGCGCGACGAGCGCGGCCAGCTCGCGGCGCATCGCCACGCGCTGCTCGACCATCAGCGGGGTGCCCGCCTCCAGCAGCTCGGCGACCAGCGCCCCGGCCTCCTCGGCGGAGTCGAGCATCCACACGCCCCGCCCGTCGTAGCCGCCGCGCACCGCCTTGAGCACGCACGGCCAGCCGTGCTCGTCGCCGAACGCGACCGCGTGCGCGGGCTCGGCGACCTCGGCGAACGGCGGCACGGGCAGGCCGAGCTCGGCGAGCTTCACGCGCATGACGAGCTTGTCCTGGGCGTGCGCGAGCGCGTCCGGGCCGGGGTGCACGCGCACGCCCTCGGCGACCAGGGCGCGCAGGTGCTCCTGCGGGACGTGCTCGTGGTCGAAGGTGACGACGTCGCAGGACTTGGCGAACCCGCGCAGCGCCTCCAGGTCGGTGTGCGAGCCGAGGTCGACGTCGCGGGCGACCAGCGCCGCCGGGTCGGACTCGCTCTGGGCGAGCACGCGCAGCGACTGGCCGAGGGGGATGACGGCCTGGTGGGTCATCCTGGCGAGCTGGCCGCCGCCGACCATGCCGACGACGGGAAGACGGGTTCGGGAGTCCACGGACCGGGGAGTCTAGCTGCGCGAACGGGGGCCCCCCGCACGCACCTTGCGGCGTGCGGGGGTCCCCGGCGTCGGGCGTTCGGCCCAGCCGGTCGCGCGGCGGTCCGGCGCGGTCAGGCCGCGGCCTTCTTCACGCGGCGCAGCGCGAGGGCGAACAGGGCTGCGGCGAGCACCAGGAACAGGACGCCCTCGATCAGCCGGAACGTGCCGAGGCGCTCGGCGGGGTGGTACTGCTCCAGGAAGTGCGTGAGGCCGCTCTCCGCCAAGCACTCCTGGAACCACGCCCGGTCGGCGGACGCGGGGCCGTAGCACTGCGGCGGCACGGCTCCCACCACCCCGTCCGCGGTGGCGTGGCCGCCTTCGAGGTACAGGGCCTGGTTCGCCTCCAACCCCAGCGGGCGGACGTCGTCCTCCACCGGCGCGAAGGTGGTGTGCGGGCTCTGGTAGCGGCCCCGCAGCCAGAGCTCCACGACGGCCTTGGCGAGCAGGCCGACGACCATGGTCAGCCCCACCGCGAGCACCGTGCGGCGGACCAGCGCGGCGATCGCCAGGCCGAGCGCGAAGCCGAACAGCGCGTACGCGGCCTGGAGCGCCGGGTGGAACTCGAAGCCCTCCTCGAACATGTTGACCGAGACGTGGCGCGGGACGTCGTTGATCGCGGTCGCCATCAGCTGCGCCGCGCCGCCGAGGGCGGCGCCGATGAGCGCGGCGACCGCGCCGAGCAGCGCCGCCTTGCCGACCAGCCAGCGGGCGACCGGCAGGTCCTGGGTCCAGGCGACCACGTGCGTGCGCTGGTCGTACTCCCAGGCCAGCATCGGCGCACCCCACACGGCGCCGATGAAGGTCCCGTAGAGCATCAGCCCGCCGGGGAGGGTGAAGGCCATCCCGGTGTAGTCGCCCCAGCCGTCCGCCGGGTAGCCGTTGACCGCCTCGTCCAGGAAGGCGGTGCGGACCAGCAGCATCCCGGCGACGCCCACCAGTGCGATCGCGAGGGTGCCCAGGACGGTCCAGCGGTGCTGGCGCCAGGTCAGCCAGGCGACGTCGCCCCAGCCGACTCGGGCGCGGGTGCGGACCCCCGGTCGGTCGGCGGCGCGCGCCCCGGTGACGCCGGTGGTCGTGGCGCTCATTCGGCACCGCCCTTCCTGCTCTCGGCGAGGCGCGCGAGCACGTAGTCCTCCAGGGTCACCGCTCGTTCCACCCACCGGTCCGCGACGGGCGGTCGCGGGCCGTCCGGGAGGCGCACCAGGAAGGTGGACTGGTTGGCGCTGTGCCTGGCCTCCACGACCCGGCCCTCCACCGGCGGCGCGTCCGAGCGCGGGCCGGTGTACGCGGCGTGGTGGGCCAGCAGGCCGTCCACGTCGTCGTCCGCGAGCAGGCCGCCGTTCGAGAGCAGGAGCAGGTGGTCGGCGACGCCGGTCAGCTCCGTGATCACGTGCGTGGACAGCACGACGGTCATGCCGGTCTCGGCGACCTCGTCGAGCAGCGCGGCGGCGACCTCGCGGCGGGCCAGCGGGTCCAGGTTGGCCAGCGGCTCGTCGAGCAGGAGCACGTCCGGGCAGGAGCCGAGTGCCAGCGCGAACGCCACCTGGGCCTGCTGGCCGCCGGAGAGCTTGCCGCAGGCGCGGGTGCGGGGGACCTCGAAGCGGTCCAGCCAGGCGACGGCCTTGGCCTGGTCCCACGCGGTGTTCAGCCGGGCGCCCATGGTGAGGGCGTCGTGGGCGGTGAAGCCCTTGTAGAGCGGTTTGTCCTGCGCGACGAACGCGACGCGGCCGTCGACGTCCGCGCTGCCCGCGTCGGCCTCGAGCAAACCGGCGAGGACGCTCAGCAGCGTCGTCTTGCCCGCGCCGTTCGCGCCCACCAGCGCGGCCACCCGACCGGCGGGCAGCTCGAACGAGCAGTCGCGCAGGGCCCACGTGCCGCCGTAGCTCTTGCCGAGCCCGGACGCGCGGACCGCGCTGCTCACAGCGGTCGTCATCCGATTCCCCCCTCGTCGACGAGGACCGAGCGCACGAGCGCCTCGACGTCCTCGGTGTCCAACCCCGCCGCCCGCGCGTCGTGGACCCACTCCGCCAGCCTGGTGCGCAGGGGGCCCATGACCTCGGGGTCCGCGCTGCCCAGGGCGGCTTTCACGTAGGTCCCCGAGCCCTGGCGCGCCTCGACCAGTCCCGACATCTCCAGCTCCCGGTAGGCCTTGAGCACGGTGTTCGCGTTGACGCCGCTGGTGGTGACGACCTCGCGCACCGGTGGAAGGCGGTCTCCCGGTGAGAGCCAGCCCATCCGCAGGGCCTCGCGGACCTGGCGGACGAGTTGGAGGTAAGCGGGGAGACCGCTGGTCCGGTCTATGCGGAACTCCACTGGCACCTCCCAAAGTGTTCTACTGTTGTAAGACACTAGATAACAGGTACACCTGAGGTGGAGTCAAGTTGTCGGCGGGGGTGGGGCGGCGGGGGTGAATTCACCCGATCCGGGGGCTGGCGAGGGGAGTGCGGACGGGGTGCTCCGACTGCCAGACTTTGTTGTGCGGGCGGGGAACAGGGCAGGTGAGCAGGGATGACTGGAGGGTGGAGGGAGAGGTGGCCGATGAAGTTCGAGTGATGGGCGACGGGGCGGAACGGGGTGTCAGGCGCCGCTCGACGTCCAGTGGTCGGGGATGGCGTCCGGGGCCCGCTCCCAGACGGAGATGCCGAACTCGCCCCACTGCAGGAAGTCCGGCTCGGGCAACGCGCCTCCCGCCCGCACGGCCACGACCAGCCGGGCGACTTCGGTAGCGGCGTCACCTTCAGGCAGATCCACGAGCGCCGCCTGAAAGCACCGCAGTGCACCGACCGAGTCACCCTGCCGCCAACGCGCCCGGCCGAGCAGCACCCGACACGTGCCGCGCTCCTCGGCGATCGGGAGCACCTCGGCTATGGGGAGAACCTCGGCGATGGGGAGACCCTCGGCTATGGGGAGACCCTCGGAGTCTGCGCGGGCATCGGCATCTGCGCTGGGGCCGGGGGTAGCGCTCAGTCCCGGAATGGGGCCAGCGCTGACGCTGGAGCCGACCTCGATATTCGAGTTGACCTCGGCATCAAAGTCGACCTCGACATCGTCCCCGGCGTCGGCACCGGCACCGTTCCCGACATCGGGATCGTTCCCGGCATCGGGATCGTTCCCGGCATCGGCATCGTTCCCGGCATCGGCATCGTTCCCGGCATCGGCATCGGAACTGGAGGCAGCAGTGGCGGAGGCAGCAGTGGCGACAGGACCGGAGGCGAGGGTGGGAGTGGGGGCGGTGAGGGTTTCGGTGATTGCTTCGCTGTAGGTGGTCTCGGCTCGGGACAGGTGGGTGGTCGCGTCCGTCCAGTTGCCCGCTTGGTAGGCGAGGACGCCCAGTTCGCGTTCTGCCCAGGCGACGCCCAGGGCGTTGCCTGCTGCGCGCTGCCACTCCATCAGTTCGAGCAGGCAGCGTGCGACGCCCGCGGTGTTCCCGCGCGTGCGTTGGACGCTGGCCAGGGCGTCGAGCGCGAACAGGTGACCGTCCAGCGACTCGGGGGTCAGGCGGGACTGGCAGCGGGCGCGCCAGACCGACAGCATCCGCTCGGCCATCAGCTCGGCCGTGTCGTGCGCGCCGACTTGGGCGTACGTGAGCATCGCGCAGTGCAGTGCCGCGGACACCTCGGTGGCGAGCGGGAAGCGGTCGGCCAGTTCGATGGTGGTCGTGCGCAAGCGGTCGACCTCGTGGGTGGTGCTCTCCAGGGAGAGGCCGGCCCACAGGTGGCCCAGGAGGGCTGCCGCTTCGCCCACCTCGCCGTAGGTCATGAGGGTTCGAGCGGTTGACAGCGGGTCGGGGAATGGTTGCATCTGGGCGTACTTCCCGGTTCTGGTGATTCGTTTGAATTGGAATCAGGAGTGCGTGATTCCGAGGCACGGTTGGAGGCAGCACCCTGCCAGCAGGCGTGTAGCTGCAGCTGAAGTGACAGCGGTAGCCACAGCGGCGGTAACAGCGGGAGTGGTGACGGGAGTGGCGGCGGGGTGCGGATTTGCTTGAGGCTTTTTCGCGATGAAACCACGAGGGCTTTCTGCAACGCCTTTCGTTGGCGACCCTACAATTCCTCGGCCGTATAAGCAGGGGTCACAAACGGGTGGTTTGTGTAGCGATCGGGTTACTCAGAGTGGTTAGGGTGGGAGGCATGGCGGTAGGGACCACGCGCGCCAAGCGCAGACTCGGCAGGCACGTGCGGCCCATCATGGAGCGGGCCGGGGTGACGGGGCCCGAGGTCGCGCGGCTGGTCCGGACGTCCAAGGACACGGTTCACCGGTTGCTGTCCGGCATCCACCTGCCGCACTACCCGACGTTCCTCGCGATCATGACCGTCCTGCGGGCCACCGACGACGAGATCGCCGAGGGCACCTCGCTGTGGGAGCGCGCCGCGCAGGACGCGGTCAAGGTCGAGCACGCCTCGGCGCTCTCCCCCGGTTACCTGCGCTTCCGCCGCGACGAGGGCGAGGCCCACCGGGAGCGGGCGCTCGACCCCATGCTCATCCCCGGACTGCTCCAGCTCGGCGAGTACGCGGACGAGCTGGGGCGGCGCGCGCCCTCGCTCACCCGCGGCAAGGGGTGGGCGGCGCGGGCGACGGCCGAGCGGGTGGACCGGCAGGCGCTGCTCAGCCGCTCACCCGTCCCGCTGGACTACCGGCCGCTCATCGACGAGGGCGCGCTGCACCGGGTGGTGGGCGGTCGGGAGCTGATGGCGCGGCAGCTGGAGCACCTGCTGGTCGTCGGCGAGCGGGAGAACGTCACCATCCGGGTGCTGCCGTTCTCCGCGGGCGCCTACGGGTCGCACTTCGGCGCGCTGAACCTGCTGGAGTACCCCGAACCCGACGAGCCGCTGTCGGTCTACGTCGAGAGCTACGAGGGCGTGCGCGCGGTGGACGACGCGCAGGTGGAGAAGACGCTGGTCGCCGTCTGGGAGGACGCGGCCCGGCACGCGCTCGACCCCGAGGAGAGCGCGCGGCTCATCCGGGAAGTGAGGGACAGCAGGCATGGCTGACCAGCGGTGGCGCAAGTCCAGCAGCAGCACGACGAACCCCGACTGCGTCGAGCTGTCGATCACCCCGGACGCCACGTCGGTCCGCGACAGTAAGGACCCCTCCGGCGGACGGTTGAGGTTCGGGCGGAGCAGCTTCAGCGGCTTCCTCGACAGGATCAAGAGAGAGGGGAAAGGCTGACCCGGCGACCCGGCGACCCGGCGACCCGGCGACCCGGCGACCCGGCGACCCGGCGACCCGGCGACCGAGGCAGGCAGCCAGGTGCGAGTGGTCGTGTCAAACCGGTCTGCGGCCGAGTCTCAGAGGTCCTTCGACGCTGCCACCAGCTGCATCCTCGGGTGGTCCGGCGGGATCACGCCGCCGCCTGCCAGGTACGCCGCCAGGATCTCGCGCACGGCCTCCAGCGGCACCTCCTGGTCCGCTGGCACGGAGGTCGCGTGGGTCGCCAGGGCGTAGACCACCTCGCCCTTCGCCCGCGGGTCGCCCAGGGTCGCGCGCACGGGGTGTCCGTGCTCCTGCACGAAACCGCGCTCGCGGCCGATGCCCGCGTACAGGATCGGGTAGCTCCACTCCTCGCCGGTCACCGAGAACTCGACCACGACCGGGCTGCCCACGTGCAGCGCGCGCACCCGCTCGACGAGCTCGTCCAGCTCCGCCCTGGTCCGGACCTCGACCGGGCTCCGACCCGTCGCCAGGTCGTAGATCGCCGTCAACGCCACCGCACCCCACCACCTTCCCCGTGCGCGGGCCTGGAACGACTGCCCGCTCGGATGGTCGCCGAAACGCCCCGAGCACCACAATGGGGCCAACCCCCGCCTCACCCCGTCCTCGGCGGGGCGGCGAGCAGCGCGGACACCTCCTCGTAGGTGTCCGGCAGCGGCCTCAGCACCAGCCTGGCCGGGCCCGTCGGGCGCACGTGCGGGTCTACCGCCAGCCTCGCCTCGGCCTTCGCCGCCAGGTGCGCGAGCCTGTCCTCGACGTCCGCGTCCCGGCGCAGCAGCACCGCCGCGACCGACGGGCCGACCGAGGCGACCGACTCGCCCGCGTCGAACACCCCGCGCAGCGCGTCCGCCAGCAACGTCATGGCCACCACCCGCGACCACCCGGTCGCGCCTTCCAGGTCAAGTGACACGAACAGCAGCGCGTAGTCGGCGGGGGTGGCCGCGTACACCTCCCTGAGCCTCGTCCGGAGGTACGCGGCGGTGGCGAGGCCGGTCAGCGGGTCCTCGGCCTCCGTGCTGGCCGACCGGTCCAGCACGACCTCGGCCCAGCCGAGCGCGGTGGCCCGCAGCAGCTTGGCGGGCACCGCGTCGACGTCCGCGCGCGGCGCGCCGACCTCGACGCCGGGTGTCACCAGGACGGCGTGCAGCGCGGCGAGGTCGAGCAGCGTCTCGGCGAGCCCGGCCCCGGATTCCGCCCGCGCCGCACCGAGTCCGGCCAGCGCCCGGCTCGGGTCGTCGCTGCCGAGGACGACCTCGCACACGTCGTCGACCTCCGCGAGCGACCAGTCGTCCGCGAACGCCCACCCCGCCGCCAGCGCGGCCGACCGCCAGCGCCGCTTGAGCGCCCGGCTCCCGTCGACCGCCTGCCTCACCACCGTCTGGCCCACGCTCACCCGGTTACCTCCTCCGCAGGACGTCCACACGAAGGAGTGACGTTCGACCGGCTCAGCCATGACGGCAAAAACCGGGACACGTTTGAGTGACTTGACGTGACCGTGCGCGACGCGGTGCGGAAGACTTGCCCGCGCGAGGGGAGGGACCACGTGGCGACCGTTCCTGCTGATGTCCCGAGACCGGGGGACGCGGAACTGATCGAGTCGGTGCGCGGGGGTGATGTCGCCGCGTACGGACAGCTGTACGAGCGCCACGTCACCGCCGCCTACAACCTGGCCCGGCAGTTGGCGCGCTCCTCGGCGGAGGCCGACGACTTAGTCTCCGAGGCGTTCTCGAAGGTGCTCGACGTGCTGCGGGGCGGCGGTGGCCCCGACGTGGCGTTCCGCGCCTACCTGCTGACCGCGCTGCGGCACAACGCCTACGACAAGACCCGGCGGGACCGGAAGGTCGAGCTGTCCGAGGACGTGTCCGAGGTCGCCCCCGAGGCGGTCAGCGTGCCGTTCCGGGACACGGCCGTCGCGGGGCTGGAGCGCTCGCTCGCCGCGCGCGCCTTCGCCCGGCTTCCCGAGCGCTGGCAGACCGTGCTGTGGCACACCGAGGTCGAGGGCCAGTCGCCCGCCGAGGTCGCCCCCCTGCTGGGGATGACGGCCAACGGCGTGTCGGCGCTGGCCTACCGGGCCCGCGAGGGCCTCAAGCAGGCATACCTCCAGGTGCACCTGGCCGAGACGCAGGCCGTGCGCTGCCGGGCGACCGTGGACCGGCTGGGCGCGTGGACCCGCGCGGGCCTGTCGAAGCGCGAGACCACGCAGGTCGAGACGCACCTGGACGAGTGCTCGGACTGCCGCAGGCTGGCCGCCGAGCTGGCGGACGTCAACGGGGCGCTGCGCGCCGCCATCGCGCCGATCGTGCTGGGCGCGGGCACCGCCGGTTACCTGGTCTCCTCGCGCAACTCGGCCTCCCCGGCGGCCACCGCCACCGCGGGCGGCCTCGCGGGCAACGCGCTGGCCGACTCGCTCGGCGGGGCCACGGCGCAGGCCGCCGAAGGCGCCGCGAACACCGCGGGCGCGGCAGGCGCCGCGGGCGGACGTTCGGCGGGCGCCTCGGGCGCGGCCGGGATCGCGGGCGAGGTCGTGCGGGCGGCGCTGAGCGGCGGCCCGCGCCAGCTGCTCGGGCTGGCCGCGTCCGCCGCCGCGCTGATCGTCGTGGTCGTCGTGGCCATCGCCGCGCCGGGCGCCGGTTCGGGCCCCGACGTCGCGCAGTCCCCCGCCGCCGAGCAGAGCAGCGGCACCCCGGCCTCCCCCGGCGCACCGGTCCCGCCCGCCTCGGGCGAGGCGGACCCCGCGCCGTCCGAGGTCCCCCCGTCGGGCGCGCCCGCCGACGAGGACGAGGCGCCCGGCACGGTCCTGCCCCCGGCGGGCACGGGCAACGGGCCGGTCAGCACCCTGGACAACCCGCCGCCCCCGCCCGCCGGGGACCCCACGACCGATCCGGACCCGACGACGGGGCCCACCACCCCGGAGCCCCCGGACCCGTCCGACCCGCCGAAGCCGCCCGACCCGCCGAAGCCGCCCCTCCCGGCGGCGCTGACGGCGACCTGGCCCGACGACTACTCGCTCACCCCCGGCCAGGACCCGAAGCCCTTGGAGGTCGTGGTCGCCAACTCCGGCGAGGTGCTCTCCGAGATCCCGGTGCTGGCGCTGACCCTGCCCGAGGGCGTGCGCCCGGTCGGCCTGTCCCGGCTGGCGGCGGCCGACGCCGACGACCTGGTGGAGTGCGGGCCGGTGGACGGCCCGTTCACCTGCCCGGCGCTCAGGGGCGTCGACCCGAAGGGCAGGACCTCGTTCCGGCTGCTGCTGGTGGCCGACCGCACCGCGCAGGGCGGCGAGATCACCGGGACGCTCAACGCGGGCGCCGCCGTCACGGTCAAGCTGAACGTGCCGGTCAAGGTCCTGCCCGAGCCCGACCAGGTGGCGCTGGAGGTGCACAAGCGCGAGTACCCGCGCTGGGGGCACTCCGAGCTGGACATCACCGCCGTCAACGCCGGGAGCCGCGCCGCCGGGCTGGAGCTGACCGCGCGGGCCGGGGAGAACGTGTGGCTCAAGTGGAGCAGGAAGCGCGAGGCCTGCCGGGGTGGTGAGACCGGGCTGGAGTGCCGGACCGACGTGCGCTCCGGCGGGAAGTTCCGGATCGTGGTGAGCGTGTACGCGGTGCGGGCGGAGAACCCGGCCTCGGAGAACCCGGCCTCGGAGGAGCCGGCTTCGGAGGAACCGGGCCAGGAGCCCGGTCGGGAACCGGCCGCCGCCGACGGCAGGCGGGGGAACCACCGGCCCTGGGTCTGGGGCGAGGTGACCGTGACGGCCCGGATCGGGAGCGCGTCGCAGACGATCGTGGTGCCGGTGCGGGCCTGGGAGTACGACCGCGGCCCGCAGCACCCGCCGTCGAGCAGCACCCCGCCGACGACGACCACGACCAGCAGCACCCCGCCGACCACCACCACGACGACCCCACCGCCCACGACGACGACCACGACCACCCGGCCGAGCCCGCCGTCGAGCACGCCCCCGAGCAGCCCGCCGTGGACGCCGCCGAAGACCCCGCCGCCGGGCCACACCCGGCCGACCGACCCGCCGCTGCGGCAGGAGCCCGCCTCCACGCCGCCCGCCCAGGTCCCGCAGGAGCAGCAGGCCGAGGTGGTGGTCGAGCTGCCGGTGTGCACGACCGGCGAGCCGCCGGTGCTGGACGAGGTGGTGACCGTCTGCCGGGTCGCCACCTGAGCGGTCCGACCGGGTGGGGCGGCGGGGGTCGACAGGCCCGCGCCGCCCCACCCGAAAACGCTGCGTAATCAGGCACAACGGGCCGTCGGGATGTGGGCTGGGTTGCACTCAGCAGCGGTTTGCGCAGGTCATTCACCCGATTTCCGTACACTGCTGTGGTGTCCGTACTGGAGAACGCTGCCCACCGGCTCCCCGAGCCGCTGCGGTCGCTCGCGCTCAAGCACCGTGAGTTGCTGAAGTTCGCGCTGGTCGGCGGGACCTGCTTCGTGATCGACACGGCGATCTTCTTCGCGCTGAAGTCGACGGTGCTGCTGGAGAAGCCGGTCACCGCGAAGATCGTGGCCACGCTGGTGGCGACGATCGTGTCCTACGTGCTGAACCGCGAGTGGTCGTTCAAGACCAGGGGCGGGCGGGAGCGGCACCACGAGGCGGCGCTGTTCTTCCTGGTCAACGGCATCGGGATCGTGCTGAACTCGATGCCGCTGTGGGTCTCCCGCTACCTGTTCCACCTCCAGGAGCCGGAGGTCAGCAGGCTGGTGCAGGAGGTCTCGGACTTCGCCAGCGCCCAGATCATCGGCACGCTCATCGGCATGGCGTTCCGCTGGTACGGGTACAAGAAGTGGGTTTTCCCCGACGAGGGCGCCCGCACTCCCCGCGCGGAGCGGAAGTCGTACCCGTCGGCCGAGGATGAGAACCTCGGGCATTCCTGAAATCGGGCGAACGTGCGAAAAGCGGCACCCCGCGAACGGGGGGCCGCTTTTTCACGTCCGGGTGAGCGGCGCTATTCGCCGACGGGTCCGAGCACGTCCAGCGCGGCCCGGTGCAGCAGCCCGTTCGACGACAGCGCGCTACCTCCCTGGAACGTCTCCGCGCCGGACAGGTCGCTGAACGCGCCGCCCGCCTCGGTGACCAGCACCTGGAGCGGCGCGACGTCCCACGGGTTCACGACCGCCTCGGCGGCCAGGTCGATCGCGCCCTCGGCGACCAGGCAGTGCTGCCAGAAGTCGCCGAACGCCCGCGACTCCCAGGTGGCGTCGACCAGCCTCAGGTAGGCCTCGCGGGAGTGGTGCTCGGCCCACGAGTTCAGGTGCGTGGTGGACAGGTACGCGTCGGCCAGCCCGGCGACGCCGGAGACGGTGATCCGCCGCTCCGCCGCCGTGCCCGCCACGTCCGAGCGGACCCACGCGCCCGCACCGGTGGACGCCCACCAGCGGCGGCCCAGCGCGGGCGCGCTGACCACCCCGACGACCGGCCGCCCGCCCTCGACGAGCGCGATCAGCGTCGCCCACGCGGGCACCCCGCGCAGGAAGTTCTTGGTGCCGTCGATCGGGTCGAGCACCCACGTGCGGCCCGCGCCGACGCTCCCGCCGAACTCCTCCCCCGCGATCGCGTCGCCGGGCCGCTCGGCCGCCAGCAGGTCGCGGATCGCGGTCTCCACGGCGGTGTCCGCGTCGGTCACCGGGGTGCGGTCGGGCTTGCGGTCCACCACCAGGTCCAGCGCCTGGAAGCGGGCCGCGGTGATGCCGTCCGCCGCGTCCGCGAGGCGGTGGGCGAGCGCGAGGTCCGCGGCGAGGTCGGACGCGCGGGCGGGGCTGGTGGCGGAACTGCGGTCGGAGCCGGTCACACGGCGATCGTGCCACGCCTAGTCTGGGTCCCGTGAGTGTGGTCTTGCTGGCCGAGGACGACCCGGCGATCGCTGAACCGCTGTCCCGCGCGCTGCAGCGGGAGGGCTACCAGGTGCACGTGGTCGGGGACGGGCCCGGTGCGCTGGAGGCAGCCGAGCACGGCGGGATCGACCTGCTCGTGCTGGACCTGGGGCTGCCCGGCATGGACGGGCTGGAGGTGTGCCGCAGGCTCCGCGCGGGCGGGCGCGGCGTCCCGGTGCTGATGCTGACCGCCCGGTCCGACGAGGTCGACTTCGTCGTCGGGCTGGACGCGGGCGCGGACGACTACGTGGCCAAGCCGTTCCGGCTGGCCGAGCTGATGGCCCGCATCCGCGCGCTGCTGCGCAGGCGGGCCCCGGAGACCCTGGAGGTCAACGGGGTGCGCATGGACCTGGCGGCGCGGCGGGTCACCGTCGACGGCCAGGAGGTGCAGCTGGCGAACAAGGAGTTCGAGCTGCTGCGCGTGCTGATCCAGCGGGCCGGGCAGGTCGTGAACCGCGACGAGATCCTGTCGGAGGTGTGGAACGACCCGGAGCTCAAGAGCAGCAAGACGCTCGACATGCACATGTCGTGGCTGCGCCGGAAGCTCGGCGACGTGCGCTCGGTGGAGCGGCGCATCGCCACGGTGCGGGGCGTCGGCTTCCGCTTCAACACCACCGACTGATGCGCTCCCGCATCCTGCGAGCGATCCTGGTGGCCGTCGCGGTCACCGGGATCGTGCTGGGGCTGCCGCTGGGGTACACGGCGCTGCGGCTGGTCGACGACAGCGCGCACGGCGACCTGGCCAGCCGCGCGCAGCGGATCGCCGCGCTGATCGACGACCAGATCGCGGGCGGCAGCGAGATCGACCTGCGGCCCGCCGAGGTGGGCGTCCCGGTGGGCGGGCACCTGGTGGTCACCTCGCCGGACGAGGTGCGGGAGCTCGGGGAGGCGCTGGCCGAGGACGCGCTGAGCGTCGAGGTGCCGATCGCGCAGCAGGGGACGGTGCGGCTGGAGGTGTCGGCGCGGCCGATGCGCACCGACCAGTACCGGATGGCGGCGCTGGTGGTGCTGCTGCTGGTGCTGTCGGTGGGGACCGGGACGGTCGTGGCGACGGTGACGGCGCAGAAGCTCGCCCGGCCGCTGCGGCACGTGGCCAGCCGGGCGGCCCGGCTCGGCGCCGGGGACTTCCGGGCCGATCCGCGCAGGCACGACATCGAGGAGCTGGACCGGCTCGCCGAGGCGCTGGACCGGTCCGCCGTGGCGCTGGCGCAGCTGGTGCAGCGGGAGCGGGAGCTGGTCGGGGACGTGTCGCACCAGCTCAGGTCCCGGTTGACGGCGCTGCAGCTGCGGTTGGAGGCGCTGGCCGAGCACCCGGAGCCGGAGACGGCCGGGGAGGCGCGGGCCGCGCTGGAGCAGGCCGAGCGGTTGACCGAGGTGCTGAACGAGCTGCTGGCGGCGGCGCGGGCGGCGCGGGCGATCGACGCCGAGCCGCTGGACCTGCACGGGGAGCTGACGGCGATCGCCGAGGAGTGGCGGGAGCAGCTCAAGCGCGAGGGCCGGGGGCTGCGGGTGCGGGTGCCCGAGGGGCTGCTGGCGCGCGCCACGCCCGCCCGGCTGCGGGAGGCCATCGGGGTGCTGCTGGACAACGCCCTGCGGCACGGCGAGGGGCAGGTGCAGGTGACCGCGCGCAGCGACGACGGGACCGTGGTGGTCGAGGTCGCGGACGGCGGGAGCGGGGTGCCGGACGAGCTGGCCGGGCACATCTTCGAGCGCGGGGTGTCCGGGGGCGGGTCGTTCGGGGTGGGGCTGGCGCTGGCCCGCGCGCTGGTGGACGCGGACGGGGGGCGGCTGGAGCTGTCGACGGCCCGGCCCGCGACGTTCGCGGTGTTCCTGCCGGTGCCGAAGGCCGAGGACGTGCTGGGCGTGACCTGGCGGACGGACGTGACGCCCCGGTAGGGGGCGCCGGGTTCGCCGCACCGCGCCGGGGTGGGGTGGGCAAGCGCGCGGACGGGCTGGCGGGAAGACTCGCAAGTCCAGATCGAGTGCCGGTCCACCTTGCTAGCGGGGAGGGCACATGGACTAGCGGCGCTGGCTCTTGAAGCTCCGCCAGCCATGCAACTAGTGAACGTCACCGTTCCCTTAATCAGGTAACATCTTGACGCAAAGTTGATCTGTGCTACAAATCACACTAGTAACTTAAGTTTCGACAAAGAACGCGAAACTATCTCAACAGTGTCGCGGTGAACAGCAAAAACATCCCTGCTCACCGCTGTGCATCAAGCAAAAATTTGACAGCATCAAGCCGAGAAACCCGCCTCGGCGGGATGCCTTCGACGCTTTCCGTAGCCTCCTCAGGGTGATCGTGATAAAGTCGATCGTCAACTCCTTAGCCCTGTGCCACTAGAGTGCGCGCATGGCCCTGGTTTTAGCACTGATCTTCGTCATCGCAGCAGTGCTCCTCTGCATCTTCTTCATCGCCCTCCGCGACACCATGCCTGCAGAACGTCCCGCGATCATCCAGGCACTTGCTGGCCTGGTTCGGGCGTTACGGGGAGGTAGGCGCTGAGTCACGCCCGTGGATCCTCAAACCAGCTTGAGAAGATCAACCAGACGAGGCTGGCCAAACGCCACGTCAGGGGCAACTCCCTTGAGGCTGGGACGCGGTGCGAGGACGGGAAGGACGCGCCAGGTCTGCTGCTCGCGCACACCGCGCCGGGGTGGTCCCAGGGCGCGGGCGGCGGGTGTCCGGATCAGCCCTGGGTCGCGGGCGGCGCGGGGGCCGGGGCGGGCTTGAACGACGTCGGGGCGACCGCCGAGGGCCTCACCACCGGGGTGATCACCGGGCGGGCCGGTGGTGGCGGGGGCGCCGGGACCGGGGGCGCGGCGGAGGCGGACGGGGCGATCGTGGGGGCCGGGGCCGGTTCGGTCCTCGCCCGGTCCAGGACGCCGACCGCGCCGCGCGCCACCTGGGCCCAGGCCAGGCGGCCGAACAGGTAGTGGCAGGCCACGTCCTCGGCGGTGAACGCCACCCAGTCGTAGCGGTTGCCCTGCTCGCGCCAGAACACCTCGAACTCGGTGCGGTCGTCGTCGTGGACCAGGCACCAGGTGTTGTCGGCCTCCTCGCCGATCGACACCACCTCGTCCGGCACGCCGACCGCGCGCAGCCAGTCCCGGATCGACTCGGCGTTCACGGCAGCTCCTCCAGGTAGCCCAGCGCCACCAGGTCGGCGACGGGGTGGGTGGCGCGGTAGCGGGCGCCCCCGCCGCGCTGGCCGAACCACTCGGCGGACAGCGTGTAGTACGCGGGCAGCTCGCGCAGCACCCGGTACCGGCGGTAGCCGGAGCTCGCGGCGGCGGGCGGCAGGGCGCGGGCCGGGTACGGGGTGCCGGACCGGGACAGGACGCGGCCCTCCGGGGTGCCGAAGCGGTCCAGCACGGTGCCGGGGGCCAGCTTGACCGGCTGGCCCGACTCGTAGCCGCCCTCGGGGAACAGCTCGGCGGGCGGCCAGGCGTACTCCGGCGGTTGCGCCCTGGCCAGGAAGCGGTGCTCCCAGTCGCGCTCGTGCATCCCGGCCAGCGGGTCGTAGCCCGCCATGACCGCCGCGGGCGGCTCGGGGGTGTTGGGCTTGCCCGAGGACGGGGTGGTGGCGGGCGGGGCGGCGGCGACCAGGTGGGACTGCGGGTGGTCGCCGGGCGGGAAGCGCAGGCCGTCCGCGTAGTCGTCGTCGGACTCGGCCGGGGGCGGGAGCTGGCGGGTCGGGCGGCGGCTCGGCTCGGGGAGCGAACCACCGGGGAACAGGGCCAGCACGAACGCGGACAGGTCCGAGGTGGACTGGTCGGAGTCGGAGGCGGGGTCCGCGTCGGGCTCGGTGGCGGGCTCGGTGGCGGGCTGGTCGGTGGCCTGCGCGGCGGTCTGGGTGGTGGTGACCCGCCCGGCCGTGGCCTGCCCAGCCGTGTTCTGCACCGCCGTGTTCTGCACCTCCGCGTTCTGCCCAGCCGCGTTCTGCTCTGCGGCGGCCTGCGCCGCGACCACCGGGATGGCGGCGGTCGGCGCGGCGGACGGCGCGGGAGGCGTGGGCGCCGCCGGCACGGCGGGGACGTCGGGCACGGCGGGCGCCGTGGGCATCTCCGCCGCCGTCGGGGCCTTCACCAGCGGGGTGCGGGCGGGCGCGTCCAGGGGCGCGTTCGGGTCGGGGGTGAGGTCCAGGTGGCCGGGACGGGCGCCGGGCTTCGCCGGGGGCCTCGGCTCGGACCTCAGGTCCGGGTCGTGGTCCTGGCCTGCGGGGACCCCGGTCGGCGCGGGCGCGCCACCGGCCCGCTGGGACGCCGGCGCGCCGCCACCACCGCCCATGGCCTGCGGCGGGATGGCCATCATCGGCATGAAGCCGAGGCCCGCGCCGATCCCGGCCTGGTCGTTCTGCGCCTGCTGGGACTGCTGCGCCGGTTCCGGGGCCTGCGCCGCCGGGGCCGGGTCCCGGTCGCGCTCGACCTGCTGGCCCTCGCCGGGCGTGACGCCGCCGGACAGGCCGCTGGAGCGGTGCGTGACACCGCTGTCGCGGTCGTCCAGGTCGGGTTCGACGTCAGCCGCGTCGATGTGGCCCGCGTGCTGGACGCCGTCGGTCTGCGGTCGGGCGCCGAACGCGGTCGACTGCGGCACGGCGTGCGCGGTGGAGTGGGTGGCCTGGGCCGTCGGCGCGCCGCCCGCGGCGGGGGGCGGCATCATGCCGCCGCCCATGGGGGCGCCCGCGAACTGGTTGGTCGTGGTCTGGCCGCCGTCGGCCGCGACGCCCTGCGCCACGGCGTCCGGGCCCGCGCCGACCGCGTTGTCCGCCGCGTCGCGCGCGTCGTCGGAGAGCCGGGAGCCGGGGAGCGGCGCGTGGTCGGCCCCGTCGACCTCCAGGGGGACGCCGGAACCGGCCGTGAGGTCGGCGGCGGCGCTGGCGACGGTGTGGCCGAGCGGCTGCTGAGCGGCTTCCGCGCCCGCCTGGCGCACCCCGGCGGCGAGACCGCCCTGGTCGGCGGCCTCCTCGACCTCGGCGGCGACCGGCGCGGTCCACGCGCCGGCCCGCTCGGCCGCGTGCGCCGCGCCGGGCACGAGCCCGGTGGCGCCCGCGACCAGACCGGCGGCGGGGATCGCCTCGTGCACGAGGGGAACGGGCTCGGTGAGCGGGACCGCGGGCCACTCGGCGTCCCGGTCGGAGACCGGGGCCGCGCCATCGGGGGCCACGCCCGCCACGACGTGCCCGAGGTCGGGGGCGACGGGCGACGCGACCTGGCCGAGGTCGGCCGCGGCGCGGTCGGCGAGGTGGGCGGGAGCCTCGGGTGCCGCGTGCGCGGCGACCTGGCCGAGGTCGGCCGCGGCCCCGGCGGCGAGGTGCGCGGCAGCGGCAGGCGTCGCGTGCGCGGTGACCTGACCCAGGTCGGCTGCGGCCGGGTCCGCGAGGTGCGCGGCGGCAGGCGCTGCGCTGTGGCCCCAGGTCGACCGCCTGCTCGGTGCTCTGGCCCAGGTCGGCCACGGCCCGGTCCACGACATGCGCGGCAGTAGGCGCTGCGACGTGGCCCAGGTCGACCACGTGCTCGGTGGTCTGCGCGAGCGGGTCGCCCGCCCAGGCGGTGGCGCGCTCGTGGGTGCGGTCGACCGGCGTCGTGCCGCCGAGGAGGGGCTGGCCCGCGCCCGGCGACCTGCGGTCGGCGCGGTCCTGCTCGGCCAGTTCGCTCTCGACGTCCCTGAGGTCGGCCAGCACCGCGTCACCGAGCATCGGGCGGTCGTTCCAGCCCGTTCCCGCGCCCCGCGCGCCATCCTCGAGCTCGGCGCCCTTGGCGTCCGTCGTGCCCTTCGCGTCACCCGCGCGGGCGTCCGGGGCCCGGCCGTCGCCGCCCGCGCGGACGTCGCTCCTGCCGTCCAGCGGTCCGCGCTGGTCGAGCGGGGCGCGCAGGTCGGTGGGGCGGTGGTCCGCGCCGCGACCGGCGCCACCGCCCGCCGCTCCACCACCCGCCGCGCCACCGGTCAGGCCGTGGGCGCCGGGAGCGGTCGGGGCTCCGGGTGCGGGCTGGAACGCGGCGGGCGCGCCCGCCTGGGACGTCGCCGCGTGCTGGGCGGTGTTGCCCATGCCGCTGAGCGCGTTCGCGATCGACCCGCTGGGCGTGCCGCCGACCTGCGCGGGGCGGTCGAGCAGCGCCGCCGCGGACTGGCTGGTGGTGCCCTCGTGGCGGGGCGCGTGGTCGTGGGCCGCCCCCGTCGCGACGGGGGCGGCGTGCTGGCCCGCGTGGTGCGCGACGTCGGCGACGTGCGCGGGCGCGGACCCGACGACCTGGTCGACCCGCTGCGCCGCAGCGGCCACCGGCTCGGTGACCTGACCTGTCACGTGGCCCGCCACCTGGCCTGTCACCTGGCCCACGGCCTGCGCGGCGGTGTCCACCACCGGGCGCACGACCGCGTCGACCACCGGCTCCACCAGTCCGACCACCGGCTGCGCGACCGCCTCGACGGTCCGCGTCGTGGTCTCCACCACCGGGGTCACCACGCCCTCGACGAGGTCGCCGACCACGTCGAGCAGGCCCCCGCGCACACCGGGGTTCGGGTTGACCGGCGGCTGGGTGGTGGCCACGTCGGCGCCGCTGTCCAGGCGCACCGAGTCGGTCAGCGCCGCCGTCAGGTTGGCCGCGTTCGCCGCCGTGCCGCGCACCGCCGTGTCCAGGCCGAGCAGCGCGGACGGCTGGCCTGCCGACGCGGACGCCTGCGCGGCGTCGGCGTTCTTGGCCAGGTTGACCAGCTCGCGCACCAGCTCGACCTTGGCCTTGCCGATCTGGCCGGCCGCGTGGTCGAGCCGGTCGGCCGCGGCGTGGCAGTCGCGGGCGGTGCCGACGAGGTCGCCGTCGGCGGCGATGAACCTGTCCCAGCGGGTGCGCGCGGCGGTGGCGGTGGACCCGGCCATGCCGCCGAGGACGCGCCCGGCCGAGTCGTCCGACTCACCGGCCAGCCCGTCCAACCCGCGTCCTGCGGCGCGCCACGCCGCAGCGGAGGCGCGCAGCTTGTCCTCGTCGGCCTGAGGCCACGAGACCCCGGCCCTCGCGGCGACCTCGGCCAGCTCCGCGGGCAGCTCGATTCCCATCCCCGGTCCCCTGGTCAGACCGCGTCGAACGCGGTTTCGTTGCCCTCGTCGACCTTGCGGTAGGTCCGCTCGGTCGCGGCGAAGCGGTCCTGGAGGCCGCCGAACTGGCCGTTCAGGCCGTCGACGCGCTCCTTCGTGGAGGCCGCGGGGCCGACGTGGCCCTCGGCGAAGCTGCGGCCGACGGCGTCGTCGCCCCAGCACGGGCCCAGCGCTTCCAGCGCGGCGCCCAGGTCGGCGGCGATGCGGCCCGCGCGGCCCGCGAAGCCCTCGAAGTCGGCCGCGCCACCGCGCAGCCTGGCCAGGTCGGCGTCGAACCCGCTCACCGGTTCCTCCTCTGCGAGGGCGTGCTCTGCGTCGGCGCGCCCAGCGGGGGCGCGGCCTCGGTGCTCAGCCAGTCGCGCTGGTCGAAGTCCTCGTCGTCGTCCACGAGCGGGGCCCTGCGGTTGGGCGGGGGCAGCTCGTCCTCGGTGAGGTCGGCGGTGCCCCTGACCAGGGCCTCCGGGTCGGTGGCGGCGGGCAGCACCGGGGTGAGGGCGTGCAGCATCTTCTCCATGGCGCGCGCGACGGCGGCCTGGGTGGTGCGCACGACGACCTCGGCGAGCTGCGGCGGGCGCAGGCGGTAGGCGGCGTCGGCGATGAGCAGCTCGGTGAGCACGCCCTGGGCGTCGACGACGGCGGTGACGCACCCGTCAGGGCTGGTGGCCGAGGCGGAGATGGCGGCGAGTTCGCGGTGGGTCACCGCGAGCTGCTCGCGGCTGCGCCGGTAGTCGGCAAGCAGCTCGTCCACCTGGGTGCGGTGGTCGCTCGTCACAAGCACCTCCGGTGCATCCGACCCCACCGGCGGCGGACGCCGGTTGGGCGTTGGACGCGCGGAGCGCCCTGGGGGTTCCGACTCGGTGCGGTGATTTTCGGGCATGACCGGGGGCAAGATCCACCGGGGTTGGGCGCGGAGCGCTGACCTGCGGGTCAGCCGCGCAGCGCCCGGACGACCCTGGACGGGCTCGGCCTGTCGAGGTGGTCCGCGAGCCAGGCGCTGGTGGTGGCGAGCGCGTCCAGGTCGACGCCGTGCCGGATGCCGAGGCCGTCGAGCATCCACACCAGGTCCTCGGTGGCGAGGTTGCCGGTGGCGGACTCGGCGTAGGGGCAGCCGCCGAGGCCGCCCGCCGAGGAGTCGACGACGCGCACGCCGGAGCGGAGCGCGGCGAGGGTGTTGGCGAGGGCCTGGCCGTAGGTGTCGTGGAAGTGCACGGCGAGCGGGTCGGGGTCGCCGAACGCGGCCAGCAGCGCGGTGACCTGGCCGGGGGTGGCGACGCCGATGGTGTCGCCGAGGGAGAGGCGGTGGCAGCCGAGGTCGAGCAGGCGCTTGCCGACCGCGACGACCTGCTCGCGCGGGACCGGGCCCTCCCACGGGTCGCCGAAGCACATGGAGACGTAGCCGCGCACCTGGAGGCCCTCGGCGCGGGCGCGGGTGATCACCGGGTCGACCATGGCGAACTGCTCGTCGAGGGAGCGGTTGAGGTTGCGGCGGGCGAAGGACTCGGTGGCGCTGGCGAAGACGGCGACGTGCTCGACGCCCGCCCGCAGCGCCCGGTCGAGGCCGCGCTCGTTGGGGACGAGCACCGGGTAGGCGACACCGGGGCGGCGGTCGAGGCGGGCCAGGAGGTCCTCGGCGTCGGCGAGCTGGGGGACCCACTTCGGGTGGACGAAGCTGGTCGCCTCCAGGGTGGTCAGGCCGGCGTCGGCGAGGCGGTCCAGGAACTCCAGCTTCACGTCCAGGGGGACGGTGGTGGACTCGTTCTGGAGTCCGTCGCGCGCGCCCACCTCCCAGATCTCGACCTCGGCGGGGAGGCCGTCGGCGGGGGTGGTGTCCGGCAGACCGTTCTCGCGGGCGCCCATGGTTCGGAAGCTAGCACGGGTGGGTGGTGGGGGGAGTCGGAGCGGGGTGGGGGGGACGCTGAGGACCCCGCCCGTGGTGCTGGGGCGGGGGGTTCCTGCGGCGGGAGGTTCCTGCGGCGGGAGGTTCCTGCGGCGGGAGGTTCCTGCGGCGGGAGGTTCCTGCGGCGGGAGGTTCCTGCGGCGGGAGGGCCTATGGCGGGAGGGTTCCTGCGGCGGGGGGCATATGGCGGGAGGGCATGTGGGCGCGGACCAGACGAGAGCCAAACCTGCTGAGCTGCAACACTGGGCTGCGGTGCGGCAGTGTGGGGTTTCGCACTGCTACGCAGTGCGGGGCTGGAAGTCGTCGTTCGGGTTGTCGTTGATCTCCCGGTAGAGCGTGGAGTGCACGCGCTCGACGTTCGGGATGTCGTCGAAGGACAGCGGCTCGTCCGAGGCCGACTCGATCACCAGGGTGCCGCAGCCGAGGACGCGGTCGAGCAGGCTGTGCTCGAAGCGGACGCTGTTGATGCGGGTCAGCGGGATGTCCAGGCCGGTGCGGGTGAAGACGCCGACGCGGTACATGACGCGGTCCGTGGTCATGATGAAGTGCGTCGTCCGCCACCGGACCAGCGGGGCAACGGTCAGCCAGAGCACCAGGGCCAGGCCGATCACGCCGATCGCGATCCAGGCGGTCAGCTCCCAGGAGCTGCCGGACGCCAGCGCGGCGAGGTAGCCGCCACCGCCCGCGACGGCGATGAGCACCAGCACGGGGACCAGGAGCATCTTCCAGTGCGGGTGGTTGTGGATCACAACGTGCTCGGCGGGGCTGAGCAGGTCGTCCGGGTAGGCCACGGGTCCTCCGGGGACGGTGGGGGCGGTCTGGATCACCGTACTCGCAGGTGGACCACGTCCCCGGCGGAAACGGTGTGAGACGCGCCCTCCCGGTCGCGGACGACGAGCGTGCCGTCCTCCAGGACGTCCTCGGCGGTGCCGAGCAGCTCGCGGCCGGTCAGCTCGACGCGGACGTCGCGGCCGATCGTGGCCGAGTGCTCGCGGTACTCGGCGAGGAGCGCGCCGGGCAGGCCGTGGGCGGCGCGCCACTCGGACTCCAGCGCGGCCAGCTCGGTCAGCAGGACCTCGGCGACGGCGAACCGGTCGGTGACGCGGGCGCCAGCCTCGGCGAGGCTCGTGGGTGGGAGACCGCCCGCGCCGGGCTGGACGCCGGGCGGGAGGGGGGCGGTGTTGAGGCCGATGCCGACGACCACCGCGTCGTTCGTGGTCTCGGCGAGGACGCCTGCGGCTTTGGCGTCGCCAATCAGCAGGTCGTTGGGCCACTTGAGGGTGGCGGTCACGCCTGCCCGTGCGGTGGCGCGGACCAGGGCCAGGCCGGTGAGGAGGGTGATCCAGGGCAGGCGCGCGGGCGGGACGTCCGGCCTGAGCAGCACGCTGAGGTAGAGGCCGCCGCCGGAGGACACCCAGCTTCGGCCCCTGCGGCCCTGACCGGCGGACTGCGCCTCGGCGATGAGGACGGTGCGGTCGGGGGTGGTCGGGGCGGCGGCGACCAGGTCGGCGTTGGTGGAGCCGGTGCTGGGGACGACGCGGATCTCGGCGTACGGGCCGGTCGGGGCGACTAGGTGCTCGAACACGGGGCCAGCGTAGGAGGCGGGTGGAGGGCAGGGGCCGGAGGGACAGGGGCGCCCCGCCCCGCCGCGCTTGTCGGAGCGGTGTGGGTTACCGGTGGGGTGGGGCGCCCGCGGGACAGCCTGCAACCTCCAGTGCGCTGGAGGTCAAGTCGTGGTTCGCGACGCCGTCCGGCCGCGCCTCCCGCCGCCCGCACCCCACAGAGCTGCACCGGTGCAGCTCGGCGACCCCGCAGTCCCCCGCGTTCGCGAGCGCCGCCATCGGTGCGGTCCGTGGTTAAGCTCACCCGTCATGAGCAGTGCGACCGCCCCACTCGGTGACGAGCCCGACCTGCGCACCACCGCGGGCAAGCTCGCCGACCTGCGCAGGCGCAACGAGGAGGCCGTGCACGCGGGTTCGGCGCGCGCGGTGGAGAAGCAGCACGCCAAGGGCAAGAAGACCGCCCGCGAGCGGATCGAGCTGCTGCTCGACCCCGGTTCGTTCGTGGAGCTGGACGCGCTCGCCCGGCACCGCTCCACGAACTTCGGCCAGGAGCGCAACCGCCCCTACGGCGACGGCGTCGTCACCGGCCACGGCACGGTCGACGGCCGGCCGGTGTGCGTGTTCAGCCAGGACGTGGCGGTGTTCGGCGGCTCGCTCGGCGAGGTCTACGGCGAGAAGATCGTCAAGGTCATGGACCTGGCGCTCAAGACCGGCCGCCCGCTGGTCGGCATCAACGAGGGCGGCGGGGCGCGCATCCAGGAGGGCGTGGTCTCGCTCGGCCTGTACGCGGAGATCTTCCGGCGCAACGTGGCCGCGTCCGGTGTCGTCCCGCAGATCTCGCTGATCATGGGCACGGCGGCGGGCGGGCACGTCTACTCCCCCGCGCTGACCGACTTCGTCGTGATGGTCGACAAGACCTCGCACATGTTCATCACCGGGCCGGACGTGATCAAGACCGTCACCGGTGAGGACGTCGGGTTCGAGGAGCTGGGCGGCGGGCGGGCGCACAACACCAAGTCGGGCAACGCGCACCACCTGGCCGCCGACGAGGACGACGCGATCTCCTACGCCAAGGAGCTGCTGTCGTACCTGCCGTCGAACAACATGTCCGACCCGCCGCTGCTGGACGGTCCGGGCGACCTGGTCGGCGGGTCGATCGAGGACTCGGTGACCGAGTCCGACCTGGAGCTGGACGCGCTGGTGCCGGACTCGGCGAACCAGCCGTACGACATGCACGAGGTGATCACCCGCGTGCTGGACGACGGTGAGTTCCTGGAGGTGCAGCCGCTGTTCGCGCCGAACGTGCTGGTCGGGTTCGGGCGGGTCGACGGGCGGTCGGTGGGGGTGGTCGCGAACCAGCCGACGCAGTTCGCCGGGTGCCTGGACATCGACGCGAGCGAGAAGGCGGCGCGGTTCGTGCGCACCTGCGACGCGTTCAACGTGCCGGTGCTGACGTTCGTGGACGTGCCGGGCTTCCTGCCGGGCACCGACCAGGAGTGGAACGGGATCATCCGGCGCGGGGCGAAGCTCATCTACGCCTACGCGGAGGCGACCGTGCCACTCGTCACGGTGATCACCCGCAAGGCTTACGGCGGGGCGTACGACGTGATGGGGTCCAAGCACCTCGGCGCGGACGTGAACCTGGCCTGGCCGACCGCGCAGATCGCGGTGATGGGGGCGCAGGGCGCGGCGAACATCGTGCACCGCAAGGAGCTGGCGAACGCGCTGGGCGCCGGTGAGGACGTGGAGGCGCTGCGGGCGCGGTTGCAGCAGGAGTACGAGGACGCGCTGTGCAACCCGTACGTGGCGGCCGAGCGGGGGTACGTGGACGCGGTGATCCCGCCGTCGCACACGCGGGCGCACGTGGCGCGGGCGCTGGCGGTGCTGCGGGACAAGCGGGAGTCGCTGCCGCCGAAGAAGCACGGGAACATCCCGCTGTGAGCGACCGGGGACACCTTCGGGTGGTGCGGGGTAACCCGACCGAGGAGGAGTTGGCGGCGCTGGTGGCGGTGCTGACGGCGGTCGCCGCGCGCCGGGCGGTGGACGGCGGCGCGCGGGGCGACCGGGAGGCGTCGCGGTGGGCGGACCGGTCGCGGCTGGTCAGGCAGCCCTTGTCGCGCGGGCCGGGCGCTTGGCGGGCGTCGGGGCTGCCCCGGTAGGGCGGGCGCCGGTCAGCAGTCCACCCGGCGGCTGGTCAGCTCGAAGCCGACCTGGTTGAACACGATCACCTCGCGGCAGCGCACGCCGCCGTCCGGGAGGTGCAGCCGCACGCGCATCCACACCGAGTCGTCGCGCACGCCGCCGGGGGTCGCGGCGAGCACCTCCACCGCCTCGCCCGCCACCGCCTGCGGCAGCCGGGCCACGTCGCGCTGGGCGCGGGCGGTCGCGAGGAACGAGTCCATCGCCCGGCCCTCCGCGTGGTCGGCGTTGGTGGCGAACGGCCAGAACGGGAGGCCGTAGCCGACCGGGTCGGTGGAGACGATCAGGCCCGCGAACGCCAGCACCACGGCGGTGAGCGTGCCCAGCAGCCAGCGGAGCCTCGTCCGGCCGATCCGCCGGACAGGCCGCCGGATCACCAGTCGCCAGCTCTGCACGAACCCGAGAGTGCCCCCTGGAGGGGTCGGCACGCATGGGTAAGACTGCTTAATTCGCCGCTTCGGGTGCCGGGTGGCGCAGGTGAGGGGATGTCGCGTTCTCGCTGGAAGAGCGGGCGCGGGGCGGGGTGACGCGGGTGCGGCGGCGGGGCGGGGCTCGCGGAAAGCCGAAGTCGCGACGGGCGCAAGCGGTTGCGCGCCCGTGGGAACCACGCTACCGAAACCGCGACGGGGGTGGGGGTGGGAATGGGAGCAAGGGCGGGGGCGAGCGCGAGGACGGGAGCAAGGGCGGGGGCAAGGGCGGGGGCGAGGGCGAGGGCGGGGGCGAGGTGGGGGCGCAGGGCGACCAGCCAGCCGCCAGCCGCCAGCCGCCAGCCGCCAGCCGCCAGCCGCCAGCCGCCAGCCGTAATGATCGTCGAGCCGCAAGCCGCAAGCCGCAAGCCGCAAGCCGCGAGCCGCGAGCCACAGCCGCGAGCCACGAGCCACAGGCGCGGGGCGGGGCGCGGGGCGGGGCGGCTGGCACTCGGCCCGAGAGCTGCGGGCTACGGGCTACGGACTGCGGACTGCGGGCGAGTGACCCGAGGACTGCGGGTGCTCGACCCAAAGGCTGCGGGTGCTCGGCCCAAGGGCTGCCAGCTGCGGGCTGCGCCCCAAGCTCCTGAGGGCTGAAGATCGGCGAGCCGCGGCCGTCGGTGGCCGGTTCGCGGCGCTGGACCACCTAGGCTGCCGTCCGTGCGCTTCGTCCTGGCCTCGCAGTCCCCCGCCCGCCTCGCCGTCCTCAAGGCCGCGGGCGTCACCCCCGTCGTCCGGGTCTCCGGCGTCGACGAGGACGCCGTCGCGGCCGGGCTCGGGGAGCCCACGCCCGCCTCGCTCGTCACCGCCCTCGCGGTCGCCAAGGCCGAGGCAGTGGCGGTCGACGAGCGGGACGCCGTCGTCATCGGGTGCGACTCCATGCTGCTCACCGCCGACGGCCAGGTGCAGGGCAAGCCCGCCACCACCGAGATCGCCCGCGAGCGCTGGGGGCGGATGGCCGGGACCACCGGGACGCTGCTCACCGGGCACGCCCTGCTCGTCGTGCGCGACGGCGAGGTGGTCGAGCGGGTCGCGGAGCACGAGGGGACGCTGGTGCGCTTCGCCGAACCCACCGCCGCCGAGCTCGACGCCTACCTCGCCACCGGCGAGCCGCTGCACGTCGCGGGCGCGTTCACGCTCGACGGGCTCGGCGGCTGGTTCGTCGAGGGCATCGACGGCGACCCGTCCAGCGTCATCGGCATCAGCCTCCCGCTCACCCGCAGGCTGCTGCGCCGGGTCGGGCTCTCCGTCGCCGACCTCTGGCAGGCCCCCGAGCGGTGACCCCGCCACCAGGGAGAACACCGGAAAGAACCTGAGCAGAACTCACGAATCAACCGCGCGCACCAACGCGCGCCCCCGCGAGACCACGACCGCTCCCCGCCCGCGGGGGGCGGTCGTCCGCGTTGCGGGGAGAAGTGGGGCGGGAGCACCGGGCACCCCGCCGACCGGTCCACCCCACTGCGCGACCCGGCCATGACAACAGAGGGTCATCACCCACCCCTTAGTCGATCGTTCCCCCTTTCGGACCCCCGAAGTAGGGATAATCACAGCTGAGCGCGTTCGGGAAGGTCTGGAACGCTCCCCCCGTTAGGGGGTGCGATGGACCTGATGCTGACCCGCCGTATCCACATCGATTTCGGCCGGAGAACGAGTTCGGGCTGTCGGGGCTGACGAGAGACCCCGACACCGAACCCTTCAGCGTCCCTTCCGGAGCCCCCGCATGTCCTTCATCGCCACCTACCGCAAACCCAAGGTCTTCGGCCTGACCGTCCTCGCCGCCCTCGTGCTGGGCGCGGTCGCGGGCTTCGTCGCCAAGCAGGCCGAGCTGAGCTGGCTCGTCACCACGCTCAAGCAGATCGGCAGCACCTTCACGAGCCTGCTGCAGTTCACCGTCATCCCGCTGGTGTTCACCGCGATCGTCGTGGGCATCACCAGCCTGAGCAGGCTGGGCGGCTCGCGCACCGCCGCCCGCCTCGGCGGCAAGACGCTGCTGTGGTTCGCGACCACCTCGCTGATCGCGGTGCTCATCGGCATCGGCGTGTCCGCGCTGATCAACCCCGGTCGCGGCGTCCAGGTGACCCCGTCCGAGGCGTCCGTCGAGCGGCTCGCCGCGCGCGCGACCGGCTCGTGGTCGCAGCTGCTGGAGTCGCTGATCCCGACGAACCTGTTCACCGCCTTCACCGAGGGCGAGGTGCTCCAGGTCGTCTTCGTGTCGATCCTGATCGGCTTCGCCGCCTACGCGCTCGGCGAGCGCGCCAAGCCGTTCGTCGACCTGACCCGCTCGGCGTTCGACCTGATCCAGAAGATCGTCGGCTGGGTCGTGCTGCTGGCCCCGATCGGCGTGTTCGGCCTGCTCGGCAACGCCTTCGCGACCTACGGCAACTCGTTCGTGCGCCCGCTGGCCTCGCTGCTGGTCGCGGTCTACGTCGGCTGCGCGCTGGTGCTGTTCGTGGTCTACCCGGTGCTGCTGAAGGTCGTCGGCAAGGTCAGCCCGCTGGTGTTCTTCAGCAAGGCCTGGACCGCGATCCAGTTCGCGTTCGTGTCCCGCTCGTCCGGCGCGACCCTGCCGCTGAGCAGGCAGACCGCCGCGAACCTCGGCGTCTCCTCCGACTACGCGAGCTTCGCCGTCCCGCTGGGCACCACGACGAAGATGGACGGCTGCGCCGCGGTCTACCCGGCGGTGGCGACGATCTTCATCGCCAACCTGTTCGGCGTCGAGCTGAGCGTCCTGCAGTACGCCGGGATCGTGGCCGTGTCCGTCTTCGGCGCGCTCGCCACCGCGGGCACCACCGGCTGGTTCACCATGCTGACCCTGACCCTGAGCGCGATCGACATGCCCGCCGAGGTCATCGCGACCGGCGTCGCGGTGGTCTACGCGATCGACCCGATCCTGGACATGATGCGCACCGCCACGAACGTGGCCGGTCAGATCGCCGTCCCGGTGCTGGTCGCGCGCGGCGAGGGCCTGATCGACGACGAGGTGCTGAACGCCCCGAGCACCCCGCCGCTGATCGGCGGCGAGCCGGAGACCGAGAAGGAGCGCACCCCGGTGCCCGCCTGATCGACCCCCGAACGGCGCAACGGCCCCGGTCGCCTCACCAGGTGACCGGGGCCGTTCCCGTCCGCGGCGCTCACGACCCGGCGGCCGGGCACGCCTTCAGCTGGTTCGCGGCGGGCCGCACGTCCGGCCAGCCCGGCAGGGCCGCCTCGGCGTTCACCACCGCCGTGCACCCGAGCTTGCGGTCCTCCCCGTTCGCCACGTCCGCGACCAGCGAGTACACCTCGGCGACCCGCTTCGGGCAGTCCACGCCCTCCGCGCACCGCCGCTGCACCACGACCACGTCCATGACCTGGTCGCCGTTGACGTCGTGCAGCCCGACGTACCCGCCGTCGCCCTGGTACCCGCCGAGCGCCCGCGACCACAGCCCGTCCTGCCGCACCAGCGCCTCGGCGTACCGCTTGCCGCGCGCCTGCCCCTGCACCAGGCACACCGCCGCGACCGGCGAGTCGACGCACTCCAGCTCCAGCGACCCGACGTCCTCGGTCACCCCGTACTCGGCGATGGTCAGCTCGAACATGACCGTCCCGGACGCGCCCTCGGTGGCGATGCGGCTGATCTTGTCGCCGACCATCACCCGCACCACGTCGGACCCGACGGCGGCCTCGGCGACCGGTTCGCACTCGCGGGTCCCGCAGATCGGGCTCACCTGGCCGTCCCCGGCGGGCGCGTGGTCGGGCGCCCGCAGCGACCAGGCGTAGCCGAGGCCCGCCGCGGTGATCGCGACGGACAGGCAGGCGGTGAGCAGAGCGGTGAGCGGCGGCCTGGACACCGCCGGATTCTCGCACCTCCGCCGCTGCGGCTTCGCGGTTGTCGTGCGCCCCGCGCTAACTAAACTCACCAGTAGCAAAGCCGGGCGGCGAGTCCGGCGGCCAGGTCCAGCGGCGACGCCCCGGCGAGCCGCGTCCCGTTCCGGAAAGGCAGGACGCCGTGCCACTGCGCAAGGTCCTCATCGCGAACCGCGGCGAGATCGCGGTCCGGGTCATCCGGGCCTGTCGGGACGCGGGGCTCGCCAGCGTCGCGGTGTACGCCGACCCGGACCGGGACGCCCCGTTCGCGCGGCTGGCCGACGAGGCGTTCGCCCTCGGCGGGACGACGGCCGCCGAGACGTACCTGTCGGTGGACAAGCTGCTCGACGCGGCCAAGCGCGCCGAGGCCGACGCGGTGCACCCCGGTTACGGCTTCCTGTCGGAGAACGCCGACTTCGCGCAGGCCGTGATCGACGCCGGGCTGACCTGGGTGGGGCCGTCGCCGCAGGCGATCAGGGACCTGGGCGACAAGGTGACGGCCAGGCACATCGCGACCCGCGCGGGCGCGCCGCTGGTGCCGGGCACGAACGACCCGGTGTCCGGGCCGGACGAGGTGGTGGCGTTCGCGCGGGAGCACGGGCTGCCGGTGGCGATCAAGGCCGCGTTCGGCGGCGGCGGGCGCGGGCTGAAGGTCGCGCGGACGCTGGAGGAGGTCCCGGAGCTGTTCGACAGCGCCGTGCGCGAGGCGGTGACCGCGTTCGGGCGGGGCGAGTGCTTCGTGGAGCGGTACCTGGACAAACCCCGGCACGTGGAGGCGCAGGTGCTGGCCGACCAGCACGGCGGCGTGATCGTGGTGGGCACGCGCGACTGCTCGTTGCAGCGGCGGCACCAGAAGCTGGTGGAGGAGGCCCCCGCGCCGTTCCTGACCGACGAGCAGCGGGCGACGATCCACTCGTCGGCGCGGGCGATCTGCCGCGAGGCGGGCTACCACGGGGCCGGGACGGTCGAGTACCTGGTGGGCGTGGACGGGACGATCTCGTTCCTGGAGGTCAACACCCGGTTGCAGGTGGAGCACCCGGTGAGCGAGGAGACCTCCGGGATCGACCTGGTGCGCGAGCAGTTCCGGATCGCCGAGGGGCTGCCGCTGCGGTTCGCCGAGGACCCCGAGCCGCGCGGCCACTCGATCGAGTTCCGGATCAACGGGGAGGACGCCGGGCGCGGGTTCCTGCCCGCGCCGGGCGTGGTCACCGGGTTCGCGCTGCCGTCCGGGCCGGGGGTCCGGGTGGACGCCGGGGTCGAGGCGGGCACGGTCGTGGGCGGGCAGTTCGACTCGCTGCTGGCGAAGCTGGTCGTGACCGGCGAGGACCGGGAGCAGGCGCTCCAGCGGGCGCGGCGGGCGCTGGACGAGATGGTCGTGGACGGGATGGCGACCGTGCTGCCGTTCCACCGGGTCGTGGTGCGCGACCCCGCTTTCGTGGGGGACGCGGACGGGTTCTCGGTGCACACGCGGTGGATCGAGACCGAGTTCGAGAACTCGATCGCGCCGTTCGAGGGCGGCGGTGCGGTCGGGGAGGACGAGGAGCCCCGGCAGCGGGTCGTGGTGGAGGTCGGCGGGCGACGGGTCGAGGTCGTGCTGCCGGGCGACCTCGGCGGTGGCCCCGCCAGGCCCGCCGCCGACGCGACCGCCCGCACCAGGAAGCGGGCGCGCGCGGGTGGCGCCTCGCAGGTCTCCGGGGACGCGGTGGCCGCGCCCATGCAGGGCACGGTCGTGAAGGTCGCCGTCGAGGAGGGGCAGCGGGTGGCGGCCGGGGACCTGGTCGCGGTGCTGGAGGCGATGAAGATGGAGAACCCCGTGACCGCGCACAAGGCGGGCGTGGTGACCGGGGTGGCGGTGGCGGCCGGGTCCGCCGTGACGCAGGGGGCCGTCCTGTGCGAGTTGAGGGAATAAGCTCGGGGCGTGGGTGATCGGGAGATCCGCGTCGGCGACGCCGAGCGCGAGGACGCGCTGCGCGTGCTCGGTGAGCACCTCAGCGCGGGCAGGCTCGACGTGGACGAGTACGGCGAGCGGACGGCGCGGGCGACCGCGGCCAGGAACCGGGGCGAGCTGCTCGACCTGTTCTCCGACCTGCCGCACCCGCACCCGGCGCTGAGCGCGGCCACGGCGGTGCGGCCGATGCCCCCGCCGCCGGGGCTGCCCGCGCGGCGCGGGGTCAACGTGGCGGTGGCCGGGCCCGCGGTCCTGATCGGGTTCGTGCTGCTGGCCGCGCTGGTGAAGTCGCCGTTCGTGTTCCTGCTGATCCCGGTGGCGCTGTTCCTCCTGGTGGGGCGGGACAGGCGGCGGTGAGCGCGCCGACGCTGCTGCTGCTCGACCTGGACGGCGTGCTGCGCCGGTTCGGGTCGGACGCGCCGATCGAGGACGCGCACGGGTTGCGGCGCGGGCTGCTCGCGGAGACCGCTCATTCGCTGATCGGGCCCGCGCTGGTCGGGGCCGAGACGGACGCGTGGTGGCGGGACGCCGTGGTGGGCGCGCTGGTGGCCCAGGGGGTCGACGGCGAGGTCGCGGCCTCGGCGGTGCGGGCGTGGAGCCGGGTCGGCGAGGTCGTGCCCGAGGCGCTGGAGCTGGTGCGGGCGGTGCGCGGGCGGTGCCGGGTGGCGCTGCTGACCAACGCCACCGACCGGGTCGGCGCGGACCTGGCGTCGCTCGGGCTGGACCGCGAGGTCGACGCGGTGGTCCCGTCCGCGCGGCTGGGAGTGGCCAAACCGGACCCCGAGGCGTTCCGGCGGGCGCTGCGGGTGCTCCAGCACTCGCCGTCGGCGACGCTGTTCTGCGACGACTCGGCGGGCCACGTCGAGGGCGCCCGCGCGGCCGGGCTGGACGCCGCGCACACCCCGGACGCCGCCGCGCTGCGGGACGCGCTGGTCTCGCGCGGGCTGCTGGAGGCCGGGGCGGACGCGGGCGCGGAGAGCTCTGTGGACGGACCGGTGCTGCTGGTGCTGCACGACCGGGACGAGGCCGAGGAGGTCGCCGCCGAGCTGCTGGCGGCGGGCTGGGCGCCGTGCCTGGTGCACAAGGAGCTGCTCGCGGGCGAGGACGACGCCGAGGACGCGGACTGGGTGGTGGAGGTCGGGTCCGGTCCGGACGGTCGGGCGGCGGACGTCCACCGGCCGTTCCTCGACGCGCTGGCTGAGCGCCACGAGGGGTTCACCACCGACTAGCAGACCGCAGGACGGCGGTCACGTCGGGGTGTTGCTCGCGGTGGAAAAGCACTAGCGTCGCGGGCTGTGGATCCGGTGGAGATCAACGCGGGTGGGCGCTCCCCGCTGCCGAGCGGGTTCGCGCGAGGTCGGGACAGCGGTTTCCCGGCCCCGCTACGGTAGGCGCACATGAAGGCTGCTCACATGTTGCTCGGCGCGCTCCTGGCGCTGCCGGTGCTGGTCTCGTGCACGGCCACGTCGCCTGCGCCCAAGGCCGACGGGCACGTGGACGAGCCACTGAGCGTGACCACCACCCCTCCCCCATCGTTGTTCCCCCGTCCGAGTGAAATGCCGCTCGACGGAGTGGCGCCCTGCTCGCTGCTCGACGAGAAGCAGCGGGGGGAGCTGAGCCTGGACAACCCCGAGAACGAGTACGTCGAGACGAGCCTCGCCGGCGCGCGGGCCTGCTCGCTGCGCAGCAATGTCAGCGGCAACGTGGTCCGGCTCGCCCTGGTGACCGGGGAGGGCGTGCTGCTGTGGCTGGACGACTACGCGCAGGTGGAGGTGGAGACCATCGCGGTCGTCGGGTTCCCGGCGCTGGTGGTGCGCACCCCCGGCGTGGAGGACGTGTGCAACGTGGAGGTCGACGTGGCGCGGGGCCAGTTCCTCGACGTGATGTTCCGCGACGGGGGCAACAGCACCCCGCTCGCCCAGGACGTGCTGTGCCAGGGCGCGAGGCGGGCAGCCGAAGCCGCGGTGACCGGATTGCTGCAAAGGAAGTGACCCGCGCGGGGGAAGTCACCCACACCCACTCCCCGCTGTCGGACGCTCTGGTTAGAGTGACTGTGCGCTGATGACGTTGGGAGGTAGCGCCATGCCGAAGGATGACCACGTAAGGGGTGCGGACACGGGGAGTGCCCTCCCCGGAGCCGGGCAGGCCCTGGACGTCGACCCGAGCGCCATCCCGAGCCTGAAGTCCGCCTTCTCCGGCGCGCTGTCCAAGCTGGACCAGCAGATCGAGATGGCCGTGACCGAGGTCAGGGTGCGCCCCTGGGCGGGCGACCCGGTGAGCATCGAGGCCGCGGAGAAGTTCAACGAGCGCTCCGTGGACTCGGGCGACTCGGCGCTCGACGCGCTGCAGGGCTACCAGCGGCAGCTCAAGTCCGCGATGGACGCGCTGACGCTGGTCGAGCGGCAGTACCAGGTGATCGAGGACGACAACAGCGGATTGATGGAGCAGCAGGGCGGCTGCTGACCGCCTGCGCGATGGGGAGGCTTCCTGTGTCCGACGGGCACCGCTGGAGCGGCTACAGCCACGAGGAGCTGTACAAGAAGATCAACTCTGGCCCCGGCCCGAGGGCGTCGTTCACCTCGCTGGAGCGCTGGGAGGGGATCGCGGGCGCGCTGGTGGAGATCAACGCGCAGCTCCAGGAGGGCGTGGCGCGCTCCGGCGCGCAGTGGCAGGGCCTCGCGGCCGACCAGGCGCGCTCGGGCATCAACCCGCTCGCCGAGTGGGCCGACCACGCCAGGACCGGCGCGGTGATCATGCGCGCCTCCACCCAGATGCAGGCCGACTACATCGCCAAGGCCCGCGCGGACATGCCGGAGCCGGTCAAGGTGACGGCCGAGGACCCCGGCACGATCCTGTCCGGGCTCGCGCACCTGGTGGGCGTGCAGACCGACTTCGAGGTGCAGGAGCGCGCGCAGAACATCGCCGAGCAGCGCGCCCGCGACGTCATGACCACGTACGCCTCCAGCACGACCGCGAACACCTCGACCCTCGGCCAGTTCAGCCAGCCCCCGCAGGTGGCGATCACCGCGGGCGACGTGGTCCGGGGCGACGCGGCGGGCGTGTCCTACGGGCACGGCTTCGCGGGCGGTCGCGGCGGCACGCGCGGCGGCGTCCGGGGCGGCCCCGGCGCGACCCGCCCGGCCACCCGGCCCACGACCGAGACCAGGCCCGCCACCACGACCAAGGGCGGCTCCAGCACGCACGTCTCGCAGGCGAACCCGGCGAACGGCGGCGCGGGCCCGCGCGGCTCCGAGACCACCGGCACGGCCAAGCCCACCACCGGCGGCGTCGGGGTCGGCGGCACGACCGGGACCAAGGGGCGCGGCAAGGACGGCGAGCAGCAGGGCTCCGAGCGGCACGACACCACGACCGGGCAGCGCGCGGCCGAGGTGAACGGTTTGCACGTGGTCGCCCCCGGCCAGACCAGCGGCACCACGGCGATCAGCTCCGGCGAGCTGGGCGCGTTCACCGCCGCCAACGCGCAGCACTCGGCGGCCATGGGCCCCGGTGGCGCGGCGGGCGCGCTCGCGGGCGCGGCCAACCAGAACGGCGGGGACACCACGCACCGGCGGGCGGTCCAGCTCGCCCCGCAGGGGCAGGCGTTCGACCCGTTCGGCGGGCTCGGTGGTCGCCGCGCCGAGGAGGAAGAGGAGCAGCTGCACGACGCCGCCGACTACCTGCGGGAGACCGGCGACGTGTACGGGGTCGGCCGGGGCGCGGCCCCGGTGATCGGGGAGGACCAGTCCGACCGATGACCACGTTCGGCCTCGACCTGGGCGAGAGCGAGCTGCGCGCCCCGGTGACCATCTCCGCGCTGGAGTTCGACGTGCTCTGGGAGCACCTGCGGCTGGAGACCATGCCGCTGGTGCTCAAGGTGCCCTCCCCCGGCAAGACCGACGGGGAGCGGCGCCTGCTGGAGGACCGGGCGTGGGAGGGGTTGGAGCTGCGCGGCCTCGGCAGGCGGCTGGAGCTGGACCCCACCCTGGAGGACCTGCTGCACCTGCTGAACCGGCCGCAGCGCGAGGTCGACGGCAGGCTGTGGCTGGACGGGCGCAGCGTGCGGGTGCTGGTCGCCGCCAAGGGGCAGTCCGCCGCGCTGGCGGTGCTCGACGGCGACCGGATCACCCTGCGCGCGGCGTCCGCCGAGGGGATGCCGCGCGAGGCGCTGAGCGCCGTGCCGCCGCTCGGTCCGGGGCCGGGCCACTCGGTGACGCTGCCCAGCGCCGACCTGGAGGTCGCGGCGGCGGACGTGCGGGAGCCGGAGGACCTGGAGCGCGGGCTCAAGGAGCGCGGGCTGCGGGGCGAGGACGCGCACGTGCTGGCCGAGATGTTCCGGGACGCCGGGAACCGCGGGCAGTTCGGCGCGGCCGGGCGGGACAAGTGGGGCAAGCGGGTGCGGCCGGACCGGGTCGTGGCGTTCTTCGACGGCCCGGAGGGGCGGTACGTGCAGATGCGGCGGGCCCAGCCGGGTCAGGTCGCGTGGAGCACGGTGGCCCCGGTGGACTTCCGGCGGATGGTGCACCACCTGGAGGAGCTGCTCGCGGAGACGCCGTCCTAGTCGGGACGGCCGTCCCGGCGGGCTCGGGCGGCGCTCCCCGGACCGGTTCGCGGGGTCGGCGCGGGACGTGGGCGCGGATGATAGCCCCCCGCTGATCGCCCGCTGATCGTTCCGGACGCCCGAAGTTCACCGCTTCGGGCGACACCGCCGGTCGTGCGACCGGCCCGTCGCGCGGCCCCACCGCCGTGGGCGGGGCCGCCTCCCGGTCACGCGCTCGCCGCGTCACCGGGTTCCTCGTCGGGTCACCTGGTCATCTGGTCACCGGGTCACTGGGGCCCCTGCGGGCCGACGCTGCGGCACGGGCGGACGCGCAGGTCGGCCACGTAGTCGTCGGGTGCGCCCGCGGACTCGGCCGCGTCCGCCACCACGCCGATGTACCGGGCCGAGGGCAGGCCGCCCTCGTAGGCGTCCAGCACGTACAGCCAGGCGACCTCGGAGCCCTCCATGGTCTGCACGCGCAGTCTGATCTTCTTGTAGAGCCCGAGGGCACCCTCCCAGCGGTCCAGGCTCGACTCGTCGGGGGTGCTGACGTCGTAGAGGACGCAGAACACCTGGGAGTCGGGATCTTCGACGATGGTGGCGAGCGCGCCCTCCCAGCCGAGGTCCTCGCCACCGAACGTCAGACGCCATCCGACGAGCCAGCCGGTCCCCGCCATGGGGGAGTACGGGGCTCGCTCCTTCATCTGGTTCGGGTCCATGTTGGACCCGTACGCGGCATAGAGCGGCACGCCGACAGCCTAGCGACATCGAGATCACCCGGAGGGTCGAGAAGACCGCGCGACACGCTGCGACACCCGACCGCGTACGGTTCGTACGGTTGTGAGCGGTTGTCGATCCGGACACCCGTTGTCTTCTGGACAGAGAGGAACCCCCGTGACCCGCATCGTCATCATGGGCGGTGGGCCCGCTGGGTACGAGGCGGCGCTGGTCGCGGCTCAGCACGGCGCGGACGTGACCGTCATCGAGCGCGAGGGCCTCGGTGGCGCGTGCGTGCTGTACGACTGCGTGCCGTCGAAGGCGTTCATCGCCTCCGCCGCCAGTCGGTCGGCGTTCCGCAGCGCGGGTGAGCTGGGCATCCGGACGGACGACACCGAGGCGGCGGTCGAGCTCCCCGTCGTGCACGGTCGGGTGAAGGGCTTGGCGCTGGCGCAGTCCGCGGACGTGCGGGCGAGGCTCCAGCGCGAGGGCGTGCGGATCATCATCGGCGACGCCGAGTTCCGCGACGACGAGCGCGGTCTGGCGCAGCACCGGGTGCTGGCGCGGACCGAGGACGGGGCCGAGGAGGTGCTGGAGGCGGACGTCGTGCTGATCGCCACCGGCGCCACCCCGAGGGTGCTGCCCGGCGCGGAGCCGGACGGCGAGCGGGTGCTGAACTGGCGGCAGCTGTACGACCTGCCGGAGCTGCCGGAGCACCTGGCGGTGATCGGTTCGGGCGTGACGGGCGTGGAGTTCGCGTCGGCGTACACCGAGCTGGGCGTGAAGGTCACCATGGTGTCGAGCCGGGACCGCGTCCTGCCGCACGAGGACGCCGACGCGGCGGCCGTGCTGGAGGACGTGTTCGCCGAGCGCGGGACCGCCGTGGTGAAGCACGCGCGCGCGGACCGGGTGGAGAACACCGGCGACGGCGTGCGGATCCACCTGGCGGACGGCCGCGTGGTCGAGGCGAGCCACGCCCTGATGACCGTCGGCTCGGTCCCGAACACCGAGGGCCTGGGCCTGGACCGGATCGGCGTCGAGCTGGGCAAGGGCGGGTACATCCCGGTGGACCGGGTCTCGCGCACGACGGTGCCGGGCGTGTACGCGGCGGGCGACTGCACGGGCGTGCTGCTGCTGGCGTCGGTCGCGGCGATGCAGGGCCGGATCGCGATGTGGCACGCGCTGGGCGAGGGCGTGAGCCCGATCAAGCTGAAGACCGTCGCGGCGAACGTGTTCACGAACCCGGAGATCGCCACGGTCGGCATCAGCCAGCAGGCGATCGACTCCGGCGAGGTCCCGGCCCGAACCGTCATGCTGCCCCTGGCGACCAACCCGAGGGCCAAGATGGAGGGCCTGCGCCGCGGCTTCGTGAAGCTCTTCTGCCGCCCGGCGACCGGCGTGGTGATCGGCGGCGTGGTCGTGGGCCCGACGGCGAGCGAGCTGATCCTGCCGATCGCGCTGGCGGTGCAGAACCAGCTGACCGTGGAGGACCTGGCGACGACGTTCTCGGTGTACCCGTCGCTGACGGGCTCGATCACCGAGGCCGGCCGGCAGCTGATGCGGCACGACGACCTGGACTGACGCACGGCGTTCGGCGAGGGCCCCGGTTCCCGGTGGGACCGGGGCTTTCGCGTGCGAGCGCCTCGACTCGCCCTGCGGCACCGCCCAGCGCCTTGCGCTGGTCCGGTCGGCGTCCGGTTGGACGTGCGCAGGCAGGAGGTGGGGATGTCAGCCGAGCAGGCTCGGCTGGGTTCCCGGATCGACGCGGATCAGGAGGAGCGCGTCGACCGGACGAGGCTCCTGGCCTGGCCGAGCTCGCCGCAGAGCCTCGGCAGTACGTGCGCGGGGATGATCGGGCGGCTGTCCTCTCGCTGCGTGCGTGTCCCGAGCTGCACTGGTTCGACCGCAGCGCGCCCGAGGTGAACGACTGGTCGACCGCCTGAGCGCTGAACGCGACCACTGCGAACCTCCAAGTGGCTGTTGGGGAAGTGCTGCTCTGCGGTGCGGGGTTCGCGGTCAGGGCCGCGCGTCGTCCGGGCGGACCAGGCCGGTGCGGTAGGCCAGGACGACCAGTTGTGCGCGGTCGCGGGTGTTCAGCTTGGACATCGCGCGGTTCACGTGGGTCTTGGCGGTCAGCGGGGACAGGTGCAGGTGTTCGGCTATGCGGTCGTTCGACAGGCCGTGGGCGGCCAGGACCACGACCTCGCGCTCGCGGTCGGTCAGCAGTTCCAGCGGGGCCGGGGCCTGGGGCGGGTCGGATTCCGGGTGGGCCAGGACGTGCCGCACCAGGGCCTTGGTGGCGGCGGGCGACAGGATCGAGTCGCCTGACGCCACGGTTCGGACCGCGTGCAGCAGTTCGGCGGGGCCGACGTTCTTGCCGAGGAAGCCCGCCGCGCCCGCGCGCACGGCCCGGAGCACGTTCTCGTCCTCCTCGAACGTGGTCAGGACCAGGATGCGCACCCCGGCGAGGTCCTCGTCGGCGGCGATGCGGCGGGTCGCCTCGATGCCGTCCACCTCGGGCATCCGGATGTCCATCAGGACCACGTCGGCGCGGGTGGTGCGGGCCAGGAACACCGCTTCCCGGCCGTTGACCGCCTCGCCGACGACCTCCAGGTCCGGTTCGGAGTCCAGGATCATGCGGTAACCGGCGCGGATCAGGGGTTGGTCGTCGGCGAGCAGGACCCTGGTGGTCACGGGGTCCTCCTCGGGGCCGGGAGTTCGGCGCGCACGGTGAAGCGGCCTTCCGGGGTCGGGCCCGCGCTCAGGGTTCCGCCTGCGGTGGCGGCGCGTTCGCGCATCCCGATCAGGCCGTAGCCCGAGCCCGGCTGCCTGCTCGCGGTGCGGGCGCGGTGGTTGGTGACGGTCAGGCTCACGCCCTCGTCGGTGTAGGCGACGGTCAGGTGGGCGGTGCCCGTGCCGTGCTTGTGGGCGTTCGTCAGCGCTTCCTGGATGATGCGGTAGGCGGCCACGTCCACCACCGAGGGGAGTTCCCGCGGGGCGCCCAGCTGTTCGCGCTCCACGGACAGGCCTGCGGCGGTGATCGCGCCGACCAGGGCGGTGAGGTCGTCCAGGCGGTGCGGGGGATCGGTGTCGCCGGACTGGCGCAGCACGCCGACGATCGACGACAGCTCCCCCAGCACGACCTCGCAGGCGTCCCGGATGTGGCCCAGCGCCTGCGCGGCCATGGCGGGGTCGCGGTCCAGGACGTGGGTCGCCGCGCCCGCCTGGACGTTGATCACGGCGATGTGGTGGGCCACGACGTCGTGCAGGTCGCGGGCGATGCGGACCCGCTCCTCGACCACCCGCCGGGCGGCTTCCTCCTCGCGGGTCTGCTCGGCGTGCCTGGCCCGCCCCTCGGCCTCGGCGATGTACGCGCGCCCCGTGCGGGCGGCTTCGCCCAGGGCGGTGGTCATGCCGATCCACGCCACCGCCGGGAAGCCCTCGGTCGACCACAGCACGCCGGTGACCGCGTACGCCTCCACCGCGTACAGGCCCGCCGCCACGGCCGCCGCCGTCGTCCACGCCCCTCGGCTCGGGGTGCGGGAGGCCGCCGTGTAGGCGATCAGGCCGATCGCCAGCGGGAGCACGGGGCGGATGCCCGCCAGCAGGATCACCAGGCCCGCCGCGACCGCCGTGCCCACCAGCACCTGGCGCGGCCACCTGCCGCGCAGGGCGACGCCGCCCAGGGCGATGGCGGTCGCGACCAGGTCAGGGCCGTCGACCACGCCGTCGTGCAGGGGGCCCGCGCTCGACAGGTCGGCTGCGACGCTCGCGGTGGACAGGGCGCAGGCCAGGGCGACGTCGGCCGCCAGCGGGTGGCGGGAACGCCAGCCACCGATCGTCGACGTGGTCCGGCGCAGCACGGCGATCACGGTAGCCGCGGGCGGGAGGTGGTGCCGGGCAGGTGCACGGTGGACACCGTACGAGCCTCGGGAGGGCCGGGGCGTCGTGCGGGCGTGGTAGCGGGGTGGGGGCGGTGTACCGCGTTCGCAGCAGGCGAGGTGTCCGCGTCGGGACGACGCCTTCCCGCCGTGCTCCGACCACAGTGGACGGCACACGACGGACGACGGGGACGAGATGATCGAACTTCAACGGCTCACCAAGCGGTACGGCGAGAAGACCGCCGTGGACGGGATCACCGCCACCATCGAGCCGGGTGTGGTCACCGGGTTCCTCGGGCCCAACGGGGCGGGCAAGTCCACCACCATGCGCATGGTGCTCGGCCTGGACCGGCCGACCTCCGGGGCCGCGCTGGTGAACGGCAAGCCCTACTCGGCGCTGCGCGCGCCGCTGGCCGAGGTCGGGGCGCTGCTGGACGCCAAGGCGGTCGACGGCGGGCGCAGCGCGCGCAACCACCTGCTGGCGCTCGGCGCGACCGTCGGCATCGGCAAGCGGCGGGTGGACGAGGTGCTGGCGTCGGTCGGGCTGACCGAGGTCGCGCACAAGCGGGCCGGGTCGTTCTCGCTGGGCATGGGCCAGCGCCTCGGCATCGCCGCCGCGCTGCTGGCCGACCCGCAGGTGCTGCTGCTGGACGAGCCGGTCAACGGGCTCGACATCGACGGCGTCCAGTGGATCCGCGCGCTGCTGCACGAGCTGGCGGCGGAGGGGCGCACGGTGCTGCTGTCGTCGCACCTGATGAGCGAGATGGAGCTGGTGGCCGAGCACCTGCTGGTGATCGGGCAGGGGCGCATCCTCGCGGACACGACCATCGCCCGGTTCATCGAGGACGCCTCCGGCGGCGGGCGGATGTCGGTGCTGTCGCCGGACGCGGACGAGCTGGCGTCGCTGCTGGTCGGCGCCGGGGCCGCGGTGACGACCGTGGAGCCGGGGCGGTTGGAGGTGCGGGGCGCGGCGCCCTCGGTGATCGGCGACCTCGCGGCGGCGCGGGGGCTGCGCGTCCACGGGTTGACGGCGCTGTCCACGTCGCTGGAGTCGGCGTACCTGGAACTGACCCGAGACAGCGTGGAGTACGCGGGGACCACCGCTCAGCGCGGGGAGGCGGCCTGATGACCGACGTGGCGGAGCGGACCGTCCTGCCGGGGCGCGTCACGGGCGCGCGGGTGGCGGCGCGGCAGACGCTGTGGACGGCGATCCGGTTCGAGTGGGTGAAGGCGCGGAGCCTGCGCGGCACCTGGGTCGGGCTGGCGGTGGTGGTGCTGGTGCTGGTCGGGTTCAGCGCGCTGGCCACGTCGGTGTCGGTGGGGGCGGTGTCGACGCCGGAGGGCGCGCCGGGGCCCGGTGGACCGTTCGCGGCGACCTCCGACCCGCTGGCGATCGCGCTGACCGGGGCGAACCTCGCGGTGCTGGTCCTGGGCGTGCTCGGCGGCATGGCGGGGGCCCGCGAGTTCGGGTCGCGGATGATCTCCAACTCGGTGGCGGCGGTGCCCCGGCGGTGGCAGGTGGTGCTGGCCAAGGCGGTCGTGTTCACGGCGACCTCGCTCCCGGCGGCGCTGGTGGGCGTGTTCGGGGCGTTCTGGGTGGGGATGGCCGTGCTGTCCGGCGGGGACGCCGACGTGGTCGCGCTCGGCGACGAGGGCGTGCTGCGCTCGGTGCTGGGCATGGCCGGGTACGTGACCGCGATCGGGCTGCTCGGGCTCGGCCTGGGGGTGCTGCTGCGCAGCACGGCCGGGAGCATCGGGGCGGTGATCGGCGGCGTGCTGGTGCTGCCCGCGATGGCCGGCGGCCTGCTGCCGGACGACTGGACCTCGGTGCTGCGGTTCCTGCCCAGCTCGGCGGGGGCGTCGTTCACCACCGTGATGGCCGCCGGGGACACCACGCTCGGCGCGGGCGCGGGGGCGGCGGTGCTGGTGGCCTGGGTGGTCGGGGTGCTGGTCGCGGCGGGGGTGGTGTTCGGCAGGCGCGACGTGTGACGTGCGGGCGCGAGGGGACCCGCTCGTTCAGAGCGGGCCCCCTCGCGCGCCGAGCTCAGTCCTCGTCCTCGACCCAGTCGAAGGTCTTCGTCACGGCCTTCTTCCAGCTCCGGTACCGCTTCTCCCGCACCGAGTCGTCCATCGCGGGGTCCCACTGCTTGTCCTGCGCCCAGTTCTGCCGGATGTCGTCCTCCGACGCCCAGAACCCGACCGCCAACCCCGCCGCGTAGGCCGCGCCCAGCGCCGTGGTCTCGTTCACCACCGGCCGGATCACCGGAACCCCGAGGATGTCCGCCTGGAACTGCATCAGCAGCTCGTTGACGACCATCCCGCCGTCCACCTTCAGCGACTTCAGCGGCACCCCGGAATCCGCGTTCATCGCGTCGATGACCTCGCGCGACTGGTACGCCGTGGCCTCCAGCACCGCCCGCGCCAGGTGCCCCTTGTTCACGAACCGGGTCAGCCCGACGATCGCCCCGCGCGCGTCCGACCGCCAGTACGGCGCGAACAGCCCCGAGAACGCCGGGACGAAGTACGCCCCGCCGTTGTCCTCGACCGTCCGCGCGTACTGCTCGATCTCCGCCGCGGTCCCGATCATCCCCAGGTTGTCCCGCAGCCACTGCACCAGCGACCCGGTGACCGCGATCGACCCCTCCAGCGCGTACACCGGGGCCTTGTCGCCGATCTTGTAGCACACGGTGGTGAGCAGCCCGTTCTCGCTCATCACCTTCTCGGTGCCCGTGTTGAGCAGCAGGAAGTTGCCGGTGCCGTACGTGTTCTTGGCCTCGCCCGGCGAGAGGCAGGCCTGCCCGAACGTCGCCGCCTGCTGGTCACCGAGCACGCCCGCGATCGGCACGCCCTCCAGCGCGCCCCTCGTCTTCACCTCGCTGTACACCTCGGACGACGACCGGATCTCCGGCAGCATCGACAGCGGGATGCCCATGTCGGCCGCGATCTCCGCGTCCCAGTCCAGGGTGTCCAGGTCCATCAGCAGCGTGCGGGACGCGTTGGTCGGGTCCGTGACGTGCAGGCCGCCGTGCACCCCGCCGGTCAGGTTCCACAGCACCCAGGTGTCCATGTTGCCGAACAGCAGGTCCCCGGCCTCGGCCCGCTCCCGCGCGCCCTCGACGTTGTCGAGCACCCACTTGACCTTGGGCCCGGAGAAGTACGTGGCCAGCGGCAGGCCCGTCTTGGCCCGGTACCGCTCCTGCCCGCCGCCCAGCGCGCCCAGCTCGGCGCAGATGCGGTCGGTGCGGGTGTCCTGCCAGACGATCGCGTTGTAGACCGGCTTGCCGGTGGTCCGGTCCCACACCAGCGCGGTCTCGCGCTGGTTCGTGATGCCGACGGCGGCCAGGTCGGAGGCGTTCAGGTCTGCTCTGGCCAGCGCGCCCGCCGCGACCTGGCGTGTGTTCAGCCAGATCTCCTCGGCGTCGTGCTCGACCCACCCCGCCTTCGGGAAGATCTGCTCGTGCTCCTTCTGGTCGACCGCGACGACCCGCCCGGAGTGGTCGAAGACCATGCACCGGGTGGAGGTCGTGCCCTGGTCGATGGCGGCGACGTACTTCGTCATCAGTGGCCCTTCGTCGTCGGAGGAGGCCCGGTCAGACCGGGAGTGCCAGGTACAGGAGTGCGGCGAGCGCGCCACCGATCAGCGGCCCGACCACCGGGACCCAGGAGTACCCCCACTCGGCGCTGCCCTTGCCCTTGATCGGCAGGAGCGCGTAGACGATGCGGGGGCCGAGGTCGCGGGCCGGGTTGATGGCGTAGCCGGTGGGGCCGCCGAGGGAGGCGCCGAGGCCGATGACGAGGAACGCCACGCCCGCGTAGCCCAGGGCGGAGTTGCCGAAGTTGGGGGTGCCGTCGGCGGCCAGCTCGACGCCGGGGCTGAGCAGGATCCAGATGACCAGCACGAACGTGCCGATCACCTCGGTGAGGACGTTCCACGGCGCGCTGGCGACGGTCGGACCGGTGCAGAAGACGCCCCTGGTGCCCGCCGGGTCGTCGTGGTTGTCGAACTGCTTCTTGTAGGCCAGCCAGGCCAGCGTCGCGCCGAGCATGGCACCGATCATCTGCCCCGCGAAGTAGACCGGCACGTCGGCCCACTCGGTCTTGCCCGCGGCGGCCAGGCCGAGGGTGACGGCCGGGTTGAGGTGGGCCCCGCTCGGGGCCGAGACGCTGGCGCCCACGAACACGGCGAGACCCCAGCCGAAGTTGACCAGCAGCCAGCCGCCGCCCTTGCCGAGCGAGTCCTTGAGCGTCACGTTGGCCACGACGCCCGCACCCAGCAGGATCAGCAGGGCGGTGCCGAGCGTCTCCCAGACGAAGATCGAACCGGCGGTCATGTCGCCGTACCTCCTCTCGTGCAGGTGGACGGCGACCAGCCGGGCTCGGCGTCGTCGCCCATCCCACGGAGTGTGACGTTAAATCGCCATGATCGACTTGTCCATACCGGACACAACAGCGGGTACCGTGGGGTTGTCAGTCCAGCTAGGACGATCCGGCGGCGCCGCCGAGGGCGCGCGGCCACCGGTCGGACAGCACGTCGAGGAGGCGCTTTCCAGTGGCCACGCGCAACCCGTCACGAACCTCCGCAACGGGCAGGCTCGGTCCCGAGGACCGGGAGCGGTCGTGGCGCAGGCTCGGTGAGGAGACCTTCGACCTGGTGATCGTCGGCGGCGGCGTGGTCGGCGTCGGCGCGGCCCTGGACGCCGCGACCAGGGGCCTGAAGGTCGCCCTGGTGGAGGCCCGCGACCTCGCGTCGGGCACGTCGAGCCGGTCGAGCAAGCTCTTCCACGGCGGCCTGCGCTACCTGGAGCAGTTGGAGTTCGGCCTGGTCAGGGAGGCGCTGCGCGAGCGGGAGCTGATGCTCACCAAGATCGCGCCGCACCTGGTCAAGCCGGTGAGCTTCCTGTACCCGCTGACGAACCGGGTGTGGGAGCGGCCGTACACCGCCGCCGGGCTGCTGATGTACGACACCATGGGCGGCGCGCGCTCGGTGCCCGGCCAGAAGCACCTGAGCCGCTCGGGCGCGCTGCGGCTGGCGCCCTCGCTCAAGCAGGACGCGCTGATCGGCGGCATCCGCTACTTCGACGCGCAGGCCGACGACGCGCGGCACACCATGATGGTCGGGCGCACCGCCGCCCACTACGGCGCGGTCGTGCGACCGTCGACGCAGGTCATCGACTTCCTGCACGAGTCGGACCGGGTGTCCGGCGTGCGGGTGCGCGACGTGGAGGACGGGCGGGAGACCGACGTCCGGGCGCACGCGGTGATCAACGCGACCGGCGTGTGGACCGACGAGCTGCAGCGGCTGTCCGGCAGCCGGGGCCGGTTCCGGGTGCGGGCCAGCAAGGGCGTGCACATCGTGGTGCCCAGGGACCGGATCGTGTCCGAGACCGGGCTGATCCTGCGCACCGAGAAGTCCGTGCTGTTCGTGATCCCGTGGCGCAACCACTGGATCATCGGCACCACCGACACGGACTGGAACCTGGACCTGTCGCACCCGGCCGCCACCAAGGCCGACATCGACTACCTGCTCGCCCAGGTCAACAGCGTGCTGGCGACGCCGCTGGCGCACGAGGACATCGAGGGCGTGTACGCGGGCCTGCGGCCACTGCTGGCCGGGGAGAGCGAGTCCACGTCGAAGCTGTCGCGCGAGCACGCGGTGGCGCGGGTCGCGCCCGGCCTGGTCGCGATCGCGGGCGGCAAGTACACCACCTACCGGGTGATGGGCGCGGACGCGGTGAACGCGGCGTCGGTCGACCTGCCCGGCCGCATCCAGCCGTCGATCACCGACAAGGTGCCGCTGGTGGGCGCGGACGGGTACCACGCGCTGGTGAACCAGGCCGACCACCTGGCGGCCGAGCACGGCCTGCACCCGTACCGGGTGCGGCACCTGCTGGACCGGTACGGCTCGCTGGTGCACGAGGTGCTGGCGCTGGCCGCGGACTCGCCGGAGCTGCTCAAGCCGATCCCCGGTTCGCCGGACTACCTCCAGGTCGAGGTGGTGTACGCGGCCTCGCACGAGGGCGCGCTGCACCTGGAGGACGTGCTGACCAGGCGCACCCGGATCTCGATCGAGTACCCGCACCGGGGCGTCGAGTCGGCCGAGGCCGTGGCCGGGCTGATGGCCGGGGTGCTGGGCTGGGACGAGGCCGCGATCGCGCGCGAGGTCGAGGTGTACACGGCGCGCGTGGAGGCCGAGCGGGCCTCGCAGGACGAGCCGAGCGACCAGGCCGCCGACGCGGTGCGGGCGGCGGCGCCGGAGGTGCGGCCGGAGCTGGTCGAGCCGGTGTCCTGATCCACCGCTGAATCCGCTGAGCGACGTCCCCACCGCCCGGTCCGCGCCTCGTGCGCGGGCCGGGCGGTGGCGTCTCACCGGCGGTGGGCTGAACGGGTGAGGACCCCCTGAAGGGTGGGCGTCTGGGCCGGTGCGGGAGCACGCTGGGTGCCGGATCACCGTCCGGGGGTGCGCTGGTGACGCGGTTCGAGGTGTCCGCGCGGCGGGTGGCCGATCGGGCCGCCGGGGTGCTGCGCGCCGTGCTGCCGTGGCTGTACTGGCCCGCGCTGGTGGTGGTCGCCGCCGGGCTCGGGGTGGTGGCGCGGCTGGGCGCGTCGGAGGTGGACCGGGGGCTGCCGGTCGGGGTCGTGGTGATCGCGGTGCTCGGGGTGTGCGCGCCGCTCGCGCTGCACTTCGTGGTGCGCACGACGGGCCTTGCCCTGCGCGACGGGCAGCACCACCTGCTGCGGGCCTGCCTGTGGTTGCCGCTGCCCATGGTGCTGCTCCTGGCGTTCGGCGTGGGCGCCGTCCTGACCGGCTGGGGCCTGCCGCCCGGCCCGCTGCTGCTCGTGGGCGTGGCGCTGCTGCTGGTCTCCGCCGCCGGCTACCCGGTGGTGCTCGACCGCGCCGACCGGGCGCACCGCGCGGCCCGGCGCGCGCCGAGGCCCGAGGTGGACGACCTGATCGCCGCGCACCGGCTGCTGAAGGTGCGGGTGGTGATCGCCACCGCCGTGCCGCTGTGCGTGTCACCCTCGGCGTTCCTGCTGGTCTGCGGCCTGGCGGTGCTGGTGCGCAAGCCGGTGACGGCGGCGCTGGCCGGCGCGGCCTCGCTCGGGTGGGCGCACGTCGCGCAGACCGGGGGCCTGCCGCACGAGGTCCCGTGGGCGCACGCGACGGCGGTCTGGCTGATCGGCCTGACGGCGGCGGCGCTGTGGCTGTCGGCGGCGGCGCACCCGGCGTGGCAGGCCGACGGCTGGGACCTCGCCGGACGCCCCCCGATCCACCCCGCTCCCCCGCCCCCGCCGTGGCTCGGCTGGCGACCACCGGAGCGCTGACCGCCGGCCCACCGACCCCCGGACCACCGGCCACTGGGCCGTTGGCCGCCGGGCAGCCGGCCCTGGCCTCAGCCGCCCCGCCTCTCGGCCCACCGACCCCCGGCCCGCCCCCGGCCGCGCAACAGCGGACAATCCTCCCGATTCGCCGAACGGCGGAGAGGGGGGACGGCATGACCACGACGGAGCTCGGGTTCGACGAGGACGAGGGCGGCCTGATGCTGGGCGCCGGCTGGCAGGACGACGAGGGCGTCCAGCGGGTGCTGCTGCTCCAGCGGGGCACGGACGAGGACCTGGAGGACGAGCACGAGATCTCCCTCGGCCTGGACACGTACTGCGTCTCGGCCAAGGGCGGCTTCACCGCCTACGGCTGCCTGAGCCGGGTGGCGCTCACCGAGGACGCGCTCACCCTGGAGTTCAGGCCCGAGGGCGCGGAGGCGCTGCACATCCCCGCCACGGCGGTGGTCCCCCTGGCGGGCACGGGCGTCGACCGCGCCACCCTGTCCGGCTGGCTGCGCGTGGTCCTGGCCTGGGGCAGGCCCGAGAAGCGCCCCGAGCTCGTCGGCCTCACCGCGCCCGGCGGCGCGCCCGACGCCTGACGCGCACCCCTGGCAGCAGTCCGCGAACAGCACACCACACCCCGCACAGCACTCCGCCCCGCCACCGAACGCGGTGGCGGGGCGGGTGCGGGACCGGCTACGCCAGCGCGGCCAGCGCCGTGTGCACCATGACGCGCACGCCGACCATCAGCGCCCGCTCGTCCAGGTTGAACGTCGGCTGGTGCAGGTCGCGCGGGGGCTCCTCGCCGTCCCACACGCCCAGGCGCGCGAACGAGCCCGGCACGTGCTCCAGGTACCAGCCGAAGTCCTCGCCGCCCGACGACTGCTGGGTGCCCGCCAGCGCGTCCTCGCCCAGCGCGGCCTCGATGCCCGCGCGCAGCAGCATGGTCGACTCGCGGTCGTTCACCACGGGCGGCACGCCCCTGCGGTGGTGCAGGTCGAAGCCGACGCCCAGCGGGGCCAGCAGGGACGACACCAGCTCCTTGACCAGCGGCTCCAGCTCGGCCCAGATGTCCCGGTCGCCGGTGCGCAGGGTCCCGCGCAGCACGCCGTCCTGCGGCACCGCGTTGGCCGCCTCGCCGGCGTGCACCGCGCCCCACACGAGCACCGTGCCGGACCTCGGGTCGACCCGGCGCGACAGCAGCGTCGGCAGCCCGGTGATCACCGTGCCGAGCGCGTGCACCAGGTCGGCGGTCAGGTGCGGGCGGGAGGTGTGGCCGCCGGGGGAGGTCAGGCGCAGCTCCAGCAGGTCCGACGCGGACGTGATCGCGCCGACCCTGGTGCCGATGCGCCCGGCCTGGAGCCGGGGGTCGCAGTGCAGGCCGAAGATCCGCTCGACCCCGTCGAGGCCGCCTGCCGCGAGCACGTCGAGCGCGCCGCCGGGCATGATCTCCTCGGCGGGCTGGAACACCAGCCGCACCCGGCCGGGCAGCTCGGTGGCCGACGCCAGCGCCAGCGCCGCGCCCAGCAGCACCGTCGTGTGCGCGTCGTGGCCGCACGCGTGGGAGACCCCGTCGACCTTGGACGCGTACGGCGCGCCGGTGTTCTCGCGCAGCGGCAGGGCGTCGATGTCGGCGCGCAGCGCCACGCACCGGGGGCCGCTGCCCACGTCGCACACCAGGCCGGTGCCGCCGGGCAGCACCCTGGGCTTGAGCCCGGCCGAGCGCAGCACGTCGCCGATCAGCTCGGTGGTGCGGTACTCCTTGCGGGACAGCTCCGGGTGGGCGTGGATGTGCCGCCGCCAGGCGATGACCTCGGACCCGTTCGCCGACAGCCAGTCGTCCAGCCACGAGGGGCCTCGGCCCTCACCCAGGTCGTCCACAGGGGCAATGCTGACCCCACGCTCGGTCAGCAGCACTTCGGAACCCTTCTCACTCGGCAGTTCGGGACGCGAGTCGAGGATCGTCACGACGCCCCCACCGCCCCGGCGATCAACCTGGCCCGCTGGTCGGCGTCGGACGCCGCGGCGATCGTGGTCCAGGCGAGGGCGAGCGCCCCGTCGAGCAGGGCGCGGTCGGCGGAAGCCGACGCGCAGGCAGTAGCGAACTCGATTTGGTGGTTCACCGCGTCTCCGCAGTCGATTGCGATGGTCGGGTGGATCGACGGCAGCGCGCGGGTGATGTTGCCCATGTCCGTGCTGCCGATCTTCTCCCGCTGTTCCTCTTCGGGACTCATCGGGTTCCTGCCCAGTTCCGTTGCAGCGCGCCGGTAGGCGTCCGCGAGCCACTGGTCAGGGGTCAGCTCCGCGTAGGGGGGCGAGACCTGCACGACCTCGTGGTCGCAGCCGGTCGCCACCGCTCCCGCGCGGAAGCAGTTCCTGATGCGCTCCTCCAGGCCGGTGAGCGAGTCGAGGTCGTCGGCTCGCAGGTCGTACACGGCTGAGGTGTGCGCGGGGATGATGTTGGGGGCGGCCCCGCCCCTGGTCACGACGCCGCTGATCATCTGGCCGGGCTCGAAGTGCTGCCTGGCCAGTCCGATGGCGACCTGCGCGACGGTGAGCGCGTCGCCGGCGTTGATCCCCCGGTGGGGCGCGGCGGCGGCGTGCGAGGGGCGGCCGGTGTAGCGGACCTCCAGGTCCGTGAGCGCGAGCGAGCGGGCCGCCACCGCCTCGTAGGGGGCGGGGTGGACCATCATCGCCAGGCCGACGCCGTCGAACGCGCCGCGCTCCAGCATCAGGACCTTGCCGCCGCCGACCTCCTCGGCCGGGGTGCCGATCACCTTGACGGTCAGCCCCAGCTCGTCGGCGAGGTCGCGCAGCGCGAGGCCCGCGCCGGTGGACGCGGCGGCGATCACGTTGTGGCCGCAGGCGTGGCCCACCTCGGGGAGGGCGTCGTACTCGGCGCACAGCGCCACGACCAGGTCACCGCTGCCGTACGTGGCGGTGAAGGCCGTCTCCAGGTCCGCCGTGCCGCGCTCCACCTCGAAGCCGGAGCCCTCCAGGAGGTCGGCGACCTTGGCGGCGCTGCGGTGCTCCCGGAACGCCAGCTCGGGCTCGGCGTGGATGCTGTGGGACAGGGCGACCAGCGCGTCGGAGTGGCGCTCGACCGCCGAGCGCGTGCGCTTCTTGAAGTCGGTACCCATTTGCGTCCATCCTGCACCAGCCCCGGCGGGCGTGACGCTCCCCACCTTGATCAACCGGCGGCCGGTCACGGGGGTGCGCCAAACGGTGCGACGAAGTTCGGTCAGACCGATCAAGCGCGCCGGTGCACCTGTCAGGGGACCATATACCGCCCGACTGCTCCCAGCAGATGAGAGATCGGCCTCCCACTGGCTGGGAGGCCCGTGACCTGCGCCGGGCCGCCGGAGTGAGGCCTCAGGCAAACCAGGGCCCCCCGGCGGGGTGACCGACACGCCGTCGTTCGGTGACCGGTTCGACGGCGGGTCGGACGGGCGCGGCCCGCCTCGGGGCCGCGCGCCGGAGGTGGCCGCGACTACGACTTGCGCCGGTCCCACTTGCGCTTGTTGCGCCAGAAGACGCCGCCGAACAGGAGCAGCGCGATCGCGCCGAGCCACAGCTTCCGCTTGGTCTCGCTGCTGACTCCGGGTGACTGGTCGCCCGAGGGCCGGCCGGTCTCGGCGCCGGTCGGCGCGGGGGTCCCGGTCTCGGTCCCACCGGGCGCGGGGGTGTCCCCCGGCTGCTGGAGGCGCGCGTCCACCACCGGGGCGGAGAGCGCGCTGACCTGCGACTCCGGCGTCGCCGCCGCTGTGGCGGGCGTGCCGACAGCGCAGACGACCGCGAAGAGCCACACCGCGAGCACAGAACGCCACATGGTTACTCAGACTAGTCATCGCACCGTCTGGTTACCACTGTCAGTGGTCGCCTGAACCAGTGATTCTCAACGGCGAGTGAATAGTTCCAGGATGCGTTCCGCCGCGAGGGTGGCGGTGAGCCGCCCCTCCCGCACCGCCAGCTCCAGCCCTGGGGCCTCCGCGCGCACGCCGGGATCGGCCCGCAGCCCGCCGAGCACCCGGTCCTCCACCATCGCCCACGCCCACCCGACCTGCTGGTCGCTGCGCCGCCGGACCAGCAGCCCGGCCTCCTCCAGGGTGGCCCGGTGCTTCTCGACCTGCCGCCACACCTCGTCCAGCCCGGTCCCGTCGAGCCCGCTGCAGGTGAGCACCGGCTGGTGCCACGGCGCGTCGTGCGCGCGCAGCAGCCGCAGCGCGCCCGCCAGCTCGCGGGCCGCCTTGCGGGCCTCCAGCGCGTGCTCGCCGTCCGCCTTGTTGACCGCGACCACGTCGGCCAGCTCCAGCACGCCCTTCTTGATGCCCTGGAGCTGGTCGCCGGTGCGGGCCAGGGTGAGCAGCAGCGAGCAGTCCGTCATGTTCGCCACCGCCGTCTCGGACTGCCCGACGCCCACGGTCTCCACCAGCACCACGTCGTACCCGGCCGCCTCCACCAGCACGATCGACTCGCGGGTGGCCTTGGCGACGCCGCCGAGCGTGCCGGAGGTCGGCGACGGCCGGATGAACGCGCGCTGGTCCAGGGAGAGCCGGGCCATGCGGGTCTTGTCGCCGAGGATGCTGCCGCCGGTGCGGGTGGACGACGGGTCGACGGCCAGCACCGCGACCCGGTGGCCGCGCTCGGTGAGCATGGTGCCGAAGGCGTCGATGAACGTGGACTTGCCCACGCCCGGCACCCCGGTGATGCCGACCCGGTGCGCGCCGCCGGAGCGGGGCAGCAGCTCGACCAGCAGCTCCTGCGCCAGCTCGCGGTGGTCCGGCCGGGTGGACTCGACCAGGGTGATGGCGCGGGCGAGCACGGCCCTGCTGCCGCCCAGCACCCCCTCGGCGTACTCGGCCGCGGTGAGCCGCCTAGCCATGCCCGAGCCTGGCCGACAGCTCGCGCAGCAGGTCGGCGGCGGCCTCGGCGATGACCGTGCCGGGCGGGAAGATCGCCGACGCGCCCGCCTCCCGCAGCGCCTCGAAGTCCTGCGGCGGGATCACGCCGCCGACCACGATCATGATGTCGTCCCGGTCGAGCTCGGCCAACGCCTCGCGCAGCGCGGGCACCAGGGTCAGGTGCCCGGCGGCCAGCGAGGACACGCCGACCACGTGCACGTCGGCCTCCACGGCCTGGCGCGCCACCTCGTCCGGGGTCTGGAACAGCGGGCCGACGTCGACGTCGAAGCCGAGGTCGGCGAACGCGGTCGCGATCACCTTCTGGCCCCGGTCGTGCCCGTCCTGCCCCATCTTGGCGACCAGGACGCGCGGGCGGCGGCCCTCCTCCTCGGCGAACGCGGCGACCTGGGCGCGGGTGCCCTCCACGTTGGACACGGCCCCGACCTCCTCGCGGTACACGCCGGTGATGGTCCTGATCTGGGCGGAGTGGCGTCCCCAGACCTTACCGAGGGCCTCCGAGATCTCCCCGACCGTGGCCTTGGCGCGGGCTGCGGAGATGGCCAGCTCCAGCAGGTTCCCCGCCGTGCCGCCGGTGTCCGCGCCCGCCGCGCGGGTGAGCGCGTCCAGCGAGGCGTCCACCTCGGACTGGTCGCGCTCGGCGCGCAGCCGCTCCAGCTTCGCGAGCTGGCTGGCCCGCACGCCCGCGTTGTCGACCTTGAGCACCTCGATCTGCTCGTCCGCGTCCACCAGGTACTTGTTCACGCCGATCACCGGCTGCCTGCCGGAGTCGATGCGCGCCTGGGTGCGGGCGGCGGCCTCCTCGATGCGCAGCTTGGGGATGCCCGCGTCGATCGCGGCGGCCATGCCGCCCGCCGCCTCCACCTCGGTGATGTGCGCCCACGCCCGGTGCGCGAGGTCGTGGGTGAGCCGCTCGACGAACGCGCTGCCGCCCCACGGGTCGATCACCCGCGTGGTGCCGGACTCCTGCTGGATCAGCAGCTGGGTGTTGCGGGCGATCCGGGCGGAGAAGTCGGTGGGCAGCGCCAGCGCCTCGTCCAGGGCGTTGGTGTGCAGCGACTGGGTGTGGCCCTGGGTGGCGGCCATCGCCTCCACGCAGGTGCGGGCGACGTTGTTGAACACGTCCTGCGCGGTCAGCGACCAGCCGGAGGTCTGGCAGTGCGTGCGCAGCGACAGCGACTTCGGCGACTTCGGCTCGAAGCCCTTGACCAGCTTGGCCCACAGCAGCCGGGCGGCGCGGAGCTTGGCGACCTCCATGTAGAAGTTCATGCCCACGGCCCAGAAGAACGACAGCCGGGGCGCGAACGCGTCCACGTCCAGACCGGCGCCGCGACCGGCGCGCAGGTACTCGACGCCGTCCGCGAGCGTGTAGGCCAGCTCCAGGTCGGCGGTCGCCCCGGCCTCCTGCATGTGGTAGCCGGAGATCGAGATGGAGTTGAACTTCGGCATGGACCGCGAGGTGAAGGCGAAGATGTCGGAGATGATCCGCATCGACGGTCTCGGCGGGTAGATGTAGGTGTTGCGGACCATGAACTCCTTGAGGATGTCGTTCTGGATGGTCCCGGCCAGCTTCGCGGGCTCCACCCCCTGCTCCTCGGCGGCCACGACGTACAGCGCCAGCACGGGCAGCACCGCGCCGTTCATGGTCATCGACACGCTCATCCGGTCCAGCGGGATGCCCTCGAAGAGCTGGCGCATGTCGTAGATGGAGTCGATGGCCACGCCCGCCATGCCCACGTCGCCCGCCACGCGCGGGTGGTCGGAGTCGTAGCCCCGGTGGGTGGCCAGGTCGAACGCGACCGACAGGCCCTTCTGCCCGGCCGCGAGGTTGCGGCGGTAGAAGGCGTTGGACTCCTCGGCGGTGGAGAACCCGGCGTACTGCCGGATGGTCCACGGCTGGTTGACGTACATGGTCGGGTACGGGCCGCGCAGGTACGGCGGGACGCCGGGGTAGGTGCGCAGGAAGTCCAGGCCCGCCAGGTCCTCGGCGGTGTAGACCGGTTTGACGCCGATGCCCTCCGGGGTCTCCCAGGCGAGCGCGTCGGCGCCCTTGCCGGTGGCGTCCTGCAGCGCGGCCTGCCACCCCGCCCGGTCGTCCGCGCCGGTCGGCTCGCCGAGGTCGACCCGGCTGAAGTCGGGGATCATCGTGGGACTCCGAGGGACTCGAAGGTGCGCCCGAGCACGTCGAGCGCGGGGCAGCCCAGGAACAGGTGGTCGTCGACGGTCGCGTCGGAGCGCTTGCCCGCGAGCAGGACGCGCTCGGCGCCCGCCGCGCGCAGGGCGTCGGCGACGGGGGCGGCCAGCTCCGCGTAGGAGCTCTCGCTGCCGCACAGGCAGGCGACGCGGGCGCCGCTGGCGCGGAACGCCGCGACGACGTCGTCGGCGGTCCTCGTGGGACCGGCCTGCGGGGTCTCGACGCCGCCCGCCTGGAGCAGGTTGGCGGCGAAGGTCGCGCGGGCGGTGTGCGCGGCGACCGGTCCGAGCGTGGCCAGGAAGACCTTCGGCCGCTCGGGGGCGGCGTCGGCGCGGTCGCGCAGCGCCTCGAAGTCCTGGGCGTACCGGATCACGGGCAGCCCGCCGCCGGGTTCCGGCGGGGCTGGGCGGCGCACGACGGGCTTCTCGCCCAGGTTCGGGAACTCGCTGACGCCGGTGATGGCGTCGGTGCGGTCGGCGAGGTTGGCGCGGCGGCGCTCCCAGGTCTCGGCGAGCCGGTCGGCGACCAGGCCGGAGCGCAGCGCGGCGGCGAGCCCGCCCCCGGCCTCGATCTCCTGGAACCAGCGCCACGCGGCCCGCGCGAGGTCCTCGGTGAGCCGCTCCACGTACCAGGAGCCGCCCGCCGGGTCGATCACCGCCGACAGCCGCGACTCCTCCAGCAGCACCGACTGGGTGTTGCGGGCGATGCGGCGGGAGAAGTCGTCGGGCAGGCCGATGGCGTGGTCGAACGGCAGCACGGTGATCGCGTCGGCCCCGCCCATCCCGGCGCCCGCGCAGGCGATCGTGGTGCGCAGCATGTTCACCCACGGGTCGCGGCGGGTCATCATCGCCGGGGACGTCACGGCGTGCTGGACCTGCGGGGACGGCTCGCCGCACACCTCGGTGACGCGGGCCCACAGCCTGCGGGCGGCGCGGAGCTTGGCGGTGGTGAGGAACTGGTCGGCGGTGGCCGCGTAGCGGAACTCCAGCAGCCGAGCGGCGCGCGCGACGGTGAGCCCGGCGTCGGTGAGCAGCCGCAGGTAGGCCACGCCCGCGGCGAGCGAGGCGCCGAGCTCCTGCGCGTCGGAGCCGCCCGCGCCGTGGTGCGGGAGGGCGTCGACGGCGATCAGCCTGGCGGCCGGGAACGGGTCCAGGCGCGGCAGCAGGTCGAGCAGGGCGGCGGTGTCGGGCTCCTGCCCGGTGGCGGCGAGGACGCCGAGCGGGTCGGCGCCGAGGTTGCCCGCCAGCTCGCTGCCCGGCGCGGACCGCTCGCCCCAGATCCGCAGCAGCTCCCGGCCGGACGCGGCGAAGTCGGCCCCCGCGTCGAGCACCACCGGGGCGAGGTCCAGGTAGACCTCGGCGAGCAGCGGTTCCAGGTCGGCGGCGGCGATGCCCCTGAGCCACAGCGCGCCGACGCCGTTCTCCAGGTCGGCCATGACCGCCTCGCGGTCGGCCTCCCGGTGCTGCTGGCGGATCTCCCAGCCCAGCGCGGTGCCCTGCGGCCTGCCGCCCCTGGTGAACGGGAACGTGCCGGGCAGGCCGGTGGCGGGCAGGGGCTCGTCGGCGGTGTGCAGCGGCTGCACGGCGATGCCGTCGTAGGTCGTGGTGACGAGCGAGTCGTACTCGGCGCCGGTCTTGCCGAGCACGCCCTCGACCAGGCCCAGCCACCGCTCGCGGTCGGGTTCGGGGAACTCGGCGGCCAGCGCCAGCTCGCCCGGCTGCTCCATCATGCCCCGCAGTGTCGCGGACGGGCGTGCGCGCGGGCTAGGCGCTCTTTCGACGGACGGCGCCCGGCGGGGTCGGTGGTCGACCGGAACGGGGACGATCAACCAGCGCGGGACTAGGGGGACTCCCGGTCCCCTAGCGCGGACGGCTCGGGTCCGGGCGCACGGGCGCTCACCCGCGTGGGAGGGCGGGGCCGACCGCCGAGAGTGACCGGCGTCCGCTGTCGGGTTGCGGGGTTTCGCAGGCCGGGGGCGGTGTCGGAAGGCTCGCCGCTAGGGGTTCCTTGGCTGCTGCGGGCGTCCGAACCGCGCACCGCGCAGCGGTGCGAGTCCACCAACCGCTGCACCGGGGCCTTCTGCCGCCGCTCAGCCGGTTCGGCTCTTCCGTCCGGCGCGCACCCGATGCCTCTTCCGTCTGGCGCGACCCCCGGCTCGTGGACAATGGCCGGGTGGACAGTGAGCGCCTCATCGCGGGCCGTTACCGCCTGCACCACGTGCTGGGCAGCGGGTCGATGGGGACCGTCTGGGCCGCGCACGACGAGGTGCTGCGGCGCGCGGTCGCCGTGAAGGAAGTCTTCCAGCCGTCCGGGATGGCGGGCGGCGAGGCGGCGGTGCTGCGGGAGCGCACGCTGCGCGAGGCCCGCGCCGCAGCGCAGCTGGCCCACCCGAACCTGGTGACGATCTACGACGTGGTGCAGGTCGACGGCGACCCGTACGTGGTGATGGAGCTGGTGCCGTCCGAGTCGCTGGCGGAGGTGGTGCGCCGCTGCGGGCCGCTGACCGCCGAGCAGGGCGCGGTGGTGGCGTACGCGGTCGCGTCCGGGCTGGACGCCGCGCACCGGGCGGGCATCACGCACCGGGACGTCAAGCCGGGCAACGTGCTGGTCGCCGCGGACGGCCGGGTGAAGCTGACCGACTTCGGCATCGCCCGCAACATGGCCGAGGCGACCATGACCTCGCGCGGCATCGCGCTGGGCACGCCCGCGTTCATCGCGCCGGAGATCGCCACCGACGGGGTCGTCACGCAGGCGGTCGACCAGTGGAGCCTGGGCGCGACGCTGTTCGCGGCGATGACCGGCCAGCTGCCCTACGAGGGCGACAACCCGCTGCAGACCATCAACCAGGTGGTGCACGGCGACGTGCCGTCCACGGACGTGTGCGGCGAGCTGGCCGAGGTGGTCGGCGGGCTGATGCGCAAGGACCCGGCGGAGCGGCTGCCGCTGTCCGAGGTGCGCAGGCTGGTGCGCCCGCTGCTGCCGGACGCCGACGGCTTCCCGTTCGAGGAGGGCGCGGAGCCCAGACCGGTGGTGGAGGTGGTGCGGCCCGCGCCGGTGCGGCTGCGCTCCGCCGAGCCCGCGCCGGACGCCCCGCTGGCCGCCGACCCCGGCCCGCTGCCGTTCCTGCTGTCCGGCGGCTCGTCGGGCCGTTCGGGGCCGCACGAGGTCGCCGACCACTCGCACGAGTACGGCGCGGGCTACGACGACTACGACGAGGACTACGACGGCGACTACGACGGGGACTACGACGGGGACTACGACTTCCCGGACGCTCCCCCCGCCCGCCGCTCGGGGCTGGCCACGGTGCTGCTGGCGCTGGCCGCGACGGTGCTGTTCGCCATCGGCGCGGGCTCCGGGTTCGTGCTGACCCTGGCCGCCGCGGGCAGACCGCTGCTCCCGCCCGCCACGTCGGGCGCGGAGCGCACCCCGTCCCCGCCCGCGACGGTGACCGTGTCGCTGGTGCGCCGGGAGCTGCGGGCCGCCACCAAGGAGGGCGACCGGGGCGCGGGGTTCACCATCGACGTCGGCTCGGACTGGACCTCGTTCGTCACGCAGAGCGGCAACGGCGGCGTCGCCAACAGCACCGCCGTGCTGCTGGTGGACCCGTCGGGCAGCTGGCAGGTGACGGTCGAGCGGTTCCCGGACTTCTTCCCCGGCCTGAGCGTGGACAACTACCTGGACCTGGTGGCCGGGCGCTGGGGCGAGGACAACTACTTCCCCGGTCAGGAGAAGCGGGCCGCCGAGCCGCTGCCGAACGCCGGGCGGGACGGCGCGGTCCAGTACAGCTACAACACCGTCGAGCACCCGCGCGACGGGCAGTCCCGCGCCGGGGCGGGCTCGGCGGAGACCCGGCGCTCGCACTACGCGCGGGTGCTGCCCAGGGGCAACGACCTGTGGGTGGTGGAGGTGGTGTTCCCGACCGAGCAGGAGGAGCAGGGCCGGGAGCAGCTGTTCGACTCGATCGCGCCCACGCTGACCGTGATCGGGTGAGCTGCGGCGACCGCCCCCGGCGGGAGTTAGGCTCCCGCGGTGACCGCCAAGAGTGAGAACACCAGTCCGGAAGCGCTCGCCGCCGACGCGGCGCGGGCGCTGAGCGAGAGGACCGGGGTCGACCGGCACGACATCGCCGTCGTCCTCGGCTCCGGGTGGCGGCCCGCCGCCGACCTGATCGGCCAGGCGCAGGCCGAGATCCCCATGGGCGAGCTGCCCGGCTTCGAGGCCCCCACCGCCGTCGGGCACGGCGGCACCATCCGCTCGGTGCGGGTGGGCGACAAGAACGCGCTGGTCGTGCTGGGCCGCACGCACGGCTACGAGGGCAAGGGCATCACCAAGGTCGTGCACGGCGTGCGCACCGCCGCCGCGGCGGGCGTCAAGACCGTGGTGCTGACCAACGCCGCGGGCGGTCTGCGCCAGGGCATGTCGGTGGGCCAGCCGGTGCTGATCAGCGACCACCTGAACCTGACCGCGTCGTCCCCGCTGGTGGGCGCCCGGTTCGTGGACCTGACCGACCTGTACTCGCCGCGCCTGCGCGAGATCGCGCGCGGCATCGACCCCTCCCTGGAGGAGGGCGTGTACGCCGGCCTGCCCGGCCCGCACTTCGAGACCCCCGCCGAGATCCGGATGCTGCGCGCCATGGGCGCCGACCTGGTCGGCATGTCCACGGTGCTGGAGGCCATCGCGGCGCGCGCCGAGGGCGTGGAGGTGTTCGGCCTGTCCCTGGTGACGAACCTGGCGGCGGGCATCACCGGCGAGCCGCTGAACCACCAGGAGGTCCTGGAGGCGGGCCAGGCCGCCGCGAGCCGCATGGGCGCGCTGCTGCGGGAGCTGGTGGAGCGGGCATGACGCTGTCCCCCGCGCTGCGCGACGCCGCGTTCCGCTGGATCGCCGACGACCCGGACATGGAGGCGCGCACCGAGCTGCAGCGCGTCCTGGCCGGGGCGATGGGCGGCGACCCCGCGGCGCTGGAGGAGCTGGCCGACCGGATGTCCGGGCCGCTGACGTTCGGCACCGCCGGGCTGCGCGGGCCGGTGCGGGCCGGGCCCAGCGGGATGAACCGGGCCGTCGTGGTGCGCACGACCGCCGGGGTGGCCCGGTGGCTGGCCGAGCAGGCGAACGGGGTGCGCGGCCTGGTGTTCGTCGGCCGGGACGCCCGGCACGGCTCGGAGGACTTCGCGCGCGCGGCGGCCGGGGTGCTGGCCGCCGCCGGGTTCACCGTGCGGCTGCTGCCCCGGCCGCTGCCGACGCCGCTGGTGGCGTTCCTGGTGCGGCGGCACGGCGCGGTGGCGGGCGTGCAGATCACCGCCTCGCACAACCCGCCCGCCGACAACGGCTACAAGCTGTACCTGGAGGGCGGCTCGCAGATCGTGCCGCCCGCCGACCGGCAGATCGAGGTGGCGATCTCCGAGGTGGCGGCGGCGGTGTCCGTGCCGACCAGCGAGTCGTGGACCGAGGTGTCCGAGGACGAGCTGGACGAGTACCTGGGCCGGGTGTCGGCGCTGCCGCGCGGGTCCGCGCGCGGGCTGCGGGTGGCGCTGACCCCGATGCACGGGGTGGGTGGCGCGACCGCCGTGGAGGCGCTGAGCCGGGCCGGGTTCACCGATGTGCACGTGGTGCGCGCGCAGGCCGTGCCCGACCCGGACTTCCCGACCGTGGCGTTCCCGAACCCGGAGGAGCCCGGCGCGGCGGACCGGCTGCTGGAGCTGGCCGCGCAGGTCGACGCGGACCTGGCGATCGCGCTGGACCCGGACGCGGACCGGTGCGCGCTGGGCGTGAGGGAGCGGGACGGGTCGTGGCGGATGCTGCGCGGCGACGAGACGGGCGTGCTGCTCGGGTCGCTGGTGCTGAGCACCACCGAGGAGACCGACCCGCTGGTGGCCACGACGATCGTGTCGTCCTCGCTGCTCAGGAGCATCGCGGAGGCGCGCGGGGCCCGGTACGCGGAGACGCTGACCGGGTTCAAGTGGCTGGTGCGGGCCGGCGACCGGCTGGTGTACGCGTACGAGGAGGCGCTGGGGCACTGCGTCGACCCGGCGCACGTCAGCGACAAGGACGGCATCTCGGCGGCGGTGGTGGCCTGCGACCTGGCGGCCACGCTGAAGACGTCGGGGCGCACGCTGCTGGACGCGCTGGACCAGCTGGCGCTGGAGCACGGGCTGCACCTGACCGACCAGGTGTCGCTGCGCTTCACCGACCTGAGCCGGATCGGCGCGCTCATGGCGCGGCTGCGGCAGTCGCCGCCGGAGGGGTTCGCGTTCGAGGACCTGCTGCCCGGCGCGGACGTCGTGCGGTTGACGCAGGACGGCGTGCGGGTCGTGGTGCGCCCCTCGGGCACGGAGCCGAAGCTGAAGGCCTACCTGGAGGTCGTGGAGCCCGTGGCGGACCCCGCCGACCTGGCCCCGGCCCGTGCCCGAGCGGGTGAGCGGTTGGGCGCCCTGCGCGGGCGCGTGTCGGACCTGCTGGCCGACTGAGGTCGGCCGCGCGGTCCGGCGGAGGACGCCTGGGTCAGCCCATGACCGCGATGACCAGGCAGAGCACGGCGATCGCCGCCGCACCACCGGCCACCAGGTAGGGCCGGTTGTCCGGCGGCGAGATCCGGTCGTCGGTGAAGGCCGAGACCGCCAGGCGGATGCCGATGTAGCTGAGCGTGCACAGGGTGACCCCGGCCGCGAGGACCATCGTGTTGATGCTCCACGGGCTGTGGTCGACGCCGGGCCACACGCTCATGAGCACCAGCGGGAAGCCGATCAGGCCGACCGCGAGGCCGACGCCGCCACCCCAGATGATCCGGCGGTTGCGCGCCATCGTGGCGATGCTGCGAGTGTCCATGACTCCCTCCTGTCACTTGCAAGGACGCGCCGGGCGGTCACCGGTTGCGCGCCGGTCACTCCCCGTTGCCGTCCCCCCGGTTCGACGGGCGCTCCAGCGCGCCTGGCGGGGGGACGCCCCTAGTCTTGCGCACCGACCGCCGGGCGGGCAGGCGGTCCCCCCTCGGGGGCGGGTCCGGACGGGGTGGCGCCGCGCCGGGGCGACGCCTGGACTGGAGGTCGGCGGTCCACGGCCTGGTACGGCGGACGGCCTCGGCGGCGGCCTTGAGGTCCTTGGCGCCGCCGTGCTCGTAGACGCGGCGGAAGAAGCGCAGCACGAGCCAGTGGCGCGCGAGGCCGATCAGGGGCGGGAGCAGGACGAGCAGCGCGGCCCAGTGCGCGGCCATGACCACCTCGCGACGGTTCGGCCTCCCGGTGAGCGCGGGCGGCGACCTGTGCGAGCGTGGTGCAGCGCGGTGCGTGCGCGACGCTTGGGGGACCTGCTCGCGTCCCCGGCTCACCCCCTGCCGGCGAGACAGGGGCGGGGTCGCGGCAGCCGCAGCCAGGGCTGCGCATCGCGCGGGGCTGATGTTATCCATCAGCGATCACGCGGCAACTCGGCGCGCGCGTCCCGCCCGCTCCCCGTCCCCCGCCCGCTCCACGCCCCCCGGCCATGTTCCGACGTTTTCGCTGCTCAGGGGCTCGCTCAGGCGGTGGCGCCCCTGGTGATGCCGTCCACGAACGTGCGCTCCAGGCTGCCGTAGTGCTCGATCTTGTAGTCGAGCACCTCCAGGCAGGCGTTCAGCTCGGCCACGCGCTCGCGCACCGCCGCCCGGTGCTCCACGAGGATCTGCCGCCGCCGGGCCGCGCCGGGGTCGCCGCGGTGCCGCAGCTGGGCGTACTCGCGCATCATCTTGATCGGCATCCCGGTGGAGCGCATCCTGGTCAGGAAGGCCAGCCAGCTGAGGTCGTCCTCGCTGTAGTCGCGCCGACCCCCGGCATCGCGGGCGGGCGGGTCGAGCAGCCCGATCCGCTCGTAGTAGCGCAGGGTGTCGATGGACAGACCGCTGCGCTCCGCGGCCTGGGCGATCGAGATCGTCACGCCCGGAACGGTAGGGACCCGACCCGGTTCCCGGTCAACGCCCCCGCTGCGGTGGTTCCGCGCCCGCCTGGGGTTTCGCCGTGCGCGCGCCTTCGGGCCCGCGCCCTCCGGCCGGTCAGCCGTCCTTGGGCACGCCCCACGCCTCCAGGTGGGCGGCCATGCCGGGGACGTCGACCTGCTCGCGCCCGAGTGAGCGGACGAGTTCGAGGGCGTCGTCCTCCTCGGCCTCGATCCACCAGCCGTTGATGTCGCACAGCGTCACGGCGGCCACCCAGCCGAGGCGCCAGTTGCCCTCGGACAGGGGACGGGTCCGGACGATGGAGTCGAGCAGGGCGGAGGCCTTGAGCCACAGCGTGTCGTAGGCCTCGACGCCGAGCACGGTCGCCCTGGGGCGGTGAGCAGCGGAATCGAGCAGGCCTAAGTCGCGCACGACGAGATCGCCGCCGGTGACGGCGGTCGCCAGCACGAGCAGATCGCCGGCGTCGAGGTAGTTGACCACGACACCAGTGGATCACAACGGAGGCGCGGTCAGTGCGCCATCAGGCCGATCCCAGCTTGTCGAGCAGACCCCGGTACTTGGGGAGCACCCGTCCGAGCACCTCGGACAGCTCCTCCTCCTTCTGGAGCCTGGCCCAGCGGTCGGCCAGCGCGAGCCGCACGACTTCCTGCTTCGAACGGCCCTCGGCGGCTGCGAGCTCGTCGAGCCGCCGGTTCTCCTCATCGCTCAGACGCAAGGTCATCGCCATTCTCTTGATGGTACCAATGTGGTACCACGCTGACCAGAGGCTTTTTATAACACCGTTGCGTTACGATTCCCCGGTGCCAAGACCGAAGACCCACGACGACGCCCTTCGCGTTCGGCTGCTCGACCGCGCGGGTGAACTCCTGTCCACCGAGGGGCCGGGCGCACTGAGCTTGCGCAGGCTCGCGGCGGATGTCAACACCTCGACCACAGCGGTGTACTCGCTGTTCGGGGGCAAGCCCGCGCTGTTGGACGCGTTGTACGAAGAGGGGTTCCGCCGTTACGAGCAGAGGCTTGCCTCCGTGCCGGGGACGGACGACCCGGTGGAGGACATCACGCGGATCGGCCGGGCCTACCGGGAGCACGCGCTGGCGGACCCGCACTTCTACCTGGTGATGTTCAGCAGCCGGTCCACGCTGGACTTCCAGCCGTCGGCGGGGGTCGCGGAGCTGGCGCGGGGGACGTTCCAGCCGGTGCTCGGCGCGGTGGAGCGGGCGGTGCGCGACGGGGTGTTCGTGGACGAGGAGCCGGGGCAGTTGGCGCTGGCGCTGTGGGGGTTGGTGCACGGGCTGATCTCGCTGGAGCTGAACGCGGCGCTGCCCGCGGGGCTCGCGGTGGGGGCGGTGTACGAGCGGGCGGTGCGCGCGCAGTGCGAGGGGTGGCGGCGGCGGTAGTCGCGTCCGCAGGTCCTTGCCGCACAACGGGGTGCGCGGCTCTTCCACGAGAAATGCTTTGCGGCGCAACGGCGTTCGGCGCAGGGCTCTTGGTTTTTCGGCGCCGGGGGCCGACCGTCGCGGGTGATGCCCGTCGGGGCGGGCGGAGGCCGGGGAGGAGGCCGCCGCATACCCTCCCCGACCCCCTTGACCACCTCTCGCGAGGCGGCCCGTCCCCGGCGTCCGCGCAGGTGGGCGGGTGCTCGCCACCGTTCGCGGAGCAATCGGTCCGAACCACAACGTAGAACAGAGGTCTAGACCACCTCTACGGCTGAACAGCGCAATCCGGGCGCCTGCCGTTACCGGGACGAGGGGTCGACGCGATCCGCACTGGTGCGGACGGGCCGGGGGAACGGCGAAGGGGCCGCCCGACCCCGGACGGCCCCTTCCGCGCTGCGCCGATCAGACGGCGCCGTACTGCCGGTCGCCCGCGTCGCCGAGGCCGGGCACGATGAACCCGGAGTCGTTGAGCCGCTCGTCCACGCTCGCGGTCACGAGCCGGATCGGCAGCCCCGACTCGCGCAGGTGCTCGATGCCCTCGGGAGCCGCGAGCGCGCACACGGCGGTCACGTCGGTCGCGCCGCGCTCGGTGAGCAGCTTGATCGTGTAGACCATCGATCCGCCGGTGGCGAGCATCGGGTCGAGCACGAACACCGGGCGTCCCGCGAGGGATTCCGGCAGCGACACCATGTAGGGCGTCGGCTGGAGCGTCTCCTCGTCGCGGGCGAGCCCGACGAAGCCCATCTGCGCGTCGGGGATGAGCTTGTGCGCCTGGTCGGCCATGCCCAGGCCGGCGCGGAGCACCGGCACGAGCAGCGGCGGGTTGGCGAGGCGGTAGCCGGTGGTGCGGGCGACGGGGGTGTGCACGCGCTCCTCGGCGACGGGGGCGTTGCGGGTGGCTTCGTAGACGAGCATGACGGTGAGCTCGTGCAGCGCGGCGCGGAACGCGGCGTTGTCCGTGCGGGCGTCGCGCATGGTGGTCAGGCGGGCCCTGGCCAGGGGGTGATCGACAACGAGGACGTCCATGACGGAAGAGTATGTGTGGTAGGTGTGGGCGGTGCCTGCCGGTTCCTTACCCAGCTCCGTGGCCCGCGTGCTTGATGGCGCGGGGAACGCGGTGGGTGTCGGGGTGTTGCTTGAGGGTGGTCGGTTCGTCACTTGCGCGCATGTGGTGAATTTGGCTTTGGGGCGTGACGAGGGGGCGCTTTCGGAGCCCTCGGGTGTGGTGCGGGTGGAGTTCCCAGGGCGGGGTTCGACCGATGGGGTCGTGCGGCGGTGGCTGCCCTCGCCTTCGGAGGACGTGGCCCGGCTGGAGCTCTCCGCCGTGCCGGGTGGTGTTGACCCCGCTGTGCTGGCTTCGCGGTCGCCGTTGCCGGGTCGGGTGGTGCGGGTGTTCGGGTATCCCGGCAAGCCGTCGCGGCCCCAGGGGGCGTGGGTGGAGGCGGTGGTGCGCGGGCACGTTGACGGCGGGTTGGTCCAGCTGGACTCGCGGTCGGCGTTGCAGGTGCAGCGGGGGTACAGCGGGAGTCCGGTGTGGGACGACACGTCGGGGCGCGTGGTGGGCGTGGTGGCGATGGCCGGGGTGTCGACCTTGGACAGCTACGCGGTGCCGGTCGAGGTGCTGGCGGAGCTGACGGCGGACTGGCGGTCGACCGATCCGGTGGTGCTGCACCTGCCTGGGCTTCGGTGCGGGAGCGGGTTACCCCTGCCTGGTTTTGGGGACGACGTGCGGGCGGACCTGGTGGTGGTTGCCGGGGATCTGACGGAGCACGGGTTGCGGAGCGAGTTCGCCGAGGCTTTTGGGGTGTTGGCGGGGATCGCCGAGCGGTTGGGGTTGGCGCGCGACCGGGTGGCGGTGGTGCCGGGGACGCGGGACGTGAACTTGAAGGCGTGCGCGGCGTACTTCCTGGCGGCTGAGGCGGAGGAACGCGAGCCGGTGCCGCCTTATTGGCCTAAGTGGCAGGCGTACAAGGAGGCGTTCGACCGGTTCTACGAGGGGTTCGAGGTCGAGTTCACCAGGGATGAGCCCTGGACGTTGTACGAGCACCCGGAGTTGGGGGTGGCCGTTGCCGGGGTGAACTCGACGGTGGGGGTCAGTCACCTCGATACGCGTGGGGTGGGGGTGGCGCGGCCTCCGGCGCAGCGGGTGGAGGAGTGCCGGGCGCGGGGGTGGTTGGTGCTCGGGGTGGCGCACGGCTTGGAAGCGGACAGGTCGTGCGACGCGTGGTTCCGGGATCTGCAGGACGCCGCCGTGGTCGCCGTTCGACGCGGGGTGGCCCAGCGGGACGAGGTCTCCAGGGAGCCGGGCGGGTTCTTCGAGCGGGTGGTGGAGGCGACGGTGGTCGCCCGACCCGAGGCGACCGTGACACCGGCCGAGGGGTACTTGCGGATCACCGAGCGGCTTCCCGGTGGCGGGGTGGACTCGTGGGCGGTGGGCACGCTTGATGGAGAGGTCACCGCGGCGGTTGTCGACCGGTTCGCCGCAGAGGTCCACACCCGGTTCGCCTCGGGTGACCCCTCTGCCAGGTCGGAACTGGTTTACAGCGGTGCACCAGCCCCGGAGGAGTTGATCGAGCGGGCGCGGCGCCGCGGTGTCCGGCTGCGCAGTTGGATCGACTACCGGGGTCTGATCGACCTGCGCCGGTACGAAGAAGCGCTGCGGGAGCGGTTGGCGACGGACGCGATCTACCCGGCGGAGCTGTACGTGCAGCAGCGGTTTCGGCACTTGCCCGGTGTGGACGCGTTGGCGCAGGTGCTCGACTGGTTGGGGAGCAGCACCGCGCAGTTCCTCATGGTCCTGGGGGACTTCGGACGCGGCAAGTCATTCCTGCTGAGGCAGGTGGCCCGTGAGCTGACCGGGATGACTCCGCTGCTGGTGGACATGCGGAGGCTGGAGAAAGCGCCGTCGCTGGATCAACTCCTGGTTCAAGTGCTGGTCGACCAGGGCGTTGACGTGGTCGACGTGACCAAGCTGCGGTACATGATCAGCAGCGGCCGGGTGGTGCTGCTGTTCGACGGGTTCGACGAGCTGGAGCTGCGGGTCGGCTACGACAACGCGGCCGACTACCTGACGACGCTGCTGGACGTGATCAGCGGCGAGGCGAAGGTGGTGCTGACCAGCCGCACCCAGCACTTCCAGTCGACCCGCCAGGTGTTGACGGCGTTGGGGCGTGATGTGGCGTCGTTGAGCGCGAGCAAGTTGGTGGAGCTGGAGGACTTCACTGGCGGGCAGATCCTGGAATTCCTGCACAGGCACTACGGCGGGGACGCAGCACGCGCACGGGCTCGGGTTGAACTGCTGCATGAGGTGCATGACCTTCTCGGGCTGTCGGGCAACCCCCGGATGCTGTCGTTCATCGCCGACCTGGACGAGGACCGGTTGCGGGAGGTGCAGTGCCGGGAGGGGGCGATCAGCGCGGCCGAGCTCTACCGGGAATTGGTGACTCACTGGCTGCTGGGCGAGAGCAAGCGCCAAGAGCACTCGCGCGGGTTGCCGTCGTTCGACCGGGACGAGCGGTTGCGGGTGTGCACCGAGTTGGCGATGCAGTTGTGGGACACGACGGCGGAGACGATTCAGGAGAAGGACCTGGGGGACGCCGTGAAGGTGTTGAGCAGGTTGTCCGAGCGGGAGTACTCGCTGGAGCAAGCCGTGCACGCGGTTGGTTCGGGCACGCTGCTGGTGCGGAGGGACAACGGGTTCGGTTTCGTGCACCAGTCAGTGCTGGAGTGGCTGGTCGCGAACGAGGCGGCGGAAGTGCTGCGGCAGGGCGGTGACATCGGGGACATCTCGGCGCGGATCATGTCGCCGCTGATGGTGGACTTCTTCTGCGATCTCGCCGGACATGAACGCTCGCTAGCGTGGGCATCAACCCTTCTGTTCACCAAAAAGGCAGCCACAACCACGCGCCAGAATGCTCTCCAGATGTTCATCAGGCTGGACGGGCAGGCCCCCCTGAACCTGAGCGGCTTCCACTTGCGAGGTCTGATCCTCGATGGCGTAGACCTGCGCAACGCCAACCTGTCCATGGCCGACTTGCGCGAAGCAAGTCTAATGGGCAATGACCTCACCGGAGCCGTGCTGACCGGAAGCAGGTGGGCAGGCGCGGAACTGATCGAGGTGATCGGAGCCGAGGCGCGTCCCGAACTCGCCGGTGCGAAGATAAGGCATAAATACCGAAACATACGCCGGTTCCTCGGGACGACTGAAAACGACCGCTGACGAGCACCGTCCTCCGCCGCCTGGCCGACACCGACCCCATCGATCCCCCACCAACCCCCTGACCACGCTGCGCAACCTGTGGTAACCCTGAGAAGTGCACCCCGCCGCCTTACCCAGCTCAGCCGCCCGAGTGCTCGACGCCGACGACAACCCCGTCGGCGGGGCCGTGCTGCTGGCCGGCGGGAAGGTCATGACCTGTGCGCACGTCGTCAACCACGCCCTCCGCCGCCACGAGCGGGAAGCAGGCAAGCCCGACGCGCCCGTCCGGCTCCAGTTCGGCCCGCGCACCGTCACCGCCCGCGTGGCCCACTGGATGCCCCCGCCCGCCCGCGAAGGCGACCCCGGTGACGACATCGCGGGCCTCGAGGTCACCCCGCCGCCCGACATCCCCCCGGCCCGCCTGATCACCACCCTCCCCCGCCCCAACACCGTCGTCCGGATCTTCGGCTACCCCGGCAAACCCCTCCGCCCCGATGGCGCCTGGGTGGACGCCCTCGTCAAGGGCCGCAACAGCCGAGGCCACCTCCAGCTGGAATCCACCTCCGCCCTCCGCGTCCAACCCGGCTTCAGCGGCAGCCCCGTCTGGGACGACGTCACCGGCCGCGTGGTCGGCATCATCGCCACCGCGGGCACCTCCACCCCCGACAGCTACGCCATCTCCGCCGAGCAGCTCCGCGTCGGCTGGTCGGCGCTCGGCAGCAGTCGCACCGCCAAGCGCCCCGACACCGTCACCGCCCTGCACCTCCCCGGCCCCCGCGCGGGCGGCAGGGGGTGGGCGTTCACCGCGTCCGACCTGCTCCGCGACCTCCCCGCCGACACCCCGCCCGACCTCCTCGTCGTCGCGGGCGACCTCACCGAGCAGGGCGGCAAGGCCGAGTTCGCCCAAGCCTTCCGCCTCCTCGCCGACCTCGCCGAGGACCTCGACCTCCCGCGCGACCGCGTGCTCGTCGTCCCCGGCGCCCACGACGTGAACCGCAAGGCCTGCAAGGCCTACTTCGACACCGCCGAGGCCGACGACGAGGCCCCCGTCCCCCCGTTCTGGCCCAAGTGGAAGCAGTTCTCCGCCGCCTTCGACCGGTTCTACGACGGCCACTCCCCCACCTTCACCGCCGACGAGCCCTGGACCCTCTTCGAGATCCCCGACCTCTCCACCGTCGTCGCCGGCTTCAACTCCACCACCGCCGACACCCACGAGCGCGCCACCACCAGCCTCGGCCGCGACCAGGTCGCCCGGTTCCGGACGTGGCTCGACGGGTTCCGCGAGCCCGACCGGTTGCGGCTCGGCGTGGTGCACGGGGAGAGCTCCGGGTCGGCCTGGCCGGACGAGCTGCACCACCTCTTCTCGTCCCCCGCCGACAACGACGGCTACCAGCTCGTCTCGTTCGACGCCTCCCGCACCACCCGCCAGGCCCGCCGCTTCGCCGACGGCCGCTGGACCGGCGACACCCGCATCAGCCCCACCGGGACCGCATGGCGCGTCACCGAGCGCCGCCGCGCCGAACCCGCCCAGGAAAGCCCCCCGCCCCCGCCCGGCAACGCCTTCTTCGACCGCGTCGTGGAGGCCACCCGCTTCGCGCACCCCGACGCGAGCACCGTGCCGCACCCGGAGAAGTCCTACCTGCGCGTCGGCCTGCCCATCCCCGGCGGCGGCGTGGACTACCGGCCGGTGGGCGTGGTCGACGGGGACCTGACCGAGCGGGCCGTGGACGCGTTCGTCGTGGACGTGCACCGGCACTTCACCGCCGAGGACCCCGGCACCCGCTCGGAGATCGTCTACAGCGGTCGCCTCGCGTCGGCGGACCTCGTGGGCCGCGCGACCCGCCGGGGCGTGTCCCCGCGCAGCTGGGTCGAGTACCGGGGCCTGCTCGACCTCGGCCCGCTGGAGGAGCGCCTCAGGAACGCGCTGGCCCGCGACAAGGTCTACCCCGAGGCCCTGTACACCGCGCAGCGCTACCGGGTCGTGGGCCGCCACTCGTCCGGCGAGGTGGAACCGGACCTGCTCGCGCGGGTGCTCGACTGGCTCGGCCTGCGGGCGAGGCAGTTCGTGGTGGTGCTGGGGGACTTCGGGCGCGGCAAGTCGTTCCTGCTGCGGCAGCTGGCGCGCGCGCTGCCCGAGCACCTGGGCGGGGTGACGCCGCTGCTGGTGGAGCTGCGGTCGCTGCAGAAGGCCCCGACGCTCAACCAGCTGCTGGCGAACGCGCTGGTGGGCCAGGGCGTGGCCGTGGTCGACGTGGACAAGCTCCGGTACATGATCGCCAGCGGCCGGGTCGCGCTGCTGTTCGACGGGTTCGACGAGCTGGAGCTGCGGGTCGGCTACGACAACGCCGCCGACTACCTGCGCACCCTGCTGGAGGTGGTCGGCGGCGAGGCGAAGGTCGTGCTGACCAGCCGCACCCAGCACTTCCGCTCGGCCGCGCAGGTGCTGACGGCGCTGGGCGACGAGGTCGTGGCGACCGGGGCGAGCCGGGTGGTGGAGCTGGAGGACTTCACCCGCGAGCAGATCGTGGAGTTCCTGACCAAGCGGTACGGCGGCGACCACGAGCGGGCGCGGGCGCGGTTGCGGCTGCTGGACGAGGTCCAGGACCTGCTGGGGCTGTCGCGGAACCCCCGGATGCTGTCGTTCATCGCGGAGCTGGAGGAGGACCGGCTGCGGGAGGTGCAGCAGCGCAAGGGGACGATCAGCGCGGCGGACCTGTACCAGGAGCTGGTGGACTCGTGGCTGCTGCACGAGCAGGCCCGCCAGCAGCACCGGCACGGGCTTCCGGTGCTGGGCAAGGACGAGCGGCTGCGGGTGTGCACGGACCTGGCGACGCGGTTGTGGTCGACGGGCGCGAACGCGATCCAGGAGGACGAGCTGGGCGTGGTCGCGGTGGCGGCGCTGACCGAGGTGGCGGACCTGGGGTACACGCAGGACCAGGTGGCGCACGCGATCGGCTCGGGGACGCTGCTGGTGACGGGCGAGAGCGGCTTCGGGTTCGTGCACCGGTCGGTGATGGAGTGGCTGGTGGCGAACGAGGCGGCGCGGCGGTTGCGGGCCGGGGAGGGGGTGGGGGAGGTCGCGGGGCGGGCGATGTCGCGGCTGATGGTGGACTTCCTGTGCGACCTGGCCGGGCACGCGCGGGCGCGGCGGTGGGCCCTGGCGGTGTCGGTCGACGGGCTGGCGAGCGCGGAGGAGAAGCAGAACGCGCTGCTGGTGGTCGACCGGTTGGGCGGGAGCGGGTTGGGCGACCTGAGCGAGCTGGACCTGCGGAAGGCCGACCTGTCGCGGCTGGACCTGCGGGGGACGCGCCTGGTGGGCTCGGACCTGCGCGGGCAGCGGGTCGACGGGGCCGTGCTGCGCGGGGTCGACCTGACCGGGGCGGACCTGCGGGGCGCCCGCGTCACCGGCGGCGACCTGTCGGAGGCGGTGCTGACCGGGAGCCGCTGGGAGGGCGCGGCGCTGCTCGGGGTGGCCGGGACCGAGCGGCGCCCGGAGCTGCGCGTGGCGGCGGTGAGCGGCCGGGACCGGGCCGAGGTGATGCTGGCGCGCAGCGGGCCCGTGCTCGCGGTGGCCTACTCGCCGGACGGCGAGCGGATCGCGCTGGCGCACGGCAGGCAGGTGGAGCTGCTGAACGCGGCGGGCCACTCGTCGCTGCGCTTCGTCGGCGAGCACGGCGGCAAGGTCACCTCGGTGGCGTTCTCCCCGGACGGGACCCGCCTGGTGACCGGCGGCGAGGACGGGACGGCGCGGGTGTGGACCACCGACGGCGACCACGTCCTGACCCTCACCGGCCACGAGCGCACGGTCACCGCCGTCGCCTTCTTCCCGGACGGGAGGCGGATCGCCACCGGCAGCCGGGACGGCACCACCCGCACCTGGACCTCGGCGGGCGAGCCGCTCCGCGTCCTCACCAGCGACTCCAGGCCGATCACCGCCCTCGCGCTCGCCCCGGACGGCAGGCGCCTCGCCACCGGCAGCAGCGCGGGCACCGCGCACGTGTGGACGGCGGGCGGAGAGCACGTCGCGGAGCTGGCGGGCCACGAGAACTGGATCAACGCCGTGGCCTTCTCCCCCGACGGCGCCCGCGTCACCACCGCCAGCAGCGACCGGACCGCGCGCACCTGGACCACCGACGGCACCCAGGTCGCCGTCCTCACCGACGACGTCGGCCCCGTGACCGCGCTCGCCCACTCCCCCGACGGCAAGCACGTCGCCACCGGGGCCAGCGACGGCACCGGGCACGTCTGGACCGCCGACGGCTCCCTCGTCGCCACCCTCCTCGGCCACCAGGGCGTGATCACCTCGATCGCCTACTCGCCGGACGGCGCGATCATCACGACCGCGGGCAGCGACAAGACCGCCCGCACCTGGAACGCGGACGGCGGCCTGGTCGCCATCCCGACCACCCGCTCCCGGACCGTCACCTCCGCCGCCTTCGCGCCGAACGGCCGGTTCCTGGCCACCGCCAGCAGCGACGGCGCGACGCGGGTGTGGACGCGGGAGGGGGTGCTGGTGACCACCGTGCACGGGGACGGGAACCGGGTGAACGCGGTCGCGTTCTCCCCCGGCAGCCACCGCATCGCCACGGCGGGCCACGACGGCACCGCGCACGTCTGGGCGGGCGACGGCTCCAGCACCGCCACCCTCGTCGGCCACGAGCACCGGGTCAACGCGGTGGCGTTCTCCCCGAACGGCGAGCTGATCGCCACCGCGGGCAGCGACCAGACCGCGCGGTTGTGGGACTCGGAGGGCAGTGCGCGCGCCGTCCTCACCGGGCACCGGAACTGGGTCACCTCCGTCGTGTTCTCCCCGGACGGCGAGCTGGTCGCGACCGCCAGCCACGACGGCACCGCGCGGATCTGGTCGGTCGACGGCGAGCCGGTGACGGACTTCGTCAAGCACCCCAGGCCGGTCACCTCGGTCGCGTTCTCCCCGGACAGCGGGACCATCGCCACCGGCGGCAACGACGGCACGGCGCGCCTGTGGACCGTCGAGGGCGGCCTGCTCAGGTCCCTGCCGAGGCACCGGGGCCGGGTCACCGCCGTCGCCTTCTCCCCGAACGGCGCGCACGTCGCCACCGCGGGCAGCGAGGGCGACGCGCACGTGCTGGGCCTGGACGGGACGGTGCGCGCCGTCCTGAGCGGGCACAGCGAGAGCGTCATGACCGTCGCGTTCTCCCCGCGCGGCAACCACCTCGCCACCGGTTCCGTCGACGGCACCACCCGCCTGTGGACCGCCGACGGCGCCCTCGTCGCCACGCTCATCGCCACCGACGACGGCTGGGCAACCCTGTTCCCCGACGGCTCCTACAAGCACGGCGGCGACGTCGGCGCTTTCCTGTGGTGGGCCATCAAGTCCTGCCGGTTCGAGGTCGGCGAGCTGGACCACCACTACCCCGAGATCCGGCGGCTGCCTCACAGCGCCCCCATGCCCCCGCCGCTAACCTCGTGATCCATGAGCGACCGCGTGCGGATCGGGGTTCTCGGGGCTGCCGCCATCGCCCCCGCCGCTCTCGTCAAGCCGGCCCTCAAGTCGTCCGCCGCGGAAGTGGTCGCGGTCGCCGCGCGGGACCCCGAGCGGGCGAGGGCGTTCGCGGACAAGAACCTCGTGCCGAAGGTCTTCGACGACTACCAGGCGCTGATCGACGACCCGGACGTCGACGCCGTCTACAACCCGCTGCCCAACGGGCTGCACGGCAAGTGGACGTTGAAGGCGCTGGCGGCGGGCAAGCACGTGCTGTGCGAGAAGCCGTTCGCCGCGAACTCCGAGGAGGCCGAGCGGGTCGCCGACGCGGCCGAGGCCAGCGGGCTCGTGGTCATGGAGGCGTTCCACTACCGGTACCACCCGCTCGCCAGGCGCATGGTCGAGGTGCTGCCCGAGCTGGGCGCGCTGCGGCACGTGGAGGCGCGGATGTGCTTCCCCCTGCCCAGGTTCTCGAACATCCGGTACGACTGGGACCTCGCGGGCGGGGCGCTGATGGACGCCGGGTGCTACGCCGTCAACGCGGTCCGGATGCTCGGCGGCGAGCCCGAGGTGCGCAGCGCGCGCGTGCGGCTGCGCAACCGGAAGGTCGACCGGGCGGTCAAGGCGGACCTGGTGTTCCCCGAGGGGCACGTCGGGTTCGTGCACGCCTCCCTGTGGTCGGGCGCGGTGCTGAAGCTGTCCGCGCGGGTCATCGGGGAGAAGGGCGAGCTGCGGGTGGTGAACCCGTTCATGCCGCAGTTCGGGCACCGGATGGCGGTGCGGTTGGACGGGCACACCAGGAACGAGCGGTTCGGGTGGAAGCCGTCGTACCGGTACCAGCTGGACGCCTTCACGGACGCGGTCCTGCACGGCAAGCCCTTCCCGACGACGGCGCGCGACGCGGTGGCGAACATGAAGGTGGTCGACGCGATCTACCGCGCGGCCGGGCTGCCGGTGCGGGTGCCGACGGTCTAGGCACTCTCCTGGTCTTCGAGGTTGAGCTTGTGGCTGAGCTCGTTGTCGTTGACCAGCACGCGGAAGTGGCCGACGAGCGAGGCGTAGTCGGGTTCGCGGCACTCGATCGCGGACCCGGTGGCGGGTGGGGTGACGGCGATCCTGAGCTCCCAGTTGGCGTAGGCGCCGCTGATCTTCCAGGTGCGCTCGACGGCTTGTTCGGTGGGCGATTCCATGCTGGGAACGGTGGTTTCTTGCCGGCGGGGCACGCAAGCCCCTCCTCTTTCGGGTGATCAGGACTTCCTTGCCAACGTGGCAAGGAGCCAGAGTCTGCGGCATGACGCGCCAGGGGGCTTCGTTCCGGCAACGGCGGGTATCTGCCGAGCTGCGAGCGCTGCGGATCGAACGTGGGGTGAGCTGCGCGGAGGTGGCGCAGGCCATCGGGGTGTCGGAGAGCAAGATCAGCCGGATGGAGACGGGCAAGCGCGGGCTGTACGCCTACGACGTCGCCGCCATCCTGGGGTTCTTGCAGGCGCCGCAGAAGCTGCGAGACGATCTGATCGAACTCGTGCAGGCCGGAGAAACCCGGAACTGGCACTTCGTTCGCCAGAGCAACAGGGTGCCGCCGCAGTGGAAGGACCTGCTCGAACTTGAACAGCAGGCATCGGCGCTCTACAACTACGAAACGATGATCGTCCCCGGTCTGGCCCAGACTGCCGAGTACACGCGGGGAATCCTCAGCGTCAGCGATGCCATCCAGGAGCACGAACTGGAAGCTCTGGTTGCCATGCGCCTGGGACGGCAGTCGGTCATCGGCCGCATCTTCTTGCACCTGATACTGGACGAGAGCGTGCTGATGCGGAAATTCGGCGACCCGGTGATGATGCACGCGCAGTTGCGACACCTGGTGGCCATGAGCAGCAGGAACAAGGTGACCATCCAGGTGCTCCCCTTGAACAGCGTCATGCACCCCGGGCTCAACGGGCCGTTCATGCACCTGGAGTTCACCGACCAGCCGGGCCTGGTCTACATCGAGGGCAGGGACAGCCACAGCTTCCTGGAGGAGGACGTGCACCTCGACAACGCCAAGTCAGCCTGGCGCAAACTCCTCGCGCTGGCACTACCGCCCGAAGCCTCGGCAGCGTTGATCGACGAGCACGCGAGCAAGCTGATCTGACAGGAGCACCACCGTGAAGCACAACTGGCGCAAGGCCAGCCGTAGTAGCAGCGCGGGCAACTGCGTCGAGGTGGCGCGCATCCCGAACGGAGTACTGGTCCGGGACTCCAAGAACCCGAATGGCCCAACGCTGCGCTTCTCCGCAGCGGCATGGGGGCAAACCCTGAAATCAACCCTGGAATCGTGACCGACCAGGGGGTACCGCACCCCTCCCGCTCCTAGACTGACCACCGTGAGCGACGAGCTGGTCCCGGACCCCCGTCAGATGCGCGCCTCCGACGCCGACCGCGAGCGCGTGGCGCAGGTCCTGCAGAAGGCGCACGGCGAGGGTCGCATCGACCTGGGCGAGCTGGACGAGCGCCTGGCCTCGGCGTACGCGGCGAAGACGTACGGCGAGCTGGTGCCGCTGACCTCCGACCTGGGGGTGGTGCCGTTCGGCGAGGTGTCCGCGCAGCAGCTCCAGCAGCAGCGGTCGCTGGCGAACCGGGTCGACCCGTCGGCGATGCAGGGCCCGTCGACCTCGTTCGCGTTCTGGTCGGGTGTGGAGCGCAAGGGCGACTGGGTCGTGCCGCCGACGCACACGGCGATCGCGGTCATGGGCGGCATCGAGATCGACCTGAGCCGGGCGAGGTTCACCCAGCAGCACACGACGATCAGCGCGAGCTGCTTCTGGGGCGGCATCGTGATCTACGTGCCCGAGGAGGTGACCGTGCAGGTGGACGGCACGGGCATCATGGGCGGCTTCGACGACAAGACCCACCGCACCGAGACGATCCCCGGCGGTCCGGTGGTGCGCATCACCGGCGTGGCGATCATGGGCGGCGTGGAGGTGCGGCGCCCGAAGCGCCCGAAGCTCAAGCGCGGCGACCGGGGCGAGCTGACGGGCTGATCCCGGTGGGCTGACCTGACGGTGGGCCGACCTCCCGGTGGGCTGACCTCCCGGTGGGCGCGGCTCAGCCGAGCCGCGCCCTGAGCCCGGCGGCCTGCGGGTCGCCGACCTGCTCGTAGCGCTGGGCCGCCAGCTCCCACAGCGCCCGGTCGCCGGGGTCGCCGGTCGCCGTGAGCGCGTCGCCGTGGGCGTGCAGGCTCATCGCCTCGCTGCGCGCGTCCCCGAACGCGCGGAACACCCCGGTGGCCCCCGCGAGCTGCCCGGCGGCCTCCCCCGGACGCCCGGCCGCGATCAGGCTGCGGCCCAGCGCGAGGCGGCCCCACGCCGCGGTCCAGGTGTCGGCCAGCTCCTCGAAGATCCGGACGGCCTCGGTTCCGCGCGCCACCGCCTCGGCGAACTCGCCGAGGCCCGCCGCGCACTGGCCGAGGCTGAGCAGGGCCATGCCCGCGCCGCGCCGCTCGCCGATGCCGGTGAACACCTCCAGCGACTCGGTGAAGTGCCCGCGCGCTCCCGCGTGGTCCTCCCGGTCGGTCAGGACCAGGCCGATGCCGCGCGCGGCGAACCCGGTCACCCAGTCCGGTCGCACGCCCCGGCCGGTCTCCTCGCGCGCCGCCGCGCGTCCGGCCGCCCGCGCCGCGTGGTAGCGGTCGACGGCCTCGTCGGCGCTGCCGTCGCGCCAGCAGGCGTCCGCGAGGGTGAGCAGGCTCAGCGCCTCGCCGAGGTGGTCGCCGAGCGCGGTCGCGGCCTCGACGGCCCGCAGCGCGGTGCGCCGGAGGTCGTCGCGGTAGGAGCGCATCTCGAAGAAGCCGTCGACGGCGGCGGCCGTCTTCCACACCAGCTCGTGCTCGCCGCGCTCGACGAGCTGGTCGAGCACGGCGAGCAGGGTGGGGCGCTCGTCCTCCAGCCAGCGCAGCGCCTCGGACTCGTCGGCGAAGTCCGCGGGCGCGCTCACCCCGTCCGGGATCGGCGGCGGAGGGGCGGTGGCCGAGTGCGGGAGGATGCGCAGCCGGGCGCGGTCCGCGCGGAGCAGGAGCCAGGTCGCCGACCTGCGCACGGCCGCGTCCCGCTCGGCGGGCGTGCCGCGCGCGGCGACCAGCTCGGCCGCGTACTCGCGCAGCAGGTCGTGCACCCGGAACCGGCCGGGCAGGTGCGGCTGCGCCAGGCTCACCGAGGCCAGCTCGCGCAGCAGCCTGGTCGCGGTGGCGGGCGGGACGCCGAACAGGGCGGCGGCGACGTCGACGCCGACGTCCGGCACGGGGTGCAGGCCCAGCAGGCGGAAGGCGGCGCGCAGCTCGGGGCCGAGCGCCCGGTACGACCAGGAGAACACCACCCTGGTGTCGCTGAGCTCGTCGTCCGGGGAGGCGAGCGCGTCCAGGCGCTGCCGCTCGTCGCGCAGCTCGGCCTCCAACCTGGGCAGGCGCGGGCCGGGCCACTCCGAGGCCCGCTCGCCCGCGATGCGGAGCGTCAGCGGCAGGCACCCGCACAGCTCGGCCACCCGCAGGGCCGCCGGGCGGTCGGCGGCCACCTCGTCCGGTCCGATCAGCTCGCCGAGCAGGTCGGCCGACTCGGCCGGGGACAGCGCGTCCAGCGTCACCCTCGCGGCTCCTTCCCTGACGACCAGCCCGGACAGCACGCTGCGGCTGGTGACGACCGTGCAGCACAGGGGAGACGCGGGGAGCAGGAGGCGCACCTGGTGCGGGGAGCGCGCGTTGTCGACGACGACGAGGAGGCGCTTGCCGTCGAGGAGGGACCGGAAGAGGGACGCGCGGTCGGCCTCGTCGTCGGGGATGTGGTCGGGCGGGGTGCCCAGGGCGCGCAGGAAGCCGTCGAGCGCGGCGGACGGGTCCAGCGGGAAGCCGGGGCCGTAGCCCCGCATGTCGACGTAGAGGGCGCCGTCGGCGAACCGGTCGCGGACGCGGTGCGCCCAGTGCACCGCGAGGGCGGTCTTGCCGACGCCGGGGGCCCCGACGAGGACGAGCAGGGCGGGACCCGCCTGGGCGCGGGCGGGGCGCAGGAGGCGGTCGAGCCTGCCGAGGTCGACCTGGCGGTTGACGAACGGGACAGGGCGGAGCGGGAGCTGGCGGGGGCGGGGCCCGGTGGCGGCGGCTGCGGCGCCGGTGACGACGACCCCGCCGTGCACGACGCCGACCTGGAACAGCGACCCGATGTCGTCCCCGGAAGCGGTGTTGCCGCTGGCGGGGATGTCCGGCACGGCACTACCCCGGCCGGTATTCGCTGTGGTCGACGGCGCGCGCCCAGACGGCCTCGAACGCGTCGCGGCACAGGGCGACGACCTCGGGGGCCTCGGTGATCTCGTCGCCGAGGTAGGTGCCGTCGCCCGCGAAGTGGCCGAAGCGGACCAGGCGGTCGTCGAAGAGCCAGAAGTCGTTGCCGGGCAGGGCGAGGTCGGAGGCCGCGCGGCGGGGCAACCAGCGGACCCGCTCGCCCGCGGCGACGTTGAGCGCGGCGGTGTCCTCGTGCTCGTGGCGGATGTAGTCGGTGACCGGTTCGGAGACGATCCGGGCGCGGCGGACGTCCACGCCCCTGGCGACGGTGGCGACGACGAGGTCGTACCAGTCGCGGAAGCGCTCGACCGGGTCGGTGCGCACGCCGGACAGCCAATCCTGGAAGGCCGGGTCGGCGGGTTCGTACACCTCCCGCATTTCCAGGTGCACCGCAGAAGTGCGACAACCGGCGAACAGCTCAGCGAACGTCGGTCGCTCGGTCACGACAGGCCTCCTGGACGAGGTCCCGCATCCTGGCGGGAATGCGCACCACGGTCTCGTGCGGCGCGCGCGGGCTCTTGGCGGTCAGCTCGGCCAGCGCATCCTGGTCGGTGACCTGCGCGCCCTGCAACACCAGGTCCCCGGTCTCGTCGTCCACCCAGACCGCCGCGCAGTTCCCACCCTGACAAGCCTGATCGGTTCCCACTAATCGCATTTCCAACCCCCACAAGGTCAAGCATTGGACTTAAATGCAATGCTCGCACCAGCGGTTGGGAGGGTCAATAACCCGACCGAGTCAGCCGGGAAAAGATTTCCCGCGCGTTCGAGGGAAAAGAAAACCTGGCCGCAGATCTGCGGCCAGGCGAGTGGTTTTCCGGTCTACCGGGGTCGACCGCCCTAGTACCAACCATCACCCGATCGTGCAGCCTGGCTGTCGACCTCGGCGGCGGCCAGGTGGGACAGGGCGGCGACCGCCTCCTGGAGTTCGCGCTGGCGCTCCGGGGTCTGCTCGGCCTCCAGGCGGACCTCGATGCGGCTGCACCCGGCGCCGTCCTCGGTGACCACGGCCTCGCCGCCGTCCCAGGTGACCCTCCGGACCGACTCGTCCACCCGCACCCCGGTGGGCTCGATGCCCGGCAGGTGCTCGGTCAGGTTCTCCGGGCGGGCGACGAACTCGAACAGCCGCTGCGCGGGCAGGTCGACCGGCGCCCGGTAGGTGTAGGTGGTCATGGCGGGCGAGTACCCGCGCTCCGGGTGGCCGAACCCGAGGGTGTCGAACGGGTGAGCGGTCCGGTCGGCACGGGGGGCGACCTCGTCGTCACGCACGGGCGCCGCCGCGCCCGAGAGCGTTCCCGGGGGTCCCCCGCCGCGTCGGCCGGGTGTAGAAATGCGAGTGGCCCTCGGCAGGCGCTGTCCCGGCGCCGCCGCGCGTCCCCCCGGCTCCTCGGACCGCCTCGCGGTGGCGCGCGGGAGCGCCTGGCCCAGGGGTGCGATCTGCGTCGAAAGACCATCGCGGGCAGGCGCTGTCGGGCACTATCAGGGTGATTTCGAGCGGGCACGAGGGGGCAGGGTGGAACAGGGGTTCGGCGTCGACACGGCGGCGCTCGGCGGGTACGGGACGACGGCCTCCGGGCTCGCGGGCGAGGTGGCCGAGGTCGGCTCCGGGACGCTGTCCGGGGTGGACTCGCTGGCCGCCGACAGCTTCTCGGAGCTGGGCCAGGAGGTCGGTCTGGCCGCCGCGTTCCAGCGGGCCGCCCGGCAGCAGCTCGACGGCGCCACGGGCGCCGCGAAGGCCCTCGACGCGCTCGCCACCGCCGTCCGCGACACCGCCACCGACTACGCCGAGCAGGAGACGCGCAACAGCGCCGCCCTGAACGACGCCTACCGGGTCTGACCGCCGTGGACGTCTCCGGGCTGATCGGGGCCCTCATCCAGCCGATGAAGGACGACCTGGCCAAGCTGCAGGGCGACACCGGCGGCGCCTCGCGCGCGGCCGACTCGCTCGGCAGGGCCGCCTCCTCGTTCGAGGAGATCGGCGCCAAGCACTCCGGCGCGGCCCGCGAGGTGCTCGGCACCTGGTACGGCGAGAAGGCGGGCGTCTTCCAGGACCGCGTGGCCAAGTTCGACGGCGGCGTCGACCTGCTCGCGCGCAACGCCACCGCCGCGCGGGACGCCGTCGGCGCCGCCGTGTCCACGGTGGAGTCCGGGCGCACCTCCGTGCAGCGCCTCATCACCGAGTTCACCGACTGGGCGACCCCGAAGCTGTCGACCGCAGCCGCGCTGGACAAGATCGGCGCGCAGGGCGCGGTGCTCGGCATCACCGCCGCGGTGACCGCGCGCGGCGTGGAGTACCAGGGGCGCTCCACCAAGGAGATGGACCGGCTCAGGGACGAGCTGAAGGCCGTCGCCGACCGGCTCGCCGCGCTCCAGCCCGCCGACTTCGGCGGCGTCGGCGACGGCATCGGCGCGGAGGACGGCGGCACGACCACGGCCGCGAGCGCGCAGGACGGCGCGGGCAAGCGCGAGCCCTCCTCCTACTCCGGACCGGCCGACAGCGGTGGCGGCGGGGGCGGGAGCGGCGGCGGTGGCGGGGGTGGCGGTGGCCACAGCGGCGGGGGTGGCGGAGGGGGCGGCGGTGGCGTCGGGCCCCGGCTCCCGGTCGCGATCCCGCCCCAGCCGGGCACCGGGGTGGGCGTCAACCTGCCCGACGGCAGCTCCGCCGAGGCCCCCAACGAGATCGCCGCGCAGGCGGTCCGCAACGCGCTGTCCGCGCTCGGCACCCCGTACGTCTGGGGAGGTCAGAACCCTCCCCAGGGCACGGACTGCAGCGGGTTGACCAAGTGGGCGTACGCGGGCGCGGGCCTGGACATCCCGCGGCTCGCCCAGTCGCAGACGGTCGGCGCGTCCGTCCCCGCCGGGCAGCTGCTGCCCGGTGACCTGGTGGTGTGGGACGGGCACGTCGCGATGGTGATCGGCAACGGCCAGATGGTGGAAGCGGGCGATCCGGTTCAGGTGGGGGCCATCCGCACCGACAACATCGGCATGGCGTTCTACGGGTTCTACCGACCGACGGGCTGAGTGCGTGGACGAGGTCGAGCGGGTGGCCCGGCGGGTCGCCGACGCGGGGCGGGCGATCACCGACCAGCTGGCCAGGACCGGGCCGCTGGTCGGTCGCGCGTCGTCCCCCGACGGCGCGGTCGAGGTGGTCACCGCCCCCGGTGGGCCGCCCCTTGAGGTGCGGATCAGCCGCGCGGCGCTGAGCATGGGAGCGGACGGGCTGGCGGCGGAGATCCTGCGGGTGGCGGAGCGCGCCGCCGCGGCGGCGGGCGCGGTGGCCGAGCGGGCGCTGGCCGGGGTCGCCGAGCCGGGCGGGCTGGTCGAGGCGGGCATACCGGTCGCCGACCGGCGCGACGACGAGGACTTCGGTGACGGGAGCTACCTGAGGGGAACGCGGTGAACGAGCAGCGACTGGTCGCGGCCGACCGGCTCACCTCGGTGCTCGCAGGCGCGACCGGCACCGCCACCCACCCGAACGGCCTGGTCAGGGTGACCGCGACGGCCAACGGGGTGCTGCGCGACCTGAAGATCCAGCCCGGCGCGCTCGAGCGCGGGCCGCAGGAGCTCGGGGCGCTGGTCGCCGAGACCGCGAGGCTCGCCACCGACGCCGCCGTGCAGACCGGGTACAACGAGCTGGCGAAGGCGATGGGCGACTCGGTGGCCTCGGCGGTGGAGGCCGTGGTCGGGCCGCCCCCGCAGCCGCAGGGACCGCAGGCCGTCGCCGGACCCGGCGACGGGGACGGCGGTGGATCGGGTGGCGGACCGGGCGGCGGTGCGGTCGGCGCTTCGGGAGCGGGTCTTAGGACCGGTGCCGGATCGGGCGGGGCCGGGCACACTGGCGGGTGGTCGGCCGCGAAGTCGGAGGAACAGGGAGTCATGGACCCCTCCCAGTGGCAGGAAGAGGGCGAGGAGCCGGACACCCCGCGTCGGGTGTCGGGCCGCGAGGACGTGCGCGGGTGGCGGCAGGCCGAACCCCAGTCGCGGTCCGGGTGGCCGTCCGCGCGCTCCGCGCCGGGGCAGAGCTGGGCGGGCAAGCAGGCCGAGCGGGTGCCGACGTGGCGGGAGACCCAGGAGCGGGACCGCGCGCGGGCCGAGGAGCGCGAGCGGCAGCGCGCCAGGGAGGCCAGGGAGCTGGAGCAGGCCGAGCAGGACAAGGCCGCCCAGGAGGCCGCCCAGGAGCAGGCGACCCGCGAGCTGGCCGCGCAGGAGCTGGTGCGGGAGGAGGCCGAGCGGGCGCGCGCCGAGGAGCTGGAGCGCGAGCGGGAGCTGGCCCAGGAGCGCGAGCGGGAGCAGGTCAGGGCCAGGCAGCTGGAGCGCGAGCGCGCCCTCGAACGGGAGCGGCAGCAGGAGCGCGAGCGAGCCGAGCAGGAGCGGGCCGAGCAGGAACGCGCCGACCAGGAGCGGGCAGGCCAGGAGCGCGCCGGGCAGGCCGAGCAGGAGCAGGACGACGAGCCCGAACCCGCGCCCGGACTGGAGCGGGTGCTCAAGCGCGCCCGCGACCTGGGGCTGGACGTGGAGCTGGAGCGCGAGGCGAACGCCGAGGAGGAGGCCGCCGAGCACGTCACGAGCAAGATCGCCCGGCCGGTGCCGCCCGCCGCGAGCCCCGCGGAGCCCGCGCAGGGCGACGTCGCGAGCGCCGGGCAGGTCCCGGCCTCGGCCGAGCACGCCTGGCAGCCGCCCACCGCCTCCTCGTGGCAGGCGTCGACCGACCGGGGCGCCGCCGGTGGTGGCAGCGCGCCGTGGCAGCGCGAGGGCAGCCAGGTCCCGCTCCAGACCTCGACCGAGCAGGGCGAGGGCGCGCGGGAGCAGCGCGAGGGCAGGCACCACGCGGCGGGGCGCGGCGGGCAGGGCGCACCCGGTGAGCAGCCGTGGGAGTGGAAGCCGTCCGTGATCGCGGGGGCCGAGAACGGCCCCGGCGGGCAGCCTCCGGCACCCCAGAACCAGGGCGGCCAGGGGAACCAGGGCCAGGCGCCCCAGACCCCGGCAGCGCAGAGCCAAGCGGCGCAGAGCCAGGTGCAGCAGAGCCAGGTGCAGCAGAGCCAGGTGCCGCAGAGCCCGGCCGGGCAGAACCCCGCGGCCCAGAACCCCGCGGCCCAGAACCCGGCGGCCCAGAACCCGGCGGCCCAGCACTCGGCAGCGCAGAGCGCGGCAGCGCAGAACCCGGCCGCGCAGGGCACGGCGGCCCAGAACCCGGCGGGGCAGGCCCCCGCGTCCCCGGTCGCGGCGCCGCAGGTCCCGGCGGGCCAGGGCTCGGGGCCGCAGGCGGCGCCCGCGCAGCCGTCCGCGCCGAGTCCCGCGCCGCTCGCCGGGCGTCCGCAGGGGCGGCCCTCCGGGCGGCCGTCGCGGCGCGACCTGGGGGTCGAGCTCCCCCAGAACCCGCTGTTCCCCCAGGCGCCGGGCCAGTCCCGCGCGCCGTCCATGCCGCAGCCGCCGCCCGGCACGGCCGCGGCCATGCCGGTGGCCGCGATGGACACCCGGTGGCAGTCGTTCGCGACCGACCACCCGGTGGCCGCCGACCGCGTCGCCGCCTGGCACGCCAGCGACTGGCGGCCCACGATCGCCTACGACGAGCCGCAGGGCGGTCAGCCGCCGACCGGCCCGCAGGGCGGTCCCCAGAACCTCCCCGGACCGCAGCAGGGCCGCCCCGGCGGTCCCGGCGGCCGTCCGCCCGGCGCGATGACCCGCCCGCCGCTCCCGCCCGGCGCGGGCACGATCCCGCCCGGCGCCGTGCCGCCCGGCGCGGGGACGATCCCGCCCGGCGGTCCCGGCCGGTTCCCCCCGCCGCCCGCCAACCCGGTCCCGCCGGGGCCGTGGCAGCGCGGCGTCGGCCAGGGCGGCGTCGGCCAGGGCGGTCCCCAGGGCCCGCAGGACGGCTACCAGCAGCAGCACGGCGGCCAGCAGCCGTGGGCTCCCCCCGGAGGGCCCCAGGGCGGTGGGCAGAACCGGGGCGGCTACCCGCCCCCGCCGCCCCCGCCCGGCCGTCGCGGAGGGCCCCGCCCCGAAGACGAAGGGGACCGGTACCGCAGCCAGCGGCGGTAGTCGGAGATCGACCCCGTAGGCTCTGGTCCCGCACCGCACGGGCTGCAAGGCGTTGGCCGCAAGGCGTTGACCGGGAGGTCTGATGGCGCAGGACATCGTCCCGATCGAGCTGGGACTCACCCAGGGGGACGTCGTCACCCTGTGGGCTCCCCGCTGGCGGGAGGAGGGCGAGGAGTGGGAGGCCTTCCTCGGGCACGAGGAGGACCTTTACGCCTTCCCCGACGCCGCGCACCTCGCGGCGTTCGTGCGCGAGGCCGCGGAGCACGACCTCACCGACCACCCGGCGTGGCACGTGGTGCCCGCGCTGTCGGTGGAGGAGCTCTCCCCTGACGAGAACCACCAGTTCGACCTGGTCGGCGTGCCCGAGCTGGTCGCCGAGGAGCCCGACACCTGGGTGATCGGCGAGCTGGCCGACGTGGTGTCGATCGTGCGGTCGCTGGCCGAGGTGTGCGACCTGGAGAAGGTCCACGAGGTGCTCGACTCGGCCGAGGGCTTCGCGCTGCTGCCGCAGGGCACGCTGCCGTTCACCGGCCGCGAGGGCAAGGCGCTGTGGAGCGAGCTGGGCCAGGTCGTCGCGGAGAAGTGGGACGAGGTGCTCGACGCGATCGACGAGGTCGTGTCCACCCCGGACGTGGACGAGGCCGCGCTCGCGAAGGGGCAGGAGGAGCTGGCCGCGTACCAGGAGGCGGCCGAGGCCGCCCGCGCCGAGGACGACGACGTCGAGGACGACGAGGCGGGCGAGGCCGCCCCCACGTTCTGGTCCGAGATCGGCATCGACCCGGTGAAGATCATCACCAGCGCGGGCGAGTACTACACGCTGCGCTGCTACCTGGACGACGAGCCGCTGTTCCTCGGCCGCCGGGGGAAGATCGACGCGTTCACCTCGCCGCGCGCGCTGTCCCGGTTCATCGTGGAGGCCGACGACAACGACCTCACCGAGGTGTCGACCTGGCAGGAGCTGGTGGTCAAGGCGACCGGCGGCGACCTGGAGGTCGAGGTCGACCCGGACAACGTCTACGTGCTGACCGGCCTGGACGAGGACATCGCCGAGGGCCCCGACGGCATCGACCCGACCCAGCTGGACCTGGTGGTCGAGCTGCTGGAGGACGCGGCGGACTGGGCGGGCGACGACAGCGTGAAGCTGGCGCTGAACCAGTCCGAGAGCCTGGGCTGGCTGGTGTCGTACGTGCTCAAGCCCGACCCCAACCGGTTGGCCCCGAGCGCGCCGTACGACGCCGAGGTGGCCGCGTGGCGGACGCTGTCGGCCGCGTTCGAGGACCGGCTGCGCGTGCACTGAGCGCTTGACGTGCGAGAGGGGCGTTCCCGACCTGGTCGGGAACGCCCCTCTCGCGTTGTGCGGCCGAAGCCCCGGATCAGCCCTTGAGGGCGGCGTAGCCCGGCTCGACGACGTCCTGGATCAGCGCCCGGCGCTCGTCCAGGGGCAGGAAGGCGGCCTTGGCGGCGTTGACCGTGAAGGTCCGCAGGTCGTCCCAGCCGAAGTCGAACTCGCGCACGACGGCGGCGAACTCGCCGGTCAGGGAGCAGTCGCTCATCAGCCGGTTGTCGGTGTTGAGCGTGACGCGGAAGCCGAGGTCGGCCAGCCGCTTGACCGGGTGCTCGGCGATCGAGGCGAACGCGCCGGTGTGCACGTTCGAGGTCGGGCACATCTCCAGGGCGATGCGGCGGTCGCGCACGTACGCGGCCAGGCGGCCGACCTGGTCGCCGTCGACGTCGTCGATGATCCGGACGCCGTGGCCCAGCCGCTCGGCGCCGCAGCGCTGCACGGCCCGGTGGATGGACTCCAGGCCGTCGGCCTCGCCCGCGTGCACGGTGAAGTGGGCGTTCTGCTCGCGCAGGTACTCGAACGCGGGCAGCTCCCTGGTCGCCGGGAACCCGGCCTCGGGGCCCGCGATGTCGAAGCCGACGACGCCGGCGTCGCGGTAGCGGACGACCAGGTCGGCGATGCGCTGCCAGCCGTCGTTCTGGCGCATCGCGCACAGCAGGGCGTTGACCCTGATCCGGTTGCCGGAGGCGGCCTCGCCCTGGCGGAAGCCCTCGTTCACCGCCTCCACGACCTGCTCCAGGCGCAGGCCGCGGTCGGTGAACAGCTCGGGGGCGTAGCGGATCTCGGCGTAGGCGACGCCGTCGTCGGCCAGGTCCTGCGCGGCCTCGGCGGCGACCCTGACCAGCGCGGCCTCGTCCTGCATGACCCCGCAGGTGTGCGCGAAGCCCTCCAGGTAGCGCACCAGCGAGCCGGAGTCGGCGTTGTCCCGGAACCAGGCGCCCAGCTCGGCCGGGTCGGCGGTCGGCAGGCCCTCGTGGCCGCAGGCGTCGGCCAGCTCGATCACGGTCCGCGGGCGGAGACCACCGTCGAGGTGGTCGTGCAGCAGGACCTTGGGGGCGGCCAGGAGCGCTTCCGGCGAGAGGGGATTCATGGTCGACACCGTAACCTCCGGGCCCGGTGGCGCGTTGTTCAGTCGTGATGCAGAACTTTGCGCTACGCGGGTGTGACGACATATCACCCGCTAGGGTCAGGATTCCTCGGCAGAGGGACTTGGCCAGCGCTGTTACCTGCCGGTACAGCAGGGTCCATTCACACTGATGGACTACAAGCTAGATCAAGATGGGCGATCCCGCCTAGGGGGTAGTACCTGTCACCCCGTGGACGCGGTTAGGCTCCCGGACGTCTCCCCTCCCCTGGACGAAGGCACCCAGCCGTGAACGAGAACAGCAACTCCACGATGTCCTTCGATCGGATGCGCAACATGCTCACGCGCGCCGCGGAGATCCGTGAGAGCGAACAGCAGCAGATCTTCGACGCGCTGGACGAGATCCACGCGCGGATGTCCCCTCTCGAGACGCTGGGTTCCGTTCGCAAGCGGCTGTCGGAGCTGCCCGACCGGACCGAGGTCAGCGTGCTGGCCGAGCGGCTGGACGAGGCGCTGTCCCGGCTGGAGGCGCAGGACACCGCCGTCCAGGGCATCAACCGCGCGGTGGAGGGCCTGGTCGACAAGCTCGCCAAGCCGTTCGCCCAGCTCGACGGCAGGCTCGACGGCGTCGCCGGGCGCTTCGAGGGCGTCGCGGGCCGGATGGACGGCCTGGAGGACAAGCTGTCGCACATCCACAAGCGGCTGGACGACCTCGACGGCCACCTGGACAAGCAGGACGGCAAGGTCGAGCAGCTGCCCGGCGCGGTGACCACGCCGCTGCGCGAGCGCATCGAGTCGCTGGAGGCGGCGCTGCGGTCGCGCATCGACGAGGTGGACGAGGGCGTGCACGAGCACCTCGACGGCACCCGCGAGGCGCTGCAGCGGACCGTGTCCGACACGTCGGGCGCGCTGCACGGGCGGTTGGACGAGACGCGCGACAACATCAACTCGACCAGGGACGGGTTCCACGCCGCGCTCACGTCGACCAACGACAGCCTGCACTCGGCGCTCGCGGACACCCGCAGCACCGTGCACGGCAAGCTGGACGAGGCCCGCGAGGCGCTGCACGCCGCGCTGGACGAGACCAGGGACCAGGTCGACGCGACCGACCGCCTGGAGGCGCTGGCGCAGCGCCTGGAGCAGGTCACCTCGCGCCTGGACACCATGACCACCAGGCTCGACGCGGTGGAGGACGACTTCGCGACGCGGCTCAGCGAGCTGTCGGGCGTGGTCGAGTCAAGCATGGCGAAGGTCGAGGGCAAGATCTCCGAGCGCCCCGACGCGGACTCGCTCACCTCGATGGTCAACCGCAGCAACAAGGAGTCCGAGCTGCGCATCGGCGGCCAGCTGGACGAGGCGATGGCGACCTTCGCGGAGCTGATCCTCGGCGGCGGCCCGTCCTCCGCTCCCCCGCCCCCCACCGCCCTCCCCCGGCCGCAGCGGCGGGTGCGGAAGAACGGGCCGAAGAACGGCGAGCTGCGGGACGACGACGACCTGGACGCCCAGGGCGCCTGACGGGCGGTCGGACGGACGGCGGCGAGCCGGACAGGTGGACTTGAGCGGCTGACCACGGGCGCCCGCTGGTCGGGGAGACTCCAGCGCGGCGCGAGTGCTCGAAGGGCCCGGCCCCCACGGGGGTCGGGCCCTTTCGCGTCCCAGAGCGACGTGTGGGCGAGGGGCAGGGGTGCGCGTTCCCGCAGTGCTTCGAGCACCGTCGAAAGTCCCGGGCGCCCGGCCCGGCCGCCGCTAGCGTCGGTGGGGCCCGCAGGACCGGGGAGTCCGGCGGGCGCCGATCGCGGGGCGTCGGGTTCCACGACCGCCCCGCGCGATCCACCAGGGGGAACCATGGTTCGGAGAAGCGGCAGGCTCACAGCGCTGGGGGCGGTGGCGGCGGCAGTGGTGTCGCTGCTGCTGGGCGGCACGGCGAACGCGTCCGGGGAGCACGCGTTCACCGCGCAGGCCCGTGCGGCCGGGCTGAGCTCGGCGCAGGCCGAGGGGTTGCAGGACAAGGTCGACGGTTACCTGGAGCAGTTGGGCGACCGGGGCAAGCAGGTCGCGCCCAACCAGATCGACCTCGGTGGCGCGGTGCTCAACGTGACCGTGCCGGGGGAGGACCAGCCGAGGAACCTGGCCGAGGTCACGACGAACGTCGACAACGCGGCCCAGTGCAGCGGCAACTGGGCGCGGTACCGCTGGTTCTGCGCTTACCGGAACGAGTGGTTCAGCGGCGACAACATCGGGATGTACAGCTGCGGCGAGTACTACATCCCCTGGTACACGATGGGGTCCTGGCACAACAACCAGACCACCGGCACCAGGCCATGGCTCTACTTCAACGACGGCCAGGACCCGTGGCACATGCCCCCGGCCGACTCGCAGCAGGCGAGCGGCGTGGGCTGGACCCCGGTGTACTCCATCGTCAACTGCTGACCCGAGAACGCCGGAGGGGCGCGGCCACCAGGCCGCGCCCCTCCCGCTCGTCCCCGTCTCAGCCGCGGATCGTGTCGATCACCAGCGCCGAGCGCTCGGTGACCTCCCCGTTCAGCTCCACGCCCCCGCGCAGCGTCTCGAACGCCGCGTCGAACGCCTCCGGCGTGTCCGTGTACAGCTCCGCGATCGGCTGTCCCGCGCTCACCGCCGCACCCGGCTTCACCAGGCACCTCACCCCGGCCCCGGCCTGCACCGGGTCCTCCTTGCGGGCCCGGCCCGCGCCGAGCCGCCACGCCGCGACGCCGACCGCGTACGCGTCCAGCCCGGTCAGCACGCCGTCCTCGGCGGCCTCCAGCACCCGCGTGTGCTTCGCGACCGGCAGCTCCGCCTCGGGGTCGCCGCCCTGGGCCCTGATCATCCGGGCCCACGTCTCGTACGCCTCGCCGGACGCCAGCACGCGCGCCGGGTCCACGTCGATCCCCGCCAGCGCCAGCATCTCGCGGGCCAGGGCGACGGTCAGCTCGACCACGTCCTCCGGGCCGCCGCCGCGCAGGACGTCCACCGACTCGGCGACCTCGATCGCGTTGCCGACCGCCGCGCCCAGCGGCACCGACATGTCCGTCAGCAGCGCGGTCACCTTGCGGCCGTGGTCAACGCCGATGTCCACCAGCGCCCGCGCGAGCGCACGCGCCCGCTCCTCGGTCTTCATGAACGCCCCGGAGCCGACCTTCACGTCCAGCACCAGCGCGTCCGCGCCCTCGGCGATCTTCTTCGACATGATCGAGCTGGCGATCAGCGGGATCGCCTCGACCGTGCCGGTGACGTCCCGCAGGGCGTACAGCTTGCGGTCCGCCGGGGCCAGGCCGGTGGTGGCCGCGCAGACCACGGCGCCGACCGAGCCCAGCTGGGCGGTGATCTCGTCCAGGGACAGCTGCGCCCGCCAGCCGGGGATGGACTCCAGCTTGTCCAGGGTGCCGCCGGTGTGCCCGAGGCCCCTCCCGGACAGCTGCGGCACCGCCGCGCCGCACGCGGCGACCAGCGGGGCCAGCGGGAGGGTGATCTTGTCGCCCACGCCGCCGGTGGAGTGCTTGTCCACCGTGGGGCGGTCGACCCGCAGGTCCAGCACGTCGCCGGACGCGATCATGGCCCTGGTCCAGCGGGCCGTCTCGGCGGCGTCCATGCCGTTGAGGAAGATCGCCATGGCGAGCGCGGACATCTGCTCGTCGGCGACCTCGCCCCTGGTGTAGGCGTCGACGACCCAGTCGACCTGGCCGTCGGTGAGCCGGAGCCCGTCGCGCTTCGCCCTGATGACGTCGACAGCGGTGTGGCTCACGGCAGGTCCTCCGGTCCGAAGGCGTCCGGCAGCACGGCGCTCATCGGCAGCACGCCGGACGGGGTTTCCACCAGGCAGTCCGCACCGCCCAGCTCGTACAGCACCTGGCGGCAGCGACCGCAGGGCATGAGCAGCCGGCCTTCGCCGTCGCTGCAGGTCACCGCGACGAAGCGGCCACCGCCGGTCAGCCGCAGCTGCCCGGCCATCGCGCACTCGGCGCACAGGCCGAGCCCGTAGGAGGCGTTCTCGACGTTGCAGCCGACGACGACGCGACCGTCGTCGCACAGGGCCGCCGAGCCGACCTTGAGCCCGGAGTACGGGCAGTAGGCCAGCTGGGCGGCCTGGAGGGCGGCGGCGCGGAGCGCGGTCCAGTCGACCTGGACCGCGCCCCCGCCTGTGCCCGTGCCCTCTTGGGCGCTTGTGCCGGAGGAATCACCCACGGCGGTAGACCTCACCATCGGCCGCGGGCATCCGCAACCGCTGGGACGCCACGGCCAGCACCACGAGGGTCACCAGGTGCGGCGCGTACGTGGTGAGCTGGCTGGGCACCTCCTCCACGCTGAAGTAGATCGCGTACAGCGCCACGGCCGCGACCGCGCCGCCGAGCGCCGCGATCCACCGCCGCTTCCACAGCTGCCAGATCACGACCGCGCCGACCAGCAGCACCGAGCCGTAGATCAGCGACATGAACGTGGCGCCGCCGCTGCGCAGCTGGAGGCCGTCGGCGTAGCCGAACAGGGCCGCGCCGCCGAGCAGGCCGCCGGGCCGCCAGTTGCCGAAGATCATCGCGGCGAGGCCGATGTAGCCGCGCCCGTTGGTCTGGCCCTCCAGGTAGCCGGGCTGGCCGGGGTTGAGCACCAGGGTCGCGCCCGCGATGCCCGCCAGCGCGCCGGAGATCAGCACGGCCGCGTACTTGTACAGGTACACGTTGACGCCGAGCGACTCGGAGGCCACCGGGTTCTCGCCGACCGACCGCAGCCGCAGGCCGAAGCGGGTCTTCCACAGGATCAGGTAGCTGGCCACCACGAGCGCGGCGGCGATCATCACCAGCGGGGAGACGCCGGTGAGCAGGCCACGCAGGATGCCCGCGACGTCCGAGACGCCCACCCGCTGCTGCTGCTCCAGCTCGGCCAGCCAGTCGGTCAGGCCCGCCGCCGAGTAGGTGTCGAACTTCGGCACCGCCGGGGACTCGCGCGGGTTGTTGGACACCGGCTCGAACAGCAGCGTCGACAGGTACTTGGTGACGCCCGCTCCGAGCAGGTTGATCGCCACGCCGGACACGATGTGGTTCACCCCGAAGGTGACCGTGGCGACCGCGTGCAGCAGGCCGCCGAGGGCGCCGAACACGATCGCGGCGATCAGCGCGGGCCACGGGCCCCACTGGTAGCCCGCCCAGGCCGCGCCCCAGGTGCCCAGGATCATCATGCCCTCGAGGCCGATGTTGACCACGCCGGCGCGCTCGGCCCACAGGCCGCCGAGGCCCGCGAGCAGGATCGGCAGCGCCAGGCCGACGGCGGTCTGGATGGTGCCCGCCGAGGTGAGCTGGGCGACGCCGGTCAGGTACGAGGTCGTGGCGAGCAGCGTGATCGCGCCGACCACGGCCAGCAGGCCGACCGCCCAACCGGGGAGCTTGCGCGCCTTGCGGGGCGGCGGGACGGTGCTGGGGGCCTCGGAGGGGTTCATCAACGAAGTGCTCACGACGACGCCTCCACGGTTCCCAGCTGCTGCCCGACCCGACGCTGCTGGGCCGCCACCTCGAACCGGCGGACCACCTCGTAGGCCACGACGACCGACAGCACGATCGAGCCCTGCATGATCGTCACGATCTCCCTCGGCACGCCCTGGTTGTCCAGCGCGAGGCCGGCCTTGTCCAGGAACGCCCACAGCAGCGCGCCGAGCGCGATGCCGCCGGGGTGGTTGCGGCCGAGCAGCGCGATGGCGATGCCGGTGAAGCCGATGCCCGCCGGGAAGTTCAGGTCGAAGGTGTGGTTGCGGCCCAGGATCTCCGGCATGGAGACCAGGCCCGCGATCGCGCCGGACATGAGCATGGCGATCAGCACCATGCGCTTGGCGTTCACGCCGCCCGCCGCGGCGGCGGTCGCCGACTGCCCGGAGGCGCGCAGCTCGAAGCCGAACCGGGTGCGGTTCATCATCACCCAGTAGCCGACGCCGAGCGCGATCGCCAGCACGACCAGGCCGTACACGGTGCCCGCGCCGCCGAGGTCGATGCCGGGGACCCAGCCGGTCTCCGGGATCTCCGGGGTGCGGATGTTGTTGCCGCGCAGCTCGCCGAACATGTCGCGGCTGATCAGGTACGCGGACACGCCCATGGCGAGCCCGTTCATCATGATCGTGGAGATGACCTCGTTGACGCCCCTGGTCACCTTCAGGACCGCCGGGATGGCGGCCCAGGCGGCGCCCGCGACGGCGGCCGTCAGGATGATCACCAGGGTGTGGACGCCGGTCGGCAGCGCGATCGAGCCGCCGACGACCGCGGCGACGACGGCCGCGACCCGGTACTGGCCCTCGACGCCGATGTTGAACAGGTTCATCTGGAACCCGACCGCCACGGCCAGCGCCGCGATGTAGTACGTGCTGGTGCTGTTGACGATGTCGACGGCGGTGGTGCCCTCGCCGACCTGCAGGACCATGGCCCCGAACGCCCGCAGCGGGTTGGCGCCCGAGATGAGCAGCGCGATCCCGCACAGCAGGGCGGAGAACAGGATCGCCAGTGCGGGCGGCAGCAGCTTGCCGCGCAAGATTCCCATTACTCGCCTTCCACTTCCGCGACCGCCGAGCTGGTCGCGCCCGCGCCGGTCATGGCGCTTCCGAGGTCCTCAGGGGTGACGGCGCTCGGGTCGGCGTCGGCGACGAGCCTGCCGCGCAGCATGACCTTGATCGTGTCCGAGAGGCCGATCAGCTCGTCCAGGTCCGCGGAGATGAGCAGCACGGCCAGGCCGTTCGCGCGGGCCTGCTTGATCTGGTCCCAGATCAGGGCCTGCGCGCCGACGTCGACGCCGCGCGTGGGGTGCGAGGCGATCAGCAGCACGGGGTCGCCGGACAGCTCGCGGCCGACGACCAGCTTCTGCTGGTTGCCGCCGGACAGCGCGACGGCCGCCACCTCGATGCCGGGGGTGCGCACGTCGAACTCGTCGACGATGCGCTGGGTGTCCTTCTTCGCGCCCGCGATGTCCAGCCACGGCCCGCGCGAGGCGGGCTTGCGGGTCTGGTGGCCGAGGATGCGGTTGGCCCAGAGGGGCTCCTCCAGGAGCAGGCCCTGCCGGTGCCGGTCCTCGGGCACGTAGCCGATGCCCGCCTCGCGGCGGGCGAGCGTGCCGAGCTTGGTGATGTCGCGCTCGCCCAGCCGGACAGAGCCGTGGTGGGCCTTGCGCATCCCCATGATGGTCTCGACCAGCTCGGTCTGACCGTTGCCCTCGACGCCCGCGATGCCGACGATCTCGCCCGCGTGCACGGTGAGGTCGATGTGGTCGAGCACCGGTCGGGCGCCCTCCTCGGCGACCAGGCCGAGGTCGTCGACGACCAGCACGGCGCGGTCGGTCACGGTGGACTCGCGGGTCTCCGGGCTGGGCAGCTCGGAGCCGACCATCATCTCGGCGAGCTGCCGGGAGCTGGTGGTCCGGGGGTCGGCGGTGCCGACGGTGGTGCCGCGCCGGATGACGGTGACCGAGTCGGCGATCGAGCGGACCTCGTCCAGCTTGTGCGAGATGAACAGGAAGGTGTAGCCCTGCTCGCGCATCCCCCGGAGGGTGTCGAACAGCTCGTTCACCTCCTGCGGCACGAGGACGGCGGTCGGCTCGTCGAGGATGATGACCTTGGCGCCCCGGTAGAGGACCTTGAGGATCTCGACCCGCTGCCGGTCCGCGACGCCCAGCCGCTCCACGAGGACGCCGGGGTCGACGGACAGGCCGGTCTGGCCCGCCAGTTCGAGGATGCGCTTGCGCGCCCTGGCGCCGATGCCGTGCAGCGCTTCCGCGCCGAGGACCACGTTCTCCTGCACGGTCAGGTTGTCGGCGAGCATGAAGTGCTGGTGCACCATGCCGATGCCGACCTTGATGGCCTCGGCGGGGCTGCGGAACCGCACCTGCTCGCCGTTGACCTCGATGGCGCCCTCGTCGGGCTGCTGCATCCCGTACAGGATCTTCATCAGGGTGGACTTGCCCGCGCCGTTCTCACCGCACAGCGCGTGCACCTCGCCCTGGGCGACGCTCAGGTGGACGTCGCTGTTCGCCACGACGCCGGGGAAGCGCTTGGTGATCCCCGACAGGACGACAGCAGGGGTCGGTTTGCTCATGGAGGCTCCCTCAACCACGCGCCAGGCCCCGCGAAGATCGATTCGCGGGGCCCGGCGCGGTCGGTTCGGATCAGCTGGTGGGCTGGTCCGAGACGGTGATCTTGCCCTCGATGATCTGGGCCTTGTAGCCCTCGAGGACCGCCTGGAGGTCGGCGTCGATCTTGCCGCCCGAGGTGGAGTAGCCGACGCCGTCCGACTTGAGGTCGAAGACCTTCGGCAGGGAGGCCAGGTCGTTCTTGGCCGACGCCTTGATGAAGTCGTACACCGCCACGTCGACGCGCTTGATCATCGAGGAGACGATGACGTCCTTGCTCTCCGCGACGGTGGTCTGGTTGTACTGGTCGGAGTCGACGCCGATGGCCTTGACGTTCGCGGCCTTCGCGGCGGAGAAGACGCCCTTGCCGGAAGCGCCCGCGGCGTGGTAGAGCACGTCCGCGCCCGCGTCGATCTGGCCCTGAGCCGCGACCTGGCCCTTGGCCGGGTCCTGGAAGCCGGTGAAGTCGCCCGCCGGGGTCAGGTACTTCTTCTCGACCTTGATCTCCGGCGCGGCGGCCTTGGCGCCCTGCAGGTAACCGGCCTCGAACTTGCCGATCAGCGGGGTCTCGACGCCGCCGACGAAGCCGACGTGGCACTTGGCGCTCTGGTAGGCGGCGATGACGCCCGCCAGGAACGAGCCCTGCTCCTCGGCGAACACCAGCGGGGTCACGTTGGACGCGCCCTCGACGCTGCCGTCGACGATCGAGAACTTGACGTTCGGGAACTCCGGCGCGACCGTCTTGAGCGACTCCGCGTAGGCGAAGCCGACCGTGACGATGACGTTGAAGCCCTCGCTGGCCATCTGGCGCAGGCGGGTGACCTTGGCGTCCTCGGCCTCGTTCGGGGCCGCGGTCAGCTCCTTGACGTCCTTCAGGCCGAGGTCGGCCTTCGCCTTGTCCAGGCCCGCGGCGGCGGCGTCGTTGAACGACGCGTCACCACGCCCGCCGATGTCGTACGCGAGGCCGACCTTGAGCGCGCTGCCGTCCACCTTCTCGGTGGTGGACGCGCTCGTGGAAGACGTGGCGGCGGCGGCCGGGGGCTTCTCGGCGAACTTGCAGCCCTCACCGGCGGCGCTGGTGGACCCGCCACCCGTGGAACCGGTGTCCTTGGCGCACGCCGCCATGGACAGGACGCTGGTCAACGCGACAGCGGTGACCGCAAAGCCGCGCAGTTGACGACGCACTGCTCGTCTCCCTCCCTGCTCTGTCGAGCAGACAACTCCCGACTCGCAGCGGTCGGGCTCCGAGTGGTGGACCGTACCCCGTGGTAATGACGATCGCGCACGTGCAGGCCCGCCGTGACCTAATCGTTGGTGCCTCGACCCACTACCGCCACTCGACGTAACAATCTGGCCCCGTTCGGTGATCAACAACTACGCAGGGTGAGCTTTGAACCACGGTGGACGAACACCCGTAAAACACTCGGGAAGGCTGGGGCCAACGGCGGGGTCCCAGCCTTCCTTCGGTCAACGGTTGACAGAACACCCTGCTCCGGGCGTCCCGACGGGGTCGTGAGAACCCGGTCGCGGCGGCCCGGCGCCCGCCGCCGAACCCCCCGTCCGGGCGAGTTGCGCCGGGTGGGCCATCACCGCCCGCATCCGCTGCTCCATCCGGGCGAGCCGACCCCTGGGTGGCGGCGGTTAGCCCGTTGGTGGCACGTTGGATCCGCGTTGGCGGGCTGGGGTTCAGTCCAGTCTGCACCGGTATCCCCCCAGGAGGTTGGCGTTGGACCCCCAGCAGTGGCTTGGCAACTTCGAGGCCAAGCTGGCCGATCTGCAGCAGAAGTCGGCTGACCTCCAGGAGAACTACGCGGCGGCGAGCGCGACCGTCACCAGCCGCGACGGCGCGGTGAAGGTGACCGTGGGCCCGAACGGGGGCCTGCAGAACCTGGAGCTCGGCCACCGCGCGACCGAGCTGGGCGCCGCCCGGCTCACCGCGCTGATCATGGAGACCGCGCGGACCGCGCAGAAGCAGGCGGCCACGAAGGTCATGGAGGCCTTCGCGCCGCTCGGCGAGGGCACCGAGGCGATGCAGTTCATCAAGGACTCCATCCCCGAGGACGGCCCCGCGGCGGACGAGGACGAGCGGGACGACTACGCGGAGCCGGAGCCCGAGCCCCAGCGGCCCCAGACCCCCCCGCAGCCGCCGGTCCCCCCGTACGCGCAGCAGGCGCAGCAGCGCCCCGCCCCCGCAGCCCGACCGGCGGCGCGGCGGCCCGCCGAGGACGACGACGAGAACCAGCCGTGGTGAGCAGCGCAGCGACCGTGGTGACCGCAACAGCCGTGGTGAGCAGGAGGGCCTGAGCCGTGGAAGTCATGAACATCACCGAGGAGAACGAGCTCAAGGGCTCCCTCTTCATCTCGGCGTTCGACGAGCTGATCGACTCGGTGGGCAAGGAGGCCGAGACCGAGACCGAGCACGTCCTCGACATCACCTTCGCCGCCATCGGCGCGGCGTCGTCGCTGGCGATGCTGGCCGTCGACCCGTTCGGCACGATCCTGGGCGCGGGCATCGGATGGCTCATCGAGCACCTGGTGTTCCTGCGCGAGCCCCTGGACATGCTCATGGGCGACCCCGACGACATCAACGCGAACGTCGAGGCGCACAAGGCGCAGGCGGCCGAGATGCGGGTGCTGGCGGAGGACCACCGCAAGGGCCTGACGAACGTCGACGGCTGGAGCGGCCAGTCCGCCGAGAGCTTCCAGAAGAACATGGAGGCCCTGGGCGGCGAGCTGGACTCGCTGGCCAACTCGGTCGAGACCAAGGCGAAGATCGTCGCGATCTGCGGGATGCTCGTGCAGGTCCTGCGCGACATCGTCCGCGACATGATCGCCCAGTTCCTGGGCTCCCTGCTGGCCGGCGCGATCGCCGCCGCAGCCGCCGCGTTCTTCACGTTCGGCGCGTCCATCGCGGGCTTCATCGGGTACGCGATCGGCAAGGCCGTCGCGCTCGGCGTCAACATCGCCTCGCGCCTGGCGAAGCTGACCGCCGCGCTGTCGCGCCAGATGGGCCGCATCAAGAACCTGGACGAGATCACCGACGGCATCGGCAAGAACTGGAAGCGGTTCGAGAACGTCGCCGACGTCGCCGAGGTCAGCTACGAGGCCTGGAAGGCGCAGAAGGGCGTCGACCGCAAGATCGACGAGGCCCTGGAGCAGGACGCGATCCAGGACAAGCAGACGGAGGAGGGCAAGAAGGTCTCCGACGCCAGCGACAAGGCCAAGGCCGCCAACGACAAGTACTCCGAGTACAAGGAGGCCGAGACCAAGGCCTCCGAGTCCGCGTCGAAGGCCAACGAGGAGCTGAACACCGCCTCGAAGAAGGCGGGCGACGCCAACACCAAGGTCCAGTCGGCGATCGACGAGGCCAACGCGGCCAGCGCGCGCGGCGACCAGGCCGGTTACGACGCCGCCATGGCCAAGTACGACAGCGCCAAGTCCGAGGCCGACTCGGCCCGCGCCGACGCCGCCCGCGCCGCCGACAAGGCGGCCGAGGAGGCCAGGAACGTCGCGGACGCGGCCGAGAAGAGCCAGAAGGCGCTCGACGACGCGAAGCCCGCGGACCAGGCCGCGAAGGACGCGTACAACGAGTACAAGAAGAACAACCCGAGCGGCGACGAGGCGCGGGACAAGGCCGAGACCGAGCTGACGTCCAAGAACGACGCCGCGAAGGAGGCCAACTCCGCGTACGAGAAGGCCAGCCTCGACGCGGCCAGGGCGAACGCGGCGGCGGCCGAGGCCAACGCCAAGGCGTACGCCTCGGGCAGCGACGCGGACATCGCGGCGGCCGACAAGGCCAGCCAGGCGGCCGAGGCGGCGGGCAAGAAGGCCGAGACCGCGGCGAACGACGCCAAGTCGGCGGGCACGGCGGCGGAGCAGAGCTTCACCGAGTTCGAGAAGAAGTACCCGTCCGGCGAGGGCAGCGGCGGCGGCGACGGGCAGGGGTCGCCCAAGGGCGGCAGCCCCGCGGTCACCACCTGAGCAAGGCCCTGAGCACGGACAACCACTAGCAGCAGCGGAGACAGTCGTTCATGGCGAAGTTCGGCGGCGGAGCGGACCCCGGCAGTTCGAGCCCGAGCCCCGGTGGTTCGAACCCGAACCCCTCGGGTGGCGGTAGCTCGACGCCGTCGCCGGGGTCCTCGGGCGGTGGCCCGACCGGCAACTCGGGCTTCTCCATGAACGACTCCTCCATGCAGGGGTTGCAGTCGAGGGCGGGCGACCTCCAGTCGCGGTTGGCCGCCATCACCGGCGGGCTGCGCGGGTTGCAGCTCGGCGGGAACGCGCTGGGGCCGCTCGGCATCGTGGCGGTCCCGGCGCTGAACGCGTCGAACGTGAAGGCCGTCGAGCAGGCGAACAACGCCGCGACGACCATGGGCAAGGTCCAGGACGGGATCAGGGCCACCCGCGAGACGCACTTCCAGAACGACCAGTTCGCGCGCGAGCAGTTCACCAAGATCAACCCGGATTCGGGCGCGCAGAAGCCCGCGGGCGCGGCGGGCGGGCTCATCGGGGCGCCGTCCTCGCAGGGGCCGAAGACCAACCAGGCCACCAACGTGCCGGGCGCGTCGACGTCCGGGCAGATCGGGACGACCGGGCCGCAGGGTCCGAAGACCAGCCAGGCCACCAACGTGCCCGGTGCGACGACGGGTGGGCCGCTGGGGACCAAGGGGCCCGGTGGGGCCCAGGTCAAGGCGCCGACGAACGTGCCTGGGGCCACCGGCAACGGGCCGATCGGGCCCAAGGGGGCCACCGGTGGGCCCGCGGTGGGGCCCGTCACCGCGCCCAAGGGGGCTACCGGCGGGGCCACGCCGAAGGCGGGAACCGTTGGGGGGCCTGCGGTTGGGCCCGTCACGGCGCCCAAGGGCGACACGGGTGGGGCAACGCCCAAGGCGGGAACTGTTGGCGGGCCTGCGGTTGGACCCATCACCTCGCCGAAGGGCGCGACCGGTGGGGCCACGCCGAAGGCCGGAACCGTTGGCGGGCCTGCGGTTGGGCCGATCACCTCGCCGAAGGGCGCGACCGGTGGGGCCACGCCGAAGGCCGGAACCGTTGGCGGGCCTGCGGTTGGGCCGATCACCTCGCCGAAGGGCGCGACTGGCGGGGCCACGCCGAAGGCCGGAACCGTTGGCGGGCCTGCGGTTGGACCGGTGACCGCGCCCAAGGGTGCGACCGGCGGGACCACGCCGAAGGCCGGAACCGTTGGCGGGCCCGCGGTGGGACCGATCACCTCGCCCAAGGGCGCTACCGGCGGGACCACCGTGCCCAAGGCCGGGACCGTCGGCGGGCCCGCGGTGGGGCCCGTGACCTCGCCAAAGGGCGCTACCGGCGGGACCACCGTGCCCAAGGCCGGAGCCGTCGGCGGGCCCGCGGTGGGGCCCGTGACCTCGCCAAAGGGCGCTACCGGCGGGACCACCGTGCCCAAGGCCGGAGCCGTCGGCGGGCCCGCGGTCAGCCCGGTGACCTCGCCGAAGGGGTCGACCGGTGGTGCGGGCAGCGTGCCGAAGGCGGGCGCGGTCGGCGGGCCGTCGGTCGGCGGGTACACGCCGCCCACCGGTGGCGCGCAGGGGCCGTCCAGCGGGGTGCGCGGCAGCACGAGCACGGGCGGCGCGGTCTCGACGCCGTCCTCCCCGACCGGGTCGACCGGTGGCCGGGGTGCGACGCCCGGCCTCGGCGGCGTTCCGCCGATCTCGCCCGCGGGATCGCCCGCGACGGCGGGTGGCGGCGACCGGGGCGGGTCCAAGTACGTCACGCCGAGCACGCCCAAGGGCGTGTTCGACGCGGGCAAGTCGCCGGTCGGCAGCAACGGGACCATCTCGTCCGCGCCCAAGGCGGGCACGGACGTGCCGACCGCCAAGCCCTCCGCGTCGCCCACCACGGGCGGCGGCGGGACGCCGAAGATCCCGACGCCGAGCGCGGGCTCGTTCGGCGGCGTCCCGACCGCCACGCCCACCGGCTCGTCGCCGACCGGGTCTGCTCCGGGATCGGCCCCAGGGTCGCCGTCGGTCACCTCGCCGACGTCGCAGACCGGGGCGCCCACGACGGCCCGGCCCACCACGGGCGCGGGCGGGATGGGCACGCCCATGGGCGGCGGCATGGCGGGTGCGCCCGCCGCCGGTGCGGGCGGCGTGCCGAACGCGGGTGGTGACCGGGGCGGGTCGAAGTACGTCACGCCGGGGACGCCGAAGGGCGTCTTCGACACCTCGAAGCCGCCGGTGGGCGGCGACGGGACGATCAAGAACGCGCCCACGTCCAACTCGTCCACCCCCGCCGCCGCGCCGACCCCGACGCCGAAGGTGCCCACGGCGACGCCGAGCACCCCGCCGGTGACCGGCGGTTCGACGCCTCCCGGTTCGACGCCGCCCGGTTCGACGCCGCCTGGTTCGACGCCGCCTGGTGCCGCTCCCGGTGGCGCTCCCGGTGGCGCGCCGAAGATCCCGACCGCGATGCCCAGCACCCCGCCGACGACCGGCGGTCCGGTGCCCAACGCGCAGATGCCGGGCACCTCCGGTCCGACGCAGGGCGCGACGCCCCCGTCGTCCCAGACGGCGCAGCCCGGTGGCCGCCCCGGCGCCCCGACCGCGCCGGGCGCGACGCCCCCGATGGCGGGCGGCATGGCGCCCCCGCCCGCGGCGGGTGGCGCGGTCCCCCCGGCCGCGACGACGGGCGGCGGCTCGAAGTTCGGCGGCCCGAGCACGCCGAAGGGCGTGTTCGACGCGCCCAAGCCCCCGGTGGGCGACGGCACGGTGAAGTCGGCCCCGACGTCCGGCCCGTCCACGCCGGGCGCGGCCCCGACCCCGACCCCGAGGACGCCCACCGCTCCCCCGCCGCTCGGGACCCCCACGACCGGCGCCCCGAGCGCGACCACGCCCGGTGGCACGCCCGGCCCGAACGCGCCCGCCAACCGGGGCGGCCTCGGCCTGCCCCCGACCACGACGCCCTCGCCCACGACGCCCCCGCCCGGCACGAACGCGCCCACCCCGAGCACCGGGGCCACCCCGCCGGGCGCGCAGGGCAACCGGGGCGGCCTGAACGTGCCGCCCCCGCTGGCGACCACGCCCCCGCCGACGTCTCCCACGACGTCCACCCCCGGCTCCCCGACCACCCCGCCCCCGGCGGGCAGCACGGGCAACCGAGGCGGTCTGGGCACCCCGCCGCCCCCGTCCGGCGCGGTGAGCACGCCCAGCGCGCAGCCCTCCGGCACGCAATCGCCTGGCGCGCAGGGCAACCGGGGCGGTTTCACGCCTCCGGCCACCGCCCCGACCCCGACGCCCGCGCAGCCGAGCACGCCGACCCCGGTGTCGTCGCAGCCGAGCGCCCCGTCTCCGGTGTCGTCGCAGCCGAGCACGCCGACCCCGAGCACGCCGACCCCGAGCACGCCGCCTCCGGCCGGCTCCACGCCGAGCACGCCGACCCCGGCCAGCCCGACGTCCGGCACCTCCACGCCGAGCACCCAGTCGCCCGGCACCCAGTCGCCCGGCACGCCGTCGCCCAGCACGCCGTCCCCGGCGAGCCAGTCGCCGAGCACGCCGCAGGCCAACCAGACGCCGAGCACGCCCACCCCGGCAGGCCCGACGCCCGGTGTCACCTCGCCGAGCACTCCTGCGCCGAACGCGCAGAACACCCCGACGACGAACCAGCAGGGCACGCCCCCGGCTGCCACGCAGGGCAACAGGGGCGGCCTGAACGTGCCGCCCGCAGCGGCGCCGACGCCCCCGCCGGTCGCCCCGAACACCCCGCAGGTCACGCCGCCGACGTCCACGACGCCCCCGGCCGCCCCTCCGGCTCCGCCCTCGGCCCCGAGCACGGCGGGCACCTCCACCCCGGCGACGCCGCCCCCGGCGAGCACGCCGAGCACAAGCGCCCCCACCACGAGCACCCCGACCCCGGCCCCGGCGACCACCCCCGGTGCGAACACGCAGCCGCCCGGCACCCAGTCGCCGAGCAGCCAGTCGCCGAGCACCCAGTCGCCGAGCACGCAGCCACCGAGCACCCAGTCGCCCAACACCCCGCCCCCGGCCACCCAGCCGAAGGCGGGCCCGGTCGGCGCGCCGCCGGTCGCGCCGCCGCAGGTCAGCGCGCCGCTGGCGCAGCCCCAGAGCACCCCGACCCCGGCTCCGCAGCACCCGTCTGCCCAGAGCCAGGCCACGCCGCCCCCGGCGGCCCAGCCCCCGGCCGCGCACGCCCCGAGCACTCCGGCACCGGCACCCCAGACCACGAGCACGCCGCCTCCGGCAGCGCCGTCCGCGCAGACCACCCCCGCCCCGTCCTCGACGCCTGCGCCGCCCTCGGCGAGCACCCCGCAGGCCGCTCCGCCCACCCCCGGCACGCCGCAGGCGAGCACCCCGCCCACCAGCGGCCCCTCGGTCACCCCGCCGGCGAGCACCACGCCCCCGGCCACGTCGCCGAGCACTCCCGCGCCGAGCAGCACCAGCCCGAGCACCCCGGCCCCGGCCAGCACACCGCCGACCACCCCGTCGACCACCCCGGCCCCGAGCAACACCACGCCGGGCAGCACCACCCCGAACGCCCCGGCGCCGGGCAGCACCGCGCCCAAGCCGGGCGCGGACACCACGCACGCGCCGACCGCCACCCCGGCGGCCACCCCGCCTGCGGCGAACACCCCGGCAGCCACCACGAGCACCAGCAACCCGGCAGTCACCCCGCCGACCAGCAACCCGGCGGCCAATCCGAACACCAGCAACCCGGCTGCCACTCCTCCGACCAGCGGCCCGGCGGTCACCCCGCCGACCAGCGGCCCGGCGGTCACCACCCCGCCGACCAGCGGCCCCGCGGTCACCACCCCGCCGACCGGCGGCCCGATCGCCAGCACCCCGCCCGCCGCGCAGACGCCGGGGGCGTCCACCACGGTCCTCCCCCCGTCCAACCCCGCCGCGCAGCCCTCCGCCGCGCAGTCGCCGTCCGGCAAGGCCGCCGACGGGTCCACCCGTCCCGGTGACCCGAACGCCCAGCCGGTCGTGGCGCCGCTGCCCGTCGCCACGCCGTCTCCCGGCGCCTCCCGGCCCGCGCCCGCGAGCCAGAGGCCCGACACCCGCGGTTCGCAGGTCGACCCGGACGGCCTCGTCGTCGACCCGGACCTCAAGGCCCAGCTCGACGCCGCCGTCGAGGCCAACGCGAAGGGCCACCCCGGTCCCGACCTGACCGCGCAGCGGCCCGACTTCCCGCAGACCCGCTCCGACGCCTGGAACAACTTCAAGCAGGCCGAGCACAACGTGGTCCAGGCCAAGGCCGAGCTGGACGCGGCCCAGCAGCGGCACGACGTGGCCGGGCCCAGCAGCGCGCCGAAGGACCTCGCCGACGCTCAGGCCAAGTTCGACGCGGCCAAGTCCGACTTCGACGCGTCCGTCCAGGACGTGCGCGCCTGGGGCAACGACCCCGCCACGCTGCTCGACACCCAGGCCGACCTGCGCGAGCAGTCCCTCAAGGACAACCCGCGCCTGCTCGGCGGCACCCGCGACCCCCAGGCGCCCCAGCTCATCCGGGACCTCCTGGCCCCCACCACCCCGGTGCCGCCGACCGTCACCCCGGCGACCGCCACGGCTCCTCCCGCGCCGCCGTCAGCGGACACCACGACCACGGCGCCCCCCGCGCCGCCGTCGCCGGACACCACGACCACCCCGGCCCAGCCGGACGCCTCGGTCACGCCGACCCCGAGCACCCAGGTGGACCAGGGCCCGACGCTGCCGGACTTCGACCCGGCCCCGCCCTCGCCGCGCGCGCCCTCGCCGGACCTGGCCCGCGCGCAGGAGAACTACGACGGCGCCCGCAGCGACCTGGACCAGGCCACCCAGGCCCGGTACGAGGCGATCACCTCCAACGCGCCGCCCAGCACGATCGCGGGCATCGACGCGGAGATCGCCAGCATCCACAGCGACATCCAGCAGGCCGCCGCGGACGTCGACGCGGTCCTGCGGGCCGAGTCGCCCTCGGACGCCCGGTTCCAGCAGTGGCACGAGCAGGCGTTCGGCGCGGACACCCCGGTCCCCGACACCGCACGCCCGGACTCGCCCGCGCCCGCCACGGCGACCCAGGACCCCGCCGTCCAGGACCCGGCTGTCCAGGACCCGGCTGTCCAGGACCCGGCGAGCCCGGACGCCAAGTCCGACGCGGACGCCGACGCCGACGCCGCTCCCGACGTGGACGTGCCGCCCGCGCGCCAGCCGCAGAACCTCGAGTCCGTGCTGCCCCGCGACCAGTGGTGGCGGCTCTTCCTGGACCCGCGCGACCACAACGACGCGCAGGCCCAGCAGCCGCACGACCCCGGCAACCTGTACGACACGCAGTCGTCCCCCGGCTTCAAGCAGAGCATGGAGACGGCGTACGAGCAGGTCCTCAACCCGCCGGACATGTCCGCGCAGCGCCTGACCTCCGCCGACTACAAGCGGATGCACGAGCTCGCGACCGCGAACCTGAAGCAGCAGTTCGACTGGTCCGGCCAGCTCGGCCCGCAGGGCAACGCGATCCCGACCGAGTTCCCGCTGCGCAACGACACCGTGGCCGCCGACGTGCTCAGCGACTCGATCAACGGCCGCCCGCTGATGATCGACATGCAGGCGCACTTCGCCAACCCGTCCACGGGCCCGGTGCAGGACCCGCTGACGATCCTCAACCGGCACAGCTACGACAACCCCGCGATCAGCACGAACTACCGGTTCGACGAGGCGCCCGGCCTGATCGACGCGGTGCTGACCCGCTACTACGAGAACACCGCGAACGCGAAGACCGACCACGAGAAGCTGCGCGAGATCGCCCGCGTGGTGCGGACCTCGCACATCATCCACCCGTTCCAGGACGGCAACCGCAGGCTGAACGTGCACCTGCTGCTGCCCAGGCTGCTGCTGGAGCAGGGCTTCAAGCCGGTGATCCTGCCGGAGATGCCGCAGCTGTTCCAGGGCGGTTTCGACCTGGACCAGATCGCCACCGCGCTCGCGGGCGGTCAGGACAAGGACCTGACGGCGAACGTCTTCCCGCCCCCGCAGGCCCAGCCCTCGCAGGCGGAGCTGGACGCGCAGGCGAAGGTCGACGCCGCCATCGAGGCCAACCTCCAGGCCCAGATCGACGGCCCCGTCAGCCCCGAGGTCCAGGCCCAGCTCAACCGCGACATCGAGAACGCCTTCGCCGACCTCGGCGACGCGCGCGGCCTCCCGCCCGTGCCGCCGTCGCAGGCCGAGGTGGACGCGCAGGCCAAGGTCGACGCCGCCATCGAGGCCAACCTCCAGGCCCAGATCGACGGCCCCGTCAGCCCGGAAGTCCAGGCCCAGCTCAACCGCGACATCGAGAACGCCTTCGCCGACCTCGGCGACGCGCGCGGCCTCCCGCCCGCACCGCTGTCGCAGCCCGAGGTGGACGCGATCGCGCAGCTCGACGCGGCCATCGAGGCGAACCTGGACGCGCACCTGGAAGGCCCGGTCAGCCCGGACCGGCAGGCGCAGCTGAACAACGACATCGAGTCCGCGTTCGCGAACCTCAACGACGCGCGCACCATCGCGCCCCCGACCACCTCGGCGCCCGCGTCGCCGCAGCAGCGGTACGACAACGCCGTCGGCCAGGTCGACACCGCGATCGAGGCCAACCACCGGGCGCAGATGAACGGCCCGGTCAGCCCGGACACCCAGGCGCAGCTCAACCGCGACATCGAGTCCGCGTTCGCCGAGCTGAACACCGCGCGCGACAACCTGACCCCCGCGCCGCCCGCCGTCGACGCGCCGCCCGCGCGCGACACCGGCACCCCGCCGCCCCCGCCGGGAGACCGGGACGCGGACCCCGGCCCGAGCCGCAACCGCGGCGGCGACGACCTCGGCGCGCCGCCCGGAGGCGGTCGCGGCGACCGGGGCGCGCCCCCGCCGCCGCCCGCCGACCCGACCGCGCGACCCGACTCGAACGCGCCGCGCGACACCGGCTCCCCCAGGGACAGCAGCACGCCGACGCCCGACGACCAGACGCCGGGCGGCAGCAGGCCGAGCACGCCGACGCCCACGCCGAACGCCACGACGCCCACCCCGGCGTCCCCGGACGCGCAGGTGCCGGGCGGTCGGTCCGACGTCGACGCGCAGGTCCCGAGCACGGCAAGGCCGGACACCGACGTGCCCGGCGTCAACGACCGGGGCGTGGACACCCCGAGCGTCCAGACCCCGAACACCCAGGCTCCGGACACCCAGGCGCCGAGCACCCGCGCACCCGAGACCCAGGCGCCGAGCACGGCGAGGCCGGACACCGACGCCCCGAGCACCCGCGCACCCGAGACCCAGGTCTCGAACGACCGCGGCGTCGACGGCCAGGTCCCGACTCCGCAGTCCACCAACCAGCAGTCCACCAACCAGCAGTCCCCCGACACCACCACCCCGAACACCCAGGCCCCCACCACCCGCGCGCCGGAGACCCAGCCCGGTGGTGGCCGCCCGGACGCGCCGCTCACGCTGTCCCCGGACCTGCGGGCGAAGTTCGACCAGGCGCTGGAGACCGACGCGAACGGCCACCCCGGCCCGAACCTCGGCAAGCAGCGCGAGAACTTCCCGCAGACCCGCTCCCAGGCGTGGGGCGACTTCAAGAAGGCCGAGTTCGACTACAAGCAGGCCAAGGCCGACCTCGACGTCGCCAAGGCCAAGGTCGACACCGCCGGTCCCGTCAGCGCGCAGCGGGACCTGCCCGCCGTGCAGGCCAAGCACGACGCGGCAGCCGATGACGTGCGCAGGGCCGCGAACGACGTGCGCGCCTGGGGCAACGACCCGGCCACGCTGCTCGACGTCGAGTCGACCCTGCGCGAGCAGTCGCTGAAGGACAACCCGAGGGCCCTCGGCGGCGCCAGGACCAGCGCGAACCCGCAGTCGTTCCGCGACCTGGTCGGCCCGCCGCGCTCGGACACGAGCCTGTCGGACGTGAGCATGCCCGACGCCCAGCCGTCCGACTCCAGGGTCGCCGACGTGGAGATGGTCGACGGGCACGCCGACGTCGACAACACCCCCGGCCCGCCCTACGACCTGCCGAACGCCAAGACCATCACGCTCAACCCGAGGATGGGCACGTACAACCCGGCGTTCGCGAAGCTCGCAAGCGGCCCGGTCAAGGTGCCGAACGCGAACAACTACCTGGGGCACCTGGACCACAGCGTCGCGAACAACCACCCGCCGTCGTTCGTGGTGAGCATCATCGTCCCGCACTCGAAGCTGGGCGATCCGAACGAGCTGAACGCCGTGATCGACAGCATCACGTCGAACCTGCCGGACGGCATCAAGAAGGACAAGGTCGCCTTCGTCTTCGGCGTCAACGGCAAGGTGGGCTCGGAAGCCCAGATCCAGCAGGTCATGAAGGACGTCAAGCCCGCGATCGACGCGCGCCCGGACATCCCGATCGCGCTGGTCAACGCGGGCACCTTCGACCCCGACAAGGGGAAGAAGGAGGGCAGCGACAAGGTCAAGTTCCCGTACGGGACGATGCGCAACAACACCATCAACAGCGACATCAGCAAGTTCGCGGTGTCGGCGATGGTCAAGAACGGCAGCCACCCGTACCTGTCGATCCAGGACTTCGACGTCGCCAGCCGGAACGTGCCGTCAGGCAAGCACATCTTCCAGCACGTCACGGACATGACGTCGAACGTGGACGTCACCGTCGACGGCAAGCCGCAGCCGAACCGGCCGCTGCTGATCGGCGGCGGCTACCGGCCGACGCCGGACTTCGACGCCCTGCTCGACAAGGGCCGGGCGTTCATGGACCAGAAGATCCAGGACGCCAAGGACACCAAGAAGCCCAAGGCCAGGATCAGGGAGCTCCAGGCCCGGCGGAACCGGATCGACACGCCGGAGTTCAAGACGGCGTTCGAGCGGGCCATCGCGAACGACATGCAGACCCGCGACAACCTGGCCAAGACGCACCCGCTGCTGCCGTACATCCCGGAACCCAACCTGTTCGTGGACGGCGTGGCCGCCACCGCGATCAAGGACGCCGAGTTCGGCAAGACCGGGGCCGAGTACGGCGGTCTGGCCACGGCGATGCACAAGCTGTACGCCAGCGAGCTGAACACGCACTACTCGGCCGAGTACCAGGCGGCCAAGGACGGCTTCACGCCGCCCTCGTACAACCCCGAGATGAAGATCGAGGACCTGTACGGCTCGCTGGAGGGCAACGCCGCCGCCAACGCGCAGAACAACCAGCACCCGCAGCGCGGCGAGGCGTTCAAGACCGACTTCTACGGGGGCTCGATCGAGACCGACCTCGGTCGGTTCGTGGAGACCTTCGCGGACACGGGCGCGCTGCCGCAGAGCCACGTCCCCGCGCACGACGCGATGCAGCGGTTCTACAACACGCAGGCCGCGCGCGGCGGCATCAGCTTCAAGGACTTCCAGAACGACTACACCTCGATGGACGTCGGGGGCCGGAACCCGGCGGTCGCGAACCCGCAGGGGAACAACCAGGGGGGCACCTGGAAGCCCGGCGAGAACGTGGACCTCCTGGGGACGCAGGACAAGCACAAGCTCGCCAACTCGATCGCCACGACGCCGGGCAACAAGGGCGACTTCGGGAACATCAACGTCGGCATCGACCCGTCGATGAAGTACGTGGCCGCGGTGAACCTGATCACCGCGCCGACGCCGATCAACGTGCAGAACAACATCCACGTGATCGGCGCGTACGTGCTGCCGACCGCGCCGCCCCCCGCGCCGGGGACGCTGTTCCACGCGGTCGACGCGGCGCGCCGCGACGGCGTCGGGCCGGACACGTCGGTCGACCTGCGGCACCAGACGATCAGCGGGGTGCAGAACGACCCGGACATCGCGAAGATGGTCGGCGACTTCAGCATCGACAACCCGGTCCCGCCCGGCCACCTGGTGCAGAGCCTGGTGCAGCCCAGCCCGTGGACGAACCGGCCGGACTCGCCGGTCGAGAACGCGCAGGCGCAGAAGGCGAACGAGCTCGCGGCGAACATGCTGGCCTCGCAGCTCGGCAGGCCGATCGAGATCGTGTCGCTGAACAACCAGCAGACGACCCGGATCGACCCGGTCGCGGAGCTGAACAGCGATCCGCTGCGGATCTACCACGACGTCGACTCGAACGGCAGGAACACGTTCCACGCCGAGCCGCCGCAGCGCACCCGCTCCGAGCCGTCGCCCGAGGCGGCGCGGCCGGACGGCACGCCGGACGTCCCGACGTCGGCGGCGCGCCCCGAGGCGCAGTACTTCACCCGCCCGGAGACCCAGGCGCCCGCGCCGGGCGCCCGGTCGGTGGACGCGGGCACGCCGTCGCGCGACGTCCCGCCCGCGCGGGGCGGCCTGTTCGGCGCGAACCCGTTCACGCCGAGCCCGTCGGTCCAGAACCCGTCGGTCCAGGACCCGAACGCGCAGACCCCGGCCGCGCGGGACACCTCTGCCCAGACCCGGTCGCCGCAGGACCCGTCGATCCCGACGCCGCCCCCGCTGCCGCCGACGCCCACCCCCGCCGCGCCGCTGGACCTGAACAACTGGATCAAGCCCGAGGCGCAGGGCCCCGACCTGTCGGGCAAGACCGACGTGCTGTCGGACCTGAACTGGAAGCACTACCAGAAGGACTCGGCCCCCTGGTTCGACAAGGCGAACCCGGCCGACCCGTCGACGTGGGGTCCGAACCGCGACAACGCCCACGTGCGCACCGTCGACCAGACGGTCGCGGACGTGCAGAACACCAGCACCCCGTCGCGGGTCGACAAGATCGACGGTTTGATCAAGTACGACCTGCGCCGCTTCGAGGTGGCCCCTGGCAAGTTCGTCCAGGAGTACACGGTCAAGCTGAACCTGCAGCCGGACTCGAAGGTCACCGCGCAGCAGATCGCCGACCTGAAGGCCAACGCGGAGAAGGGCGTCAACGCCCTGCTGAACCAGGGCAACCGCCTGCCCAGCGGCGACCAGTTCCACGTGCGGGTCGACTTCGACTCGATCAGCCCGCACCAGAACGTCGCGGTCAACGCGGACCCGGTCGGCCCCGACGGCAAGCCGGTCTCGAAGAGCACCCAGACCACCTGGTCCCCGAGCGCGGACCCGAACGTGCTGGCCCACGAGATCCTGCACTACCTGGGCGTCCCCGACGAGGGCAAGGACACCGGCAGCGGCGCGCGCGTGCTGCTGGAGAAGGACAGCAACTCCGGCGTCCACGTGGGCGACAAGGGCATGATGGGCGGCGGCCTGAAGGGCCCGGACGCCCGCCTGCTGCCGCGCCACCTGTGGACGGTCGAGAGCACCGCGCTCAGCCAGACCTCGATGCCGAACCCGGCCCCGCTCGACGGCAGCCCGACCCCGCCGAGCCCGAACACCCAGTTCAACCCGGACGGCAAGCCCTCGGACGGCCGGGTCGTCGACCCGAACCACGACGGGCCGACGCGCGAGATGCCGCCCAAGCGCGACCACTCGGCCGACGCGGCCCAGCAGGACACGAAGAAGCGCGCGCGCACCGGCGGCGACGCGGTCGCGGGCCCGTCCACCGACGTGGGCCGGGGCAGGGGCGGCGCCCCGAAGATCCCGGACGGCTTCCTGTCGCCGCCGAACGTGCGGCCCCGGATCTCGGCGAACGACCTCGGCCCGAGGGTCAAGGCCACCGACGCCTTCCTGGACCTGGCGGGCAGCCGGTCGAACCAGGTCGCGGTCCCGCACGACGGCCCCGGCTACGACCACACCGCGACGCTCAAGGAGAGCGTCGGCAAGCCGCCGTCGTTCGTCGTCAACTCGATGGTCAACGTCAACGACCTGAACACGCCCGGCAAGTCGCTGGCGGACGTCGTCGAGTCGATCCTCGCGGACCCCGGCAGCCCGAGCGGGCGACTGGACCGGCCCGGCGACCCGAAGGTCGTCTTCGTCGTCGGCGTCAACGCCAAGTCGCCCGAGCCGCCCCAGGGCAAGCGGGCGCCCGACCCGGAGGCCGTGCGGGCGCTCGAGGCGGACATGGCCGCGAAGATCGACGCGGCCATGGCGGCGTTGAAGGCGGACCCCCGGTTCAACGGCAACCCGCCCCCGGTCGCGCTCGTGCAGCTGCCGCCGTGGAAGGGCTCCTCGTTCCCGTTCGGCACCGTCCGCAACGAGACGATGGTCAGCGACGCCAACCAGTTCGCGGTCGGCGCGCTGGGCGCGCAGGGCGGCAAGGGCACCCACCCGTACCTGTCGATCCAGGACTTCGACACGGGCACCCGCACGGTCCCCGGCGGCAAGCACGTGTTCAACCACGTCTCGGACAGCATGGTGGTCGCGCCGGGCCTGGACCCGGTCCGCCCGATGATGGTCAGCGGCGGCTACCGGGTGGACGACAAGGTCCAGCTGGTCGCGGACGTCCAGGCCCGGATCGACGAGGGCATGGGCAAGCTGCCCTCGAACTCGGTCGACACCCTCACCTCGAACCTGGAGGCGGCCAAGCAGGCCCACGCGGCGGAGGTCGCCAAGCTCCCGAAGAAGAACCTCACGGCCGCCCAGAAGAAGGTCAAGGCCGACTCCGAGGCCAGGGTGGACCAGGCCAAGGACAACCTCGACACGCTCAAGAAGCTGCGGCTGGCCCAGGCCGAGATCACCAAGCCGGACTTCGCGGAGAAGTTCGAGCAGCAGATCAACCAGGACATGGAGACCCGCGTCCGGCAGACCGGCGTGGCGCCCATGCTGCCCTACAGCCCCGAGCCGAACCTGTTCCTCGACGCGTCGGTGCCGCTGTCCAACACGGACGTGCGGTTCGGCGCGGGCATGGGCGAGTTCGCCGGGCTCAGCCAGCGGTTGAACGACCAGTTCGCGCGCGAACTGGTCGACGCGCTGCCCCCGGAGCACCAGGCGCGCTACCAGCAGCTGCAGGACCTGCAGCGGAAGCTGGACGCCTGGACCAGGGTCGCGGGTCCCGACTCGCCCCAGGTCACGCAGCTCAAGCCTTTGGTGGGGCTGCTGGAGAACCACCTGCACGAGCGGGAGTCCCAGCTCCAGGTCGACGCGCAGAACTTCCGGCACCCCGAGCGGGGCATCCCCTTCCAGGTGGACTTCGTCGAGGGCGCGGCGGGCACCGACCTGTCCCGCATCGCGCTGGGCTGGGCGTCGAGCAGCGGCCTGCCGCAGAGCCACATGGACCTGACCAGCGTCGCCAGCCAGTTCTTCGGCAGCGACGGCAGGGTCGACGGCGACGGCAAGAAGATGAACGACCGCGGCGCGAAGGCGGGCGCCTCGCTCGCGAAGTACCGCAGCGGCTACGACGGGCACAAGCCCGGTGAGCGCGACCCGCTGGGCGTCAAGCAGGGCAGCGAGGTCCCCGGCAACCGCGACCAGCCCGGCTGGAACCCCGAGCCCGACGGCCTCGACGCCAAGAACGAGCGGGTCCCCGGCGGGGAGCGCAAGGTCGGCGCCCTGTCGGACAACCCGCTCAACAAGGCCATCTCCGCGGAGCTCCCCGGCCGCGAGGGCCAGGGCCAGTGGGCGGGCGTCCAGAGCAACTACCAGAACGACCCGACCGCGTCCCCGGAGAAGGCCGCGGCGGGCGCGCACACCGCCATGTCCAGCCCCGAGGCCGCCACCAAGCGGTTCTTCGGCCTGGCGCAGGAGATCAGCTCGCTGCCCGCCACGCCGTCCGGCGTCCGGGGCGACCAGCGCGGCACGGACATCGCGGGCAACACCAACGCGCCCGCGCGCGACGGCCTGTACGACGCGGCGCGCTGGGAGCTCGCGGGCAAGCCCGACCTCTGGGAGGGCACGAGCTCCGCGCAGCTGCGCAACGAGGTCCTGGGCTACGGGCTCGACCCGAAGCCGCACACCGCGCAGGGCGCGAGCAAGAAGTTCCAGGACGAGCAGAGCGCCCAGCTGTCCACCGCGTTCTCGAACTTCCTGCACGAGAACAAGCTGGCCGTGAACGAGAACAGCGCGCTGGTGAAGGCGCTCGTGCAGCCCGGCGGGAAGCTGTTCGCGGACTTCAGCCAGGACGTGAAGCTGGACCTGCTGCCGAACGACTTCAGCAGGGGGCCGAAGGACATCGACGTCTGGAAGGACGTCGACCACCCAAACCCCGAGCACGGCGCGTTCCTGGAGAACGGGAACCTCGTCGAGAACCCGGTCTACGACGGGAACGGCAAGATCGTCTCCGGGACGGTCTTCGAGCCGGACGGCGAGCACGGCTGGAAGCCCATCGCCACCATCACGCCCGACGCCGACGTGGAGATGCGCGACGCCGCCATGGACGTCGACTCGCCGCCGTCCACGCAGCTGCCGGACGTCGGGTCGCTGCGGCTGGAGCAGGACCCGGTCCAGGCGAAGGCCGACGAGTTCGCGGTGCGGATGCTCGCCACGAAACTCAACGCCGAGATCGTCCTGCACCGCCCGGACGGCTCCACCACGCACCAGCCGTTCGCCCCTGCGGCCCCGTACCTGAACCCGGCGGCGAACAAGGCGGCCACCGGCACGTCCCTCCCGCCGCGCGGCAGGATCGAACTGGACGTGGTCGACGGCAGGTACTCGCCGCACACGGACGCGGCCAAGGCCCGGCAGCAGGCCGACCACGCGGCCCAGGACGCGCGGAACGCCCCCCGCACCCGGCCCGAGCCGGAGCCCGAGGTCCAGCGGACCCGGCCCGAGCCGGAGCCGGAGGGCAGCGCGCCCCGGTCGCGGTCCAACCCGGAGCCGGTCGCGCCCAACGCGCCGTCGCGGAGGATCTTCAAGCAGGCGTTCGGGTGGCTCTCCAAGCCCCCGGCCGTCGAGAGCCACCCGATGTCGGCGCTGCCGTCGAACGGCGGGCGGCCCGGCGCCGACGCCACCCCGTCGACCTCGACGAACCCGCCCGGCGCTCCGGTCAGCGGCACCGCTGTGCCCGAAACCGGGACCACCGGGGTGGACGGCGGCATCGACAGCACCGTCGACGGCGACGCGCGCACCGACGTGCCGCCGACCGACCCGACCACCGGTGTCGACGTCCCGCCGACCGACACCACCACCGACGGGACCACCCCACCGCCGCCCACCGACGGCGCCACGACCACCGACACCACCCCGACCAAGGACCTCGACACCGCCCTCCTGCCCGAGTTCGTCCGGGACAGCTCGGCGCTCGGCACCATCGCCGTCCGGGACGTGCACGGGGCCGCGCAGGTCACCGCCGCCGTGCCGAACCTGCCCGCCGCCGACGCGGCGCGCGTCCAGCACGCCCTCAACACCGAGTTCGAGACCTTCCTCGGCGACGGCCGGAACTTCCAGGTCAAGATCGACGGCAAGTGGCGCGAGATCAACATCAAGGCGCAGCTCGACCTGCCCGCCACCGGGAGCATCACCACCACCCCGGCGCCCGGCACGACCAAGGTGGACACCGCCGTGCAGAGCGGCACCTCCACCTCGCAGGGCCAGGCGATCACCACCGCCAACGAGATCGGCGCGTCCGGCGCCTACAGCCAGCTCGCGGGGCCGTACGTGTCGGCGGGCGCCAAGGCCAAGATCGCCACGCCGGTGGTGGGCCAGCAGACCTCCTCCACCACGGTCGACCAGCGCATCATCCGCTCGGCGGAGAGCTCCGCCTCGGCGACCGTGCCGGTGACCTTCACGGTCAACACCACCGACGTCTCCGGCCGCTTCCCGAACGGTCCCGCCGCGCCCGCGAGCACGACGCCGGGCGCGACCCCGGCCGTGCCCGGTCCGCAGACCGTCACCGGCAGCGTCGACCTCCAGATCCCCGACACCCTCACCAAGATCGGCGAGTCGGGGGCCAAGCTCCGCGCCGACGGCCAGGTCACCCAGGGCGCCCCGATCACCGACCCGGCGGTGGGCGCGAACCTGGACAACCCGGTCCCCGAGGCCGTCTCGGTGCACGACTCGGCCAAGGCCTTCGCGGACGCCCAGCTCCTGCTGCACCCGTCGGTCACCGCGCTCGGCGCCCCCGGCCGCGCCGGGCTCCAGGACTTCCTCAGCGGCACGAACATCCGCCGCAACCTCGGCCCCATGCTCAACGGCTGGGTCTCCTCCCCCGACCTGGCCAGCGCGCACGGCAAGAAGACCGGCGCGGTGCAGATGCGCGCCACGATCACCCGCGCCGAGCTGGTCGGCACGCTCGACACCGCCGAGATGCGGCTGCACGAGTCCACCGCCCGCGCCAGCGGCACCTCGGCGTCGGTCCCGTCCGGCTTCGACGTGAGCGCGGGCCTCGGTGGCGTGATCGGCCAGCCGGGAGTCCTCGCGGGCCAGGTCGGCGTGGTCGGCGGCTACTCGGCGAGCACCGCCGAGGGCGGCTCGGCGGGCCTGAGCACCAGCAGCCGCACCGGCGTGCAGCTCAAGGGCGACGTCGGCGTCTACAAGATCACGGCGGACGTGGAGGTGCGCGGCCCCAAGGGCACCGTCACCGTCCCCGTCACCACCTACCAGCGCATCGGCCTGGCCGAGGCGACGGCGCAGAACCCGGCAGGCGGCACGCCGAACTTCCCGGTGCCCGACGGCACCCCCGGCCGGATCAAGGAGGGCACCGCGGGCACCCGCCACGCGCCGCCGTACCTGGCGTCCGCGCTGGCGGCGGGCAACGCGAAGGTCGGCTCGTTCCCGGCGGCGGGCAAGGTGCTCGGCGACGTCGAGGCGATGCTCAAGGCCGACCCCGCCACCAAGGACCTGCTGCCCGAGTGGGGCAGCACCCCGCCGCCCGCGACCACCAAGTCGCGCAACCCGTTCAGCGGCTGGCGGGACCGCTCGCACGCGACCTCGCTCCAGCTGGCGAACCAGCGCGAGCTGGAGAAACTGTCCCCGACCGCGCTCAAGTCCACCATGGACGGTCTGCTCGGCGCGGGCGTGACCGCCCAGCTCAAGAGCGAGACCGCGACCACGCGGACCTACACCAACATCACCGTGCGGGCCGTGCCCGTCGGCAACCCCGCGCACCTGGGCCAGATCGACAACCGCAACGTGCGCGCCTCGTCGGCGGTCGCGCCGAAGCTGGACAGCTCCAGCTCCACCTCGAAGGGGTGGAACCTGGGCGTCGAGGGCCGGATCAGCGCCCCGACGAAGGACGGCGGCCTCACGATCACCCCGATGCCGCAGGCGGGCGTGAAGTACAACCAGGCCACCGGGCACAAGAACGCCGCGGGCCCGACGGTCTCGAACACCTCGCTGAACGTGGGCAGCAAGAACGCCCAGCTGTTCCAGGGCGAGGTGCGGCTGGTCGTGGAGATCACCTCGATCGAGCGGCCCCGCACGTTCGCGCCGCACAGCAAGTCCGACCTGCCCGGCACGCGCGTGCCCGAGGTCAGGACGATCGCGACCAAGCAGTTCCCCGACACCCCGAACGCCACACACCCGGTCGAGCTGTGGATCTCCGACAGCTCGACGATGACCCGCGACCCCAAGGGCTTCAAGCCCGGAACGCCGACCGACCCCACGCCCATGGGCGGCAAGCCGACCGTCAAGGACCTGCTGGCCGACCACGGCGCGTCGCGCGCGGACCGCAAGCCCACCCCGGCGAAGGCCGAGAAGGGCGACCCGATCGCGCCGAAGCTCCTGCACGTGGAGGCGTTCACCGGCGCCGAGCACGTGCGGGACATGGCCGTCGACGTGGTCAACCGCGCCTCGAAGGACGACACGGCGCTGACCCTGCCCGGCACCCCGGCGCGCGCGCAGATCGACACGATGTTCTCCGCCGAGAACATCGAGGCCGCCCTGCCGAAGCTGCTGGAGTCGGGCATCCAGGAGCAGGGCCTCAAGTACGGCAGGCGGTTCACCGCCCGCTCCGGCTCCCTCGGCATGACGATGGGGCTGAGCAACCCGAAGCTGGTGTCGATCTCCGACCACTTCGGCGACGGCAACGGCAACGGCACCGAGAACGCGTCGACGGGCGGGGCGAAGGCCTCGGCCGAGTCGTCCAAGTCGAAGTCCGTGGACGCCACGGCGGGCGCCAACGTGGTGACCAGGAAGACCCCGAACGTGCCCGAGGGCGAGCCCGCGCCGGGCACCACGGCGGTGGGCGTCGGTCTCATGGGCAAGTACACCCCGTGGAGCGAGAAGAAGTCGTCGGCGGTCGAGGTGTCCGGCACGGTCGACCGCAACGTGGTCACGCCGGGGACGCAGCGCACCGTGCTGGTGCAGCTGGACGCGGACGTGTCCGTGGTGGCCGAGAGCCGCTCGGGCAACGCGCTGTACCACGGCGGCACGCCGGACGCGGCGGGCGCCACGACGAAGCTGCCCGGCGCGGTGTTCGTGCGCGTCACCGAGGCCGAGGCGCGCGAGATGGGCGTCCTGCCCAAGCTGCCCGAGCACGTCCCGGCCGAGGTCATGCCGGAGATGCGCCCGCCGAAGTCGATGACGACGGACGGGTCGAGCGCGCTGGGCCTGGGCACCGTGGAGAACGGCCCGGACCTGTCGGCCGAGGTGAACCAGCTGATCGATCAGCTGAACAGGGAGACCTCGCGGTTCGGCAGCTCCACGATGATCCCGGACACCGTCATGCGGGACCTGACGAACAACTTCCAGCGGCTCACCGACTTCACCTCGCCGACCAGCGTGCAGGCGCTGATCGACGGCGCGCTCGACGGCGGCGTCCCGCTGCTGCTGCACCAGCCGGGCACCTTCGGCAAGGACACCTACCAGGTGACGCTGAAGGCGAAGCCCGCAGGCGCGCCGAAGTTCGTGGAGGTGGTGAACGACGGCGTCGACGTCGAGCACACCGTCACGGGCGCGGTGAAGCAGACCACCGCCCTGACCAACAAGACCGGCTGGTCGCTGAGCGCGCTCATCCCCGGCATCAACCAGCCGGGCACCGCGCGGCCGAACGCGCCGGGCACGGTGAACGGGGCGATCCCGATCGCCGTCACCGCGCACGTCGCCCACACCCAGGCGGTCGGCGTCAGCGACTCGAAGACCGAGCAGGAGGGCAACCTCCGCGCGGCCACCGGGCCCGCGGCCCGGTACGTGGTGCCGGTCGAGTTCGAGCTGGTGGTGGAGAAGGGCGCGAACGCCGATCCGGTCACCAGCGTCAAGAGCGGCCCGCAGGACATCTCCATGCGGCTGCACGCGGACAACCAGCGCGTCACCGCGCCGCCCGCGAAGGCCACCCCGAGCGCGGTCGCCGGGACGCCGCAGGTCCGCACGGCCGCCGACGCCCAGCCGGACGCGATCGCCCGCTGGCGGGGGGCGGACAACGGCAGCTGGGTCCCGCCGGGCGCGTCGGTCGAGAACTTCCGGGGCTCCGAGGCGGTGCGCGACGCCGCCGTGGAGGCGCTGACCAAGGCGGGCGCGGGCAAGGGCCTGACCGGCAAGGGCACCGGCTCGTTGAACGTGGTCCACAACGCGATCAGCTCCGAGGTGCTCCAGCCGGGCCTGCCCGGTGTGTTCCGCGACTCGCTGAACGTGCCGACCCTGCACGAGACCTCGGTGTTCGGCGGCAAGCACGCCGACGTGAAGGTCTACGCGCGGGTGGTCGAGCGGAGCCTGAACTCGCTCAGCGAGAGCGTGAACCTGGAGAACCCGAAGACGTCCACGTGGACGACGAACGCCGACGCGAAGACGACCAACGGCGGTGACGTCGGGTTCGGCGTCGGCGGCGGGGCGCGGTTCAACGACACGGTCGCGAACAACACCGAACTGGGCAAGTTCGGTGGGCTCGACGTCAAGCACGCGACGGAGAGCGACGCCTCGCAGGGCGGCGGGCACTCGTCCGGCACCACCAACAACGTCAAGAACCCCGGCAACCTGACCGCGCTGGTCGACTACGACGTGGAGTACCGCGTGGTGGCCACCGTGGACGGCAAGACGTCCGTGGTGGACGTGACCGTGCCGGACTCGGTGTCGGTGCGGATGCTGGGCGTGGACGTGCCGCAGGTCCTCGGCGAGGGCATCGACCCGGCGCTGGCGGGCGCGCAGAGCAAGGTCAAGGCGGCGGCGGGCGAGTGGCGCACGGCCGAGCTGGCCGTGGAGAAGGCCAGGCACGACGCGCAGGACAAGATCAACGACGCGGCTCCGAAGATCGCCGAGCTGGCGAAGGCCCGCGACGGGGTGGACGTCCGGGGCGCGGTCGCCACGCGCGACGGCGCGATCCGGGCGCAGGCCGAGGCGCACGCCGACGTGCCCGTCAAGCAGAAGGCCGTCGACGAGAACCAGGGGGTCGTCACCGGTCTGGAGGCCGAGGTCGCGAAGGGCCCCGGTCTGGTCGAGGCCGCCGACGCGAAGGCCGGGACCGACGCGCGGGCCGCGCGCGAGGCGGCGGGGGCGACGGCGGCGAAGCAGGCCGAGCTGCGCGAGGCGCAGGAGGCGCTGCGGGCCGCCGAGGTCGACATCGCGGCGAAGGCGACGGCGGCGCAGCACCCGGACAGCTCGGAGGCGTCCGTCATCGCGCTGAGCGAGGCGGTGCTGCGCAGGCCGGGCCTGCAGACCAGGGTCGACGAGCTGGGCGCCGAGGTCGAGGCGCTCCAGGGCGTGCAGACCGAGGCCGAGGGCGTCCGCGACACCAGTCAGGCCGAGGCCGACGCCGTCCGGCAGAAGCACCGGGACGACGTCGCGGCCCTGGAGACGGCTCAGCGGAACCTGGACACCGCACGAACCAGGTTGGAGACCGCCGAGGGCCTCGCGGCCACGCGGGACTCCGAGGTCGAGACCGCCGCGAAGGCCGCCGACGAGCGGGCGGCGCAGGTCGTGGCGAACGCGCTGAAGACCAACCTGCTGAAGGCGCAGATCGCCAAGGTCGAGGCCACCCTGGCCACCGAGCGCGCCAAGTCGGACGTCAAGCAGCTGGAGTGGTGGCAGGCCAAGCGGGACGTCGAGGCGAAGGTCGACGCGTACAACGACGCGCGCGCCACGCCGCCGACGACCGACGGCGGGACGCCGCCCGCTCCGCCCGCGGGCACGACGGTGGAGACCCCGGCGCCGGTCCGCGAGTCGGAGGGCGTCGCCAAGGAGGACGCGGCCCGCGCGGGCACCTCGAAGGAGCCGCACGGCAAGGCCCCGCTCTCCCCCGAGGAGCGGGCGATGGTCGACGGCGCCATCCGCGAGGCCGACCTGCACGAGGCCCGCGACGCCGCCGAGCTCAGCGCCGCCGAGCGCAGGGCCGACGAGATCGCCGCAGGCACCACCGACAAGGGCAAGGCCCCGGCCGTCCCGCCCTCCGCGCCGCCGCGCGCCGGTCGGCCGGACCAGCCGGGCGCGACCCCGCCCGCCTCGGACCGCTCCGCCGACCACCGGTCCGGCCGCGAGCGCGCCTGGACCGGCGTCCCGCCCGAGGCGTCCTTCGACGTCGCCCCCGGCGGCAGGCTGGACGACGCGCAGCTCGCGAAGCTCGACGCGCTGGCCACCGACCTGACCGAGAGCGCGGGCAAGCGCGCGGCCAACGGCTGGCTGCCGCCGGTCGTCGCCGTGGACGGCGCGCACGCCGCCGAGGTCGCGAGCAGGCTGCGCGACGGCGGCGTGGACGCCCAGGTGCTGCCGGGCGGGTCTAGGGACGGCGCGGACGTGCGGGTCGACTACGACCTGCGCCGCGCCGACGGCTGGACCCCGCCGCAGGTCCCCCGCACCGAGGTGGACCCGAGGGCCGCCCAGGTGAAGATCGACTTCCCGGACACCGAGGGCGCGGCCTGGCCGACGTTCGCCAAGTCCGTGCTGGAGGACACCTCCTGGCGCAACAGCGACGCCACGAGCGCGCCCTGGTTCGACGCGAAGGACCCGGCCACGCCCGAGCAGATCGCGCGCGGCAAGGCGACCGCGCCGATCACCGCGAAGATCCGGGGCGAGGACTCCGGCCTGATGGACAGCAGCCGGTGGGACGACCAGGGCCTGGACGCCCGGCCGTGGCGCGCCCAGATCGCGTACGACACCCGGTCGTTCACCGTCGACGGCAAGCAGGTCCGGGACTTCGAGACCGTCATCTACCTCGACCCGTCCGGCCACCCGGCCGACGTGGTCGACGCGGTGAAGCAGCGGGCGGCCGAGGGCCTGGACAGCGTGTTCAACCACGGCAACCGGCTCCCCGGCGGCGAGCAGTTCCACGGCTCCGTGCGGTTCACCGACAACCCGGCCGACGCGCACAGCACGGTCACGCTCGCCCCCGCGGGCGCCCGGCCGAACCAGACCAGCTGGCCGGTCGACACCCCGCCCGGCGAGCTGGCGCACGAGATCGGCCACTTCTACGGGCTGTACGAGCAGTACCACACCAGCCGCGACGAGGACCCGAACGCCGAGAACCCGGTCTTCAACCACCGGCAGGACGCGGCGCGCGTGGTCCGGGGTCCCGACGACCCGAGGCCTGCGGGCTTCACCGGCCCGCTGACCCAGGGCGTCAGCGGTCCGATGAACACCGGCCTGAACTCGCCGGGCGCCAAGGTCCTGCCGTCGAACCTGTGGCTGATCGAGAGCCGGATGACCGCCCTGCAGGGCGCGCCGGTCTGGACGCCGCCGCTCGCGGACACCGCCCCGGTGCTGGACGCGCCCGCCCGCGTGGCGGACTCGTTCACCCGCGAGGTGTTCGCCGACCTGGACTCGCGCTTCCCGGCCGAGGCCACCCCGGCCGACCCGCGCAACTGGCTGGTCCCGCCGAACTACCACGACGGCGGGAAGTCGTTGTCCGCCAAGGAGCTGCGCGAGACCTACGGGATGCCCGAGGTCAACCAGCAGCGGTTCCAGCGCATGGCCGACCGGTTCGACCTGGTGTACGACGTGCGCCCGACGAACCCGACCGCCGCGCGCTGGCTGGCCGAGGGCGCGGTGCCCAAGCCGGTCGACATCAAGGCCAAGACCATCACCCCGGTGGACGTGGCGCTGGGCGCGAAGGCCGAGCACGTGGGCCTGGTCGGCTTCTTCGAGCCGGAGCAGCCGGACGTGTCGGCGCTGAGCGCGACCGACGCCCAGGTGGTGCGCGACCGGTACGAGAGCAGGCTGGAGGAGTTCACGCAGCTCGCCCCGGTCATGGCGAAGCACGCCGAGAACGGGAAGTTCACCGTCTCCCCGGACGGCGTCGTGCAGCAGGTGACGGCGGACGGCCCGAAGCACATCACCGGCGACCACGACGTGTACAACGTGCGCCGCCCGGACACCGGCGAGCAGCTGACCGCGTACGCGTACGACCTCGACGTGTACCGGTTGACGCACAACGACATGGGCGTCCAGCACGGCGCGCACATGTACTGGGAGCCGACCGACGCGTTCGGCCGGAAGATCTTCAGCGACATCGTGACGCGGCACCAGGGCGTCGAGCCGCTGATCCGGTTCGCGCCGGGGCAGCCGCCGGTGCTGGTGAACGCCGACCCGATCGCGCGCACCGCGACCGGGGTCGTGCCGGACGTGGAGATCACCCCGGCGCAGCGGGACGGCCTGGCCCAGGACGCCGAGTCCGCCGTCGCGGCGGTGCTCGACGCGGACGCCACCCGGCGGCCGAGCCTGGTCAACCAGGGCCCGGACTTCCCGAGGACGCGGCTCGACGCGTTCCGGAACTTCCTGTCCGCCCGCGAGGCGCACGCCGAGGCGGTGCGCGACGCCGAGCAGGCGTACGCGGACTTCGTCGCGGAGGGCTTCCAGCACCGCGACCGGCTCGGCGCGGCGTGGGACAACGCCGCGGTGACCTCGGTGGAGCGCGACCGCGCGGCGGCCGACCTGCGCGAGTGGGGCAACGACCCGGTGCGGACGCTGGAGGTCCTGGCGGCCACCACGCCCGAGGGCACGCCGCTGCCCAGCCGCAGGCCGTCCGACGCGCCGGACAGCAGGCTCGCCCGCGACCGGGCGGCCTGGCGCACCCCGGTCCCCACGGACGGCGCGCGCACCCCCGACGCGGAGCACGCGCCGGGCGCGCTGACCCCGGACACCGCGAGCATCGCCGAGACCGCCGACCCGCGGAGCGCGGTCGACCCGCTCGGCCCGGACCGCTCGGACCGCCCCGGCTCGCGCTCCAACCCGGAGCCGGTCGCGCCGAACGCCCCGTGGAAGCGCAGGCCCGCGGCCCCGGTGATCCCGCTGGTTCCGATGCCGCCCGCGAGCACCGGCCAGGTGCTCACCGGCCGCGACCTGCCCGCCTTCGCGCAGTCCAACGAGGCGCTGGGCTCGATCGTCGCCGGTGACGTGCGCGGCGCGGCCGACGTGGTCACCTCGCTCGGCGGCGTCCGGCCGCAGGACGCCGAGGCGGTCGCCAGGACCCTGGAGACCGAGTTCGAGACCTTCCTCAAGGGCGGTCGGAACTTCCAGGTCCAGATCGACGGCAAGTGGCACGAGGCGAACGTGCGGGCGCACCTGCGCCCGACCGAGGCCCCGGCCGCGCTGCCGGTGACCGACCCCGACGCCGACGCGACCGCCGTGAGGCCGGAGGACGAGGGGAAGCCGAAGGAGACCGAGCACAAGGTCGACGTCGCCAACCAGTCCGGCCAGTCCGCGTCCACCACCAACGCGCTGACCACCGCGAACGACATCAGCGGCGGCGTGACGATGGGCGTGCTCGCCGGGCCGTACGGCTCGGTGGCGGGCAAGGCGCAGCTGGCGACGCCCGCCGTGACCCAGGGCTTCTCGGTGTCCACCGCCGACCAGCGCTCGGTGCGCTCCGGCGAGCAGGCGCAGGCCGTGCGCGCCGAGGTCGAGTACACCGTCACGCTCACCGACGCGTCGGGCAACATCTCCTCGCCGCCGTCCGTCGAGGGCAGCGTCGAGCTGGTGGTGCCCGAGGACCTCGGGCGGCTCGCCTCGTCCGGCAAGACCGCGCCGCGCGTGGCGCTGACCGACCCGGACGTGGGCGCGAAGCTCGACCACCTGGTGGCCGAGGCCATCACGGGCGTGGACGCGAAGCGGGCGTTCGGCGACGTGGCGACCAAGCTGCACCCGTCGATCACCAAGATCGGCTCGCCGGGCCGGACCGCGCTGCAGGACTTCCTGAGCGCGGGCTCGATCCGCTCCCACCTCGGCCCGATGCTGAACGGCTGGGTGACCTCGCCCGACCTGGTCAGCCCGGACGGCAGCACGGGCGGCGCGGTGCAGATGACCGCGCGCCTGCGCAGCGCCGAGCTGGTGGGGACCAACGACACGGCCTCGCTGCGGGTGCAGGAGACCACGACGACCGGCAACAGCCTGTCGGCGACCACGAAGGCGGGCTTCGACGCGACGGCGGGCGTCGGCGGGATCATCGGCCAGCCGGGCACGCTCACCGGTCAGATCGGCGTCACCGGCACCTACTCGGCGCGCACCGCCGAGGGCTCGTCGGCGGGCGTCAGCGCGATGAACCGGGGCGGCCTGACCGTCAATGGCGAGATCGGCCTGTACCAGGTCGAGGTGGACGTCGAGGTCCGCACGCCCAGCGGCGAGAACGTCGTCGTGCCGGTGACCGCGCACGTGCGGATGGGCCTGCCCGAGGCCGCCGCGCAGGGCCTGCCCACGCCGGGCGACACCCCGCCCGCGCTGGTCAAGCCGGACACGGCGGGCACCAGGCACGCGCCGCCGTACCTGGCGGACGCGCTGGCGGCCGGTGACGGCCGGGTCGGCTCGTTCACCGCGGCCAACCAGGTGCAGCCGCAGGTCGAGCAGGTCCTGCGGGACCTGCCGGGCTTCGCGAAGTTCCTGCCCGACTGGAACTCCGACTCGACCAGGCCGGGCGACCGCAAGGCGCACCGGTACGAGGACACCGCGCTGCGCCTGGACAACCAGCGCAAGCTCGCCCAGCTGTCGCCGACCGCGCTGCGCAGCAGCATGGACAGCCTGGTGGGGCCGGGCGTGCAGGTGCAGCTCAAGCACCAGAGCAAGACCACCGACACCTACGTCAACATCGAGGTGCGGGCCAAGGTCTCCAACACCGCGCACCTCGGCGAGGCGGCCGACCGGAACGTGCGCGCGGCCAACAGCACCAGCCCGAAGCTGGACAGCTCGACGTCGACGACGAAGGGCTTCAGCGCGGGGCTGGAGGGCCGGGTGAACGCGCCGTGGAAGAGCACGACGGCCACGGTCACCCCGACCCCGCAGGCCGGGATCAGGGGCACCTACAGCAAGACGGACAAGAACAGCGCGGGTCCGGCGGTCACCAGCTCGTCCACGGCGGGCGGCTCGCCCGACGCGCACCTGTTCGAGTCGGACGTGGAGTTCGAGATCGTGGTCTCGACCTTCACCCGGCCGAGGTCGTGGGTGCGGCGGGTGACGCCGGGCTCGCCGTTCCTGCAGGTGCCGGAGCCGAAGGTGGTCGCGCGCACCGGGACGGCGACGCCGCCCCCGGCCGCGCCGAACGCGACCGCGGGCACGACCGCACCGGGCACGACCGCGGGCACGACGCCGGGCACGGCCGCGCCGAACGCGACCGCCACGCCGTCCGCCGTCCCGGCCGCGACGCCCGCCGCCTCCCGGCCGGGTGACGCGCCGAAGGTGCTCACGCCGATCACGGGCAAGGTCACCACGTGGCTGCCCGACGGCGTGGTCATGAAGTCCGACCCGAAGGGCTTCACCCCCGGCCCCGTCGCGCCGAGGGCGATGGCCGAGCCGCCGTCGATCGGCGAGCTGGTCGGCCGCGCGGCGCGGGAGCGCGCCGAGGCCCCGGAGCTGCTCAGGGTCGAGGCGTTCACCGGCGCCAAGGACCTGCGCGACGAGGCGATCAAGGTCATCGACCGGGCGGCGAACGGCGACACCGCGCTCACCCAGCCCGGCACCGCCTCACGGGCCCAGCTCGACCGGCTGTTCGCGCCGGAGAACCTGAAGGCCAACCTGCAGAAGCTCGTCGACCAGGGCGTGCAGGAGCCCGCGCTGCGCTACGACCGGCGGATCACCGACCGGACCGGCGCGCTCGGCATGACCGTGAAGCTGGGCAGGCCGAAGCTGGTGTCGATCTCCGACACCACCCCGGCCGACCTGAGCGTCAGCGGCGGCTACAAGGCCGGCTACACCAGCAGCACCGCGAAGTCGGTGGACCTGACGGCGGGCATCGCGGTCTCCGCGCGCCCGGCGCCGGTCTCCGCTCCCCCCGGCACCGCCGCCCCGGTCTCGGGCCTCGCGGGTCCGGCCGTCACCGGCCGGTACACCGTGTGGGGCAAGTCCGAGACGCAGGGCTCGGAGCTGGCGGGCAACGTCGACCGCACCACCTCGCACCCGGACAGCGCGCGCACCGTGCTCGTGCAGTTCGACGCCGACGTGGCGCTGGTCGCCGAGAGCCAGAAGGTCAACGTGGTCGCGGACGGGCGGCTGCGCACGGCGGGCGTGGACGTCTCGCTGCCCGGCGCGGTGTTCGCCAGGGTCACCGAGGCCGAGGCGCGCAAGCTGGGCGTGCTGCCCGAGCCCACCACCCGCGACCTGCCCACCGTGGACCGGCACCTCGCGCCGCCGAGGACGCTGGCCGCCGGTGAGCCCGGCGCGCTGGGCCTGAGCACGCTGGAGACCCCGCCGGACCTGTCCGGCGAGGTGAAGGCGCTCGTCGACGCGGTCAACGCGAAGACCGGCAAGCTCGTCGGCGACGCGCTCGTGCCGGACTCGGTGCTGCGCGACTCGATGAACAACCTCCAGCGCCTGGCCGACTTCACCTCGCCGACGAGCGTGAAGGCGCTCATCGACGGCGCGCTCGACGGCGGCGTGCCGCTGCTGCTGCACCAGCCGGGCGTGTTCGGCAAGGACACCTTCCAGGTGACGCTGAAGGCGAAGGCGGGCACGCCGAAGTTCGTCGACGTGGTCAACGACGGCGTCGGCATCGACCACTCGGTCGGCGGCTCCAGCAAGACCTCGTCCGGCTTCGGCCGGGACAGCGGCTGGGGCGTCGGCGTGCGCACCAACGGCACCGTGATCCCCGGCAGCGCGCACCCGACGGTGTCCGGCAACACCGGCGCGTTCGTCTCGGCGAACATCGGGCAGTCCAGGAGCACCTCGGTCAACACCTCGCTGACCACGCAGTTCAGCGCCTCGCACAGCGGCGGCGGACCGGCCGCGCGCTACGACGTGCCGGTCGAGTTCGAGCTGGTGGTGGAGAAGGGCGACCAGGTCGTCGCGACCGCCGCCGGGCAGCCGCAGGACCTGAGGCTGCGGGCGTTCGCGGACAACCAGCGGATCGTGGGCGGCCCGGCCGCCGCGCCGTACACGTCGACCACGACCGCGCGCCCGGCGAGCCAGGGCGCGGCGGACGCGGTCGCGGCGTGGCAGAAGGAGGGCGGCGCGGTCGCGCTGCCGCCGACCGCCACGGTCGAGAGCCTGCGGGGCGCGCGGGACCTGCGCGAGGCGGCGCTGGCGGCGCTGCGGGGCGCGGGCGCCAAGGACGGCATCACCGGCAAGGGCACCGGCACGCTGAACACGCTGTTCTCCGCGCTGGCCTCGGAGACCCTGCAGCCGCACCTGCCCGGCATGACCGGCGGGGCGCTGGAGGTCCCGGCGCTGCACGAGGCGGCGCTGCTGCTGAGCCAGCACGCGGACGTGAAGGTCTACGCGCGGGTCGCCAACCCGACCCTGGCCAGCGTCAGCGACGGCGTCGGCATGGGCGGCTCGAAGGGGCAGGCGTACGCGAGCACCGGGGACGCGAAGGTCGCGATGGCGGCCGACGTGTCGGTCGGGGCGGCGGCGGGCACCGTGCTGGTCAAGCAGGGCGCCGATCCGGCCAACACGATGAACCCGTCGTTCAGCGGCGTCGAGGTGAAGCGGTCCGCCGAGGACTCGCAGGCGCTGTCCGGCGGCCCGACCGACACCAGGACCGCCGACCGCAAGCCGCAGGGCACGTCCGGCCTGGTGGACCTCGACGTGGAGTACCGCGTCGTGGCCACCGTGGACGGGCGCACGTCCGTGGTGGACCTGTCGGTGCCGGGGTCGGCGTCGCTGCGGGTGCCCGCGGCCGAGGCCGAGGTGCTGCTGGGCCAGCGGTTCGGCGACGGGCTGGACAGCGCGCAGGCCGAGGTCAAGAAGGCCGACGAGGCGTGGCGCGAGGCCGAGAAGGCGGTCGAGAAGGCCAGGCACGACGCGCAGGACAAGATCAACGAGGCGGCTCCGGTGCTGGCGGCGGCCCGCGCCGACCAGGAGGCCGCGCGGATCAGGCAGGTCGGCGCCGGGACGCGGCTCCGGAGCGAGGGCGCGGTGCTCTCGCGGGTCGAGCAGGCCGAGGCGGACGTCCGGGCCGTGCGGGACGCCGAGGCCGAGCGGGTGGCCGGGCTGCGCGAGCGGGCGGAGGCCGAGCGGACGCTGGCCGTCGAGGCGGCGGGCGCGCGGGCGCGCGCCGAGGCCGAGCTGGTCGAGGCGAACCGGTCGCTGGCGGACCTCGGCCACGCGGCCGACCTGTCCAGGCCGACGGGCGAGGTGGTCGCGCGGCTGCGCGGCACCCTGGACGTCGTCGCGCCGACCCCCGGCCGGACCGGGGCGGCGCTGGAGGCCGCGCGGGCGCGCGGCGAGGACGTGTCGGCCCTGGAGTCCGCGCACGCCTTGGCGGAGCGCCGGGTGCGGCTCGTGGAGGCGGCGCTGGACCGCGCCGAGGCCGCGCAGCGGGCGGCGCACGAGGCCCGCACCGCCGGGGACCGGGCGGAGGTCGCCGAGATCGCGCTGGCCGAGGGCCGCGGGGTGCTGGACGCGCGGTCCGACGCCCTGGCCGCGGCCGAGCGGGCGACCGTCGAGCGCCGGGAGGCGATCACGCGCGTCGAGGGGCAGCGGGACGCCGAGGGCGCCGCGGTGGTGGCCGAGCTGGCGAAGCAGGTCGCGCAGCAGGCCCTGATCCGCGAGGTCGAGGCCGAGCTGCACGAGAAGCGGGCCGAGGCCGCGCTGAAGCGCGACGAGTGGTGGGCGGCGAAGGTCGCGGTGGAGCAGCAGGTGGACGCGTACAACGCCGCCCGCACCGCCCGCGTGGCCCCGGCCCTGCCGCCGACCGCGCCGGGCGCGCCCACCCCGCCGGACGGCGGCACGCCGCCGGGCGACGGGACCCCGGCGGTCGTGACGGCGGAGCCGAACGAGACGGCGCCCACCAACGGGACGCAGGCCACCAACGGCACCGCGCCCACCAATGGGACCGCGCCCACCAACAGCACTGCGGCCACCAATGGCACGCCTGCCACCAACGGGACGGCGGCCACCAATGGCACGCCCGCTTCCCACGGGACTCCGGCCTCCAACGGCGCGGCGGTGCCCAACGGCACGGCGGTGCCCAACGGTGCGCCGACGTCCAACGGGACGCTGACGCCCGCCCCGCTGGTGTCCAACGGCGAGATCCCGAGCACCGCGCTGACGGCCGACGTCACGCCGGTGAGCGGTCCGCTCCCCCCGGTGGCCACCGAGACCCAGGCCCAGACCCAGACCCAGGCCCAGGCGGAGCGCTCCCCGAGCGCCGAGCGCGCGGCGACGGGAACGGGCCGCCCCGCGACGGGCTTCACCCCGATGGCGACCATCCAGGAGGAGTTCGACACCGAGTTCGCCGAGTTCGAGACCGCGCTCACCGGCACCGCGCCGGTGGAGACCGGCGACGCGGCTGCCACCGGCGAGGTGCGTGCCGACCTCCGCGAGGGCGACGGCCTCGACGCGGCGAACCAGCTGCCCGAGCGGTCGTTCGCGATCGAGCCCGAGGGCGGCTTCGACCCGGCGCGGGTGACCGCGCTGGCGGCCGACCTGCGGGAGACCAACGCCGTGCGCGAGCGGCAGGGGTACGAGTCGGTCGTGGTCACCGTGTCCGGGGCGCAGGCGGGTGACGTGGCGGGCGCGCTGGCGCTGCACGGGATTCGGGCCACCGGGGTCGGGGGTGGCCGCGCGGACGGCACCGACGTGCACGTCGACTGGGAGCTGAGCAACCCGGTGTCCACCCCGGACGCGACCGTCACGGACGCGGCTGCCACCGACGCGGTTGTCGCGGACGCGACCACCTCGGACGCGGTTGCCACGGACACGGTTGCCACGGACGCGGTTGCCACGGACGCGACTGTCACGGACGCGACCACCTCGGACGCGGTTGTCACGGACACGGTTGTCGAGAACGCGGCTGTCGTCGAACCGGCGGCCACCGAACCGACCGCCGCCGAACCGACCGCCGCCGAGCCCGCCGACGCCGAGCCGGCTGTCGAGGGTGCGACGGTCGCGAGCTCGGCCGTCGAGGACTCAGACGTCGAGAACTCCACCGACGACCAGGCCACCGAGACCCCCTCGGCGGTCGACCCGGTCGCCGAGACGCCCGCGGTCGCGCCGGTCGCGGTCCCGCGCGGGCCGGTGGAGCCGTTCACCGCGCCGCGCAGCCCCCGGTTGTCCCCGTCCGCGTTCGGCTCGCTGAACCTGCTCCCGCCGTCCTGGGCGGACCAGCAGGCCCTCTCCGACCCGATGGACCTCGACACCACGCCCGCGAGCCCGGTCAAGGACCAGGCCGACCCGGACGTGATGGACCTCGACCCCACCCCGACCGCCGCCGAGCGGAAGGCCGAGCGCAACCGGGCGGCCATCGCGCTCGCCGCCCAGCTCAACGCCGAGCGGGTCGCCGAGCTGGCCGCCCTGGAGCAGCGGCTCACCGCCGAGGCGGCCACGGCGGTCGCCGAGCTGGACGCCCGCCTCGCGCAGCAGCGGGGCACGGCCCTGACCGAGCTGGGCGCGCGGCACGCCGCCGAGGTCGCGCAGACCGAGCAGGCGGTGCTGGCCGGGCAGCAGCAGGAGCTGGCCAACGCGGTCGCCGCGTTCACCGCCCGCCAGTCCGCCGACTACCAGCGGGCGAGCCAGGAGCTGGGCAACCGGCAGCAGGCCCGCCGCCAGCAGGTCGCCGCCGAGTTCGCGGGCCACCAGCAGGCGGACGCGCAGCGGGCACGGGCGTGGATCCAGCAGCAGGTCACGCAGGCCCCGCCGGGGATGTTCGACCCGAACCGGGCGTGGAACGACGTGATGCAGCGCCACAACGCGGAGCGGCAGCAGCTGGAGCAGCGGTTGACCGCCGAGCAGCACGCCGAGCGCCAGGAGGCGGAGCGCCAGGTGCTGATGCGCCAGGCCGGCGAGCGGCAGCGGTTCGAGCAGGACACGCAGCAGGCGCAGGAGGCGCACCGGCAGCGCCTCGGCCAGGAGCTGCTGGCCAGGCACGCCGCCGAGCGCGCCCAGGCCGAGCAGGCCGCCGACAACGCGTCGGCGGACGAGCGCAAGCTCCTGCAGGACACCCTGGCGGCCGAGCACAAGGCGGCCGAGACGGCGCTGAAGGCAGACCTGGACGCGCGGCACGAGCCGAGGCACCAGGCCGAGCTGGCCAAGTGGCTGCCCAAGGGCGTCGTGCACCTGGGCTCGTTCCCCGACATGGTGTCGGCGCGCGCCTGGACCGAGCAGCACGTGCCGGGCCTGGCGGTGGTGAACCGGGACCCGTTCGACGCGAAGACCCCCGGCCACAACTACAACTGCACGCGCTGCGTGGTGGCCGTGCACCGCACCATGCACGGCGTGCCGACGTCGGCCCCGCCGATGTCCGGGCCCACCACGGACCCTTACATCCAGCGGGAGGCGGGCGCCGAGCTGGTGGACGTGGAGAGCTTCCACGACCTGCTCGACTACCTGGAGGGCGGCGTCGGCAGGCACATCACCGTCGCGGTCACCCGGTACGACGGGACGGCGCACGTGACGAACGCCTGGAACGCGGCGGGCACGATCGTGACCTACGACGGGCAGAGCCACCTCCCCGGCCGTTTCGACCGGGACGCGAAGCTGATCCAGTACATCCCGCTGCCCGACCTCCCGGTCACCGGCGGCCAGAGCGCGACGGGGCAGGCGTGACACAGGCACGGAGCACGGCCGAGCGGTGGCTCGACCACGTGTACGGCGGCGCGGTGGAGCCCTCGGGCGACGCCCTGCTGGTGACACCCGCCTACACCGTGTTCGGCTGCCGCTACACCGGGTCGGACGAGCCGATGCTGGCCGCCGCGCTGGCGGTGCCCGGCGACGGCGGGCAGCCGTTCCCGCTGCCGAACGACGACCCGTTCTCGGTGCTGGACCTGGTCGACGGGCAGCCGGTGGCGCGCGCGCTGACCGACCCGGCGGACTGGGTGTGGCGGCTGAACGCGCGCGGCTCGGTGGTGGCGGTGGACGCGCTGGTGGACCGCAGGCCCGCGTCGGTGGTGCCGTGGCGGCCGGAGCACGAGCTGCCCGGCTGGTGGGACCGGTTGCGGGCCTGGCACTTCCCGCACGCGGAGGTGTCGGCGGTCCCGGACTGGGAGGCGGCGGTCGCGGCGCTGCGCGACGGCGGCGAGGACACCAGGGGCGTGGTGTGGGTGCGCCGGGAGCTGGCGGGCACCGAGGTGACCGGGCACCTGCTGTACGCGCACCACGGGCCGGACGGCGTGGTGGTGCTGGACGGGATGCGCGGCGGCCCGGCGGACCTGGAGGTGGTGGCGGTCAAGGAGCTGGTGCTGGCCCGCTTCCACCGCCCGCGCCCGCCGGTGGAGCTGCTGGGGTTCGAGGCGGCGGTGCGGCGCGCCGAGGAGCACCTGGCGCAGGCGTACGGGGCGGGCGAGGTCGTGCTGGTGGACCCGTCGCCGGAGGACGAGCTGAGCCGGGGTTGGCTGTTCGCCTGCACGACGGTTGCCTACCGGGACTCCGACGACCTGCGGTACCAGATGCTGGACGCCGCGCTGGTGGTCCCGAAGGAGTCGGACCGGGCGCCGTTCGCGCTGCCGAACGCCGACCCGTGGCCGTGGCTGGAGCGCTGGGACGCCGGTGACGCGGCGGGCCTGGACGCGCCGCCCGCCCCGTCGCACGCGGCGTGGATCGGGCACACGGCGGCGGAGCTGGGCCAGGTGACCGGGGTGAGCACGCACCTGGGCTGGGCCGGGGTGTTCGGCGAGTTCGCGGGCATGGAGGTCGGGCGGACCGCGCTGGTGTGGGTGCGCCGCAGGGACCGCAGGGGCCGGGAGACGGTGGGGCACCTGCTGAACGGGCGGCGTGCGGAGGGCGGGGTGCAGCTCGCGGACGGGACGCGGCCGGAGCCGCCGGTGCTGACGGACGAGGGGCTGCTGGGCCTCCACGTGATCCACTACCGCTAGTCGCGGGGCTTCCCCCGGCTCGTGGGAAAAATTGTCTCGTTCGAGCGACTAGCATGGGTGCAATCCAGTACTACCTCCGTACCTCCGGTGCCGCCTGGAAAAGCTCGGGCGCCCGCGGGGACGGCGCTAGGCGACCCGGCAGGCGTGGTGGGGACCGAGACCAACAGCACATCCACTTCCCGGTTCATCGAAGGCAAAATGCCCCCGGTGACCGACGCCCACGGCTCGCGCCGCCGCACGGCGGACGCGGGCGCGACAACGCAGGGGGGACGGGCCGCGCCCTCCCGCCAGCCGTGGGCGCCCGCGACCGCGGGCGTTGACGCTGAGTCACCGACTCGGCAACTTGCGTCATCCGGACAGGGTGAACGCGCCGCGGCGGGCCGTCAGGCTGCCGGAAGCCGAACCCCTACGTCCGGCCAGCACCAAGCGACCACGCACCTCCCGAAGTCCGGTCAGGTCACCACCGGCGCCACCACGACGCCCTCCGCAGGGCGCGCCCCAGCAGCGCCCACCCCCTCGGGACTCACCCCCTCTGCGCTCAGTCCCTCTGCGCTCACCCCCTCTGCGCCCGCCTCCTCGGGACTCAGCTCCTCGGGCCACTTCTCCGCAGGCCCCGCCGCCCCCGCGCCCACGGCCGCCTTCGCCGCGCAGCCCACCACCCAGCCCCCCGCGCCGAACACCGCCTGGTTCGACCCGGAGTCCCCGGTCCAGCCGGACTCCATCGCCGAGGTCCGCGCCGCCACCCCCGCCACCGCCTGGGTGCGCGGCGACGGCGACGGCCCGCAGGAGGTGCCGGTCACCACCCCGGACGGCGCCACCGGCTACCCGTGGCGCGGCCCGATCGCCTGCGACATCAGGGACTTCACCGCCGACGGCTCCCCGGTGCGCGACTTCACCGTGCGCCTGCACCTGGACACCCTGGCCCCCGACCTGGAGGCCCGCGCCTGCCTGGGCGTGGAGGAGCTGTTCAACCGGGGCAACCGGCTGCCCGGCGGCGAGCAGTTCCACGTCACCGTCGAGTTCACCGACAGCCCCACGTCCGCGCACGCCAGCATCGTGGTCACCGACCGGGGCCGCCCCGGCCAGCTGACCTGGCCGTCCGGCACCGGCAGCCGCAGGCTCGCCCACGAGGTCGGCCACTTCCTCGGCCTGCCGGACACCGCGGGCACCGCGCCCAGCGCGGTCGGCGAGCTGCGCCCGGCGGACCTGTGGCTGGTCGACCACCTGACCCGCGCGATGGCGACCGCGACCGAGCCGGTCAAGGGCGGTTGGGGCACCGGCGACGAGCCGCAGGAGCAGCGGCTCACCCCGCAGCGGCTGCGCGACGAGTTCGGCGTGCCGCCGGTGGACCAGCTGCGGTTGCAGGCGCTGGCGAAGAACACCTCGCTGAGCTTCGACGTGCCGACCGCGAACCCGGACGCGCTGGCCTGGCTGTTCCAGGGCGCCGTGGTGCGCCCGGAGGGCCTGGGCGGGCGCACCGTCACGGACCTGGACCTGCACCTGGGCGCGCGCCCGGAGACCATCGGCCTGCTCGCGCACTTCTCCCCCGCCCCGCCCGGCGAGCTGTCCGGGCTGGACCCGGCGACCGTGGAGCGGGTGCGGCAGCGGCACAGCACGCGCGTCGAGGAGCACGCGGCGCAGGAGGCCGAGTTCGCCGACCAGATCGCGTCCGGCTGGGTGCGGATGCGCGAGGGCGGCGTCGTCGAGGTCGCCACGACCGAGGGCTTCCGGCCCGCGATCGACCTGAACGACGCGTTCCACCTGCACCTGGCGGGCAGCGCCGACACGCTCGTGGTGGACGACCGGGAGCTGGCCGCGCTGGTCCCCGGCAGGCACCAGCGCGGCGCGTACCGGGTGGACGACCGGGGCACGGCGACGCCCGTGCTGCCCGCGACCATGGCGCAGAACCCGATGCTGCGGTTCCGGCCGAACGCGCACCCGACGCTGGTGCCGCCCGGCGAGGAGCTGGCGGTGACGGCGGAGCGGCTGCGCGCCGAGGGCGGCGAGCTGAGCCTGGCGGTGCTGGAGCTGCCGCTGGCCCCGCACCGGCTGGCAACGCTGCTGCACGAGGCGCACGGCATGGCGGTCCGGTTCGGCGGCCCCGGTTCGGCGCCCGCCGTGCCGGACGTGGCGCACCTGGCGCTGGTGCTGCACGACCGGGGCGGCACGGCCGCCGAGGCGGCGGCGCGGGCGCTGGCGACGACGGCCGAGGACCGGGACGCGCAGCCCGCGAGCACGGGCCTGATCGGCGCGGTCGGCGGACCGGGGCGGCCCGCGAACAGCGAGGACGGCAACCTGGCCGAGGTGCGCCCGGTCGCGGTGGCGTTCCCGAGGGGCTCGGCGGTGCCGGAGCTGGGCGCGGAGGCCGCGATGGAGCCGATCGCGCTGCGCCTGGCGCACTCGGCGGTGTGGCGGCACGCGAACGGGCTGGCGCCCGCGCGGATCACCGTGACCGGCTACGGCAACACCATGCCGGGCGTGTTCGGCAACGCGATGGAGACCGGCCAGGCCCGCGCGGACGCGGTGACGAACCTGCTGCGGCTGCTGGTGTCCCGGCAGCTGCGCAGGCTGGTCGGCACCGGGTCGGCGGCGCCGCTGCCGGAGATCAGGGCGGTGTCCGGCGGCGACGACCTGTCCGGGACCGCGCACGACGAGGGCGCGCCGGAGCTGGAGCGCCGCCGCCGCGCGGTGATCGCGGTGGCCCCCGCGCCGGTGGCCCCGAAGGAGTCGACCGAGTCGGTCGACGTGCGGCACGCGATCAGCGCGACCGAGCGGCGGCTGGTGGTGGCGAGGGCGCTGCTGGCGACCGGTCGCCGGGAGCTGGCGCTGCTGGACACGACGCTGCGCGCGCGGGTGGAGACGCTGCTGGTGGCGGGCGCCGGTCGGCACAGCGCCGACCTGAGCGGGCCCGGCGCGGAGCGGGTCGTGCTGGCCGAGCGGGTCGCGGGTCTGGAGCACGGGCTGGAGCGGGAGAACGCGCTGCTGGGCGTGTGGCGCAGGCTGCTGGAGCAGATCCGCTCCGGCGGGCTGGTGGCGCCGCGCGGGCCGTCGGCGGCGCACCGGGTGCTGGAGTGGGCGCAGCGGGTGGGGGCGGTGCGGGACGCGCTGGCCGACCCGGACGCGCGCGGGCACCGGGACCAGACCGTGGCGCAGCACCTGGGGCGGGTCGCGGACGTGCTCGACGGCAGGCCCCGGTTGTCGCCGGGCGGCAGGCTGATCCCGGCGGCGTCCGGGGTGGACCGGTTGACGCCGCCGCAGCGCGACGCGGTGGCGCTGGCCGCCGCGGTGGACGGCGCGGCGGCGGACATGGCGGCGGCGTGGCGGGACGTGCCGCTCAAGCCGGTGCTGGCCAGGCAGGTGCTGCGGGCGGGCGTGCCGAGGCTGCTGGAGGGCGACGGGTCGCCCGCGGGCAAGGAGGTCGTGCGGCTGGCCGTGGCGCTGGTGTCGGACGACCCGCTGCGCGCGCACCTGGCCGGGGCGCTGGACGCGACCACGGCGGCCACCAGGGTGGTCGCGGTGGCCGAGCAGGCGGGCATCGCGCCGGTGGAGGCGTTCGACCTGCTGCGGCTGCGCTGCGAGGCGGAGCTGCTGGCCGAGACGTGGGGCGAGGTGTACGCGGGCGTGCTGCGCCCGGAGGTCGGGGAGCGCGGCGGGTTCGCGCTGGCCGCCGACGTGGACCCCGGTCCGCGCCCGGAGCGGCTGCGCAGGCTGGTGCACGTGGTGCGGGACGCGTTGGGCGCGGGCGGCGAGAACGGGCTGCTGGCGCTGTCCCCGGCGGCGGCCGAGGTGCTGCGGGAGCTGCGGGAGGCGCTGCCGACGGCCTCGTCGGCGCAGCCGCGCGAGTCCGGCCTGCCGGGGCGGACGTCGACCGACCCGGACGTGGTGCCGTTCCCCGGCTCGCCCGCGGCGGGCGCGCTGACGCCCCGGCAGCACCTGCTGCTGCGGTCGGTGCGGCTGCGCAGCGGGACGGGCGCGGAGGCGCTGCGGCAGGAGGTGCTGGCGCGGCTGTCGCCGCTGTGCGGCAACCAGTTCCCCGAGGCGGTGCTGGAGCGGGTGGAGGACTGGTTCGCGACCGCGCCGATCACCGTGACGCTGCGGGCGCGCGAGGTGCTGGCGGCGGACGCGGGCGGGGCGCTGCGGCTGCGCGGGGCCCGGTTGCCGGTGCCCGCCGAGGCGGGGCTGCGCCGGGTGGACCGCAAGAGCCTGGAGGGGCTGCGGGAGACCGGGTTCGACCTGTCCGGGCCGCAGGCGACGGCCGAGCGGGCGCGGCGGCAGGCGGCGCACCTGGAGCAGCTGCTGGCCGGTGACCACGCGTTCGCGTTCTGGACCGCGCCGGGCGGGCAGGTCGGTCCGGTGGGGCGCTACGAGTGGGACGCGCAGTGCGTCGACCGGCGGGAGCTGGGGCCGCTGGTGGGCGAGGCGACCGGGCTGGTGCACCCCGACCACGCGCACGCGCTGCGGCTGCGGGCGGACCCGAGGCGGGGCGAGGCGCACCTGCTGCTGAAGCCGGAGGCGAGGCGGCGGGCGTACTTCAGCCACACGGGGCGGGGCGCGCCGACGTCGAGCCCGGTGGAGCTGCTGCACGCGCTGCTGTCCGAGGGCGGGGTGGGCGAGCGGCACGCGCGCGCGGTGCTGGCGGCGGCCACCGGTCAGCGGCCGGAGCAGCGGGGCGCGCACGACGCGGTGTGGCAGGCGACCGCGCCGGTGATCGCGGCGCACGTGTGCGGCGGGATCGACCTGTCGCGGGACGTGGAGCGGCTGGCGCTGCCCTCCAGCGGTCTGGACAAGTCGACGACCACGAAGCTGCGGTCGGTGGCGGGCGCGCACGGCGTCCCCGTGGTGGAATACGACCCGGAGGGCCGGTAGGTCCTCCGGCGCCGCGCGACGACTCGTTCACCTTTGAGGTGACCGTCACTCTCCGGTGGGGTAAGGGAGAACACGGAAAGCCACCAGGCCGTGTCTCGTCAGTCACAGACAGGTCCGACTATTGGGACGCTTGCCTCTTGCGCGACTAGCATCCCGTGCGTCAAGGTCCCGCCCACCTCGGCTCACGGGACCAATCCACCACTGACGCTGGAGGCCGTGAATGGCCGGCACCACCGCAACCGGGCGGGCGGGCAGCTCCCGTGGAGGCGGAACGCTCTACCGAGGCGACTTGGGCATGTGGTCCTGGGTCGCCCACCGCATCACCGGCGTTCTGACCTTCTTCTTCTTGTTCGTGCACGTTCTGGACACCGCGCTCGTGCGGGTGTCCCCGAACGACTACGACGCGGTCATCGAGACCTACAAGACCCCGCTGGTGAACCTCTTCGAGGTCGGCCTGGTCGGCGCGGTCCTCTACCACGCCCTCAACGGCGTCCGGGTCATGCTGGTCGACTTCTGGGCCAAGGGCCCGAAGCACCAGCGGGCGATGCTGTGGACCATCCTCGGCATCTGGGTCGCGGTCATGATCCCCGGCACGTACTTCATGATGGTCCGCACGGTCACCGAGATGTTCGGGGGTCACTGATCATGAGCGAACTGGCTCTCGACCGCCCCCGCACCCCGCGCAGGCCCGCGGCGCGGCGCAACAACTTCGAGCTGTACAGCTGGTTGTTCATGCGCCTGTCCGGCGTGGCGCTGCTCGTGCTGGTGCTCGGCCACCTGTTCATCATGAACATCCTCGACGGCGGCGTGCACCGGATCAACTTCGGTTTCGTCGCGGGCCGCTGGGCCTCGCCGTTCTGGCAGATCTGGGACCTGGCCATGCTGTGGCTGGCCCAGATCCACGGCGGCAACGGGCTGCGGACGGTCATCAACGACTACGCCCGCAAGGACGCCACCCGCTTCTGGCTGAAGATGCTGCTCTACGTGTCGATGGTCCTGATCATCGTGACGGGGACGTACGTGGTGTTCACGTTCGATCCCGGCATCGCCACCACCAACTGACCCGGCGCGGGAGCACACCGACATGCAGTTCCACAAGTACGACGTCGTGATCATCGGGGCTGGTGGCGCGGGTATGCGCGCCGCCATCGAGTCGGGCCAGCGCGCCCGCACCGCGGTGCTCACCAAGCTCTACCCCACCCGGTCCCACACGGGCGCCGCGCAGGGCGGCATGTGCGCCGCGCTGGCGAACGTGGAGGAGGACAACTGGGAGTGGCACACCTTCGACACGATCAAGGGCGGCGACTACCTGGTCGACCAGGACGCCGCCGAGATCATGGCGAAGGAGGCCATCGACGCGGTCCTCGACCTGGAGAAGATGGGCCTGCCGTTCAACCGGACGCCCGAGGGCAAGATCGACCAGCGCCGGTTCGGCGGGCACACCCGCAACCACGGTGAGGCCGCGGTGCGCCGCGCCTGCTACGCCGCCGACCGCACCGGTCACATGATCCTGCAGACGCTGTACCAGAACTGCGTCAAGCACGGCATCGAGTTCTACAACGAGTTCTACGTCCTCGACATCTGCATGACCGAGACCGAGGACGGCCCGGTCTGCACCGGCGCCGTGGCGTACGAGCTGGCGACCGGCGAGATCCACGTGTTCCAGGCCAAGTCGGTCGTGTTCGCGACCGGCGGGTTCGGCAAGGTCTTCAAGACCACCTCGAACGCGCACACCCTGACCGGCGACGGCATGGGCATCGTGTTCCGCAAGGGGCTGCCGCTGGAGGACATGGAGTTCTACCAGTTCCACCCGACCGGTCTCGCGGGCCTGGGCATCCTGCTCACCGAGGGCGCGCGCGGCGAGGGCGCGATCCTGCGCAACGCCTCCGGCGAGCGGTTCATGGAGCGCTACGCCCCCACCATCAAGGACCTGGCGCCGCGCGACATCGTCGCCCGGTCGATGGCCCTGGAGGTGCTGGAGGGCCGGGGCGCGGGCCCGAACAAGGACTACGTGCTGCTGGACTGCACGCACCTGGGCGCCGAGGTCCTGGAGACCAAGCTGCCCGACATCACCGAGTTCGCCCGCACCTACCTGGCGGTCGACCCGGTGACCGAGCCGGTGCCGGTGTACCCGACCGCGCACTACGCGATGGGCGGCATCCCCACGAACGTGCTGGGCGAGGTGCTGCGGGACAACGACAACGTGATCCCCGGCCTGTACGCCGCCGGTGAGTGCGCGTGCGTGTCGGTGCACGGCGCGAACCGCCTGGGCACGAACTCGCTGCTGGACATCAACGTGTTCGGCCGCCGCGCGGGCATCGCCGCCGCCGAGTACGCCCTGGCGCACGAGCACGTGGACCTGCCGGAGAACCCGGCGGCGGGCGTCGAGGCGCAGGTGGCGCTGGCCCTGTCCGAGCACGGCCACGAGCGCGTCGCGGACATCCGCACCGAGCTCCAGGCCACCATGGACGCGAACGCGTCGGTGTACCGCACCGAGGACACGCTCAAGACGGCGCTGAACGACGTGCAGGCGCTGAAGGAGCGGTACCAGCGGATCACCGTGCAGGACAAGGGCAAGCGGTTCAACACGGACCTGCTGGAAGCCGTCGAGCTGGGCTTCCTGCTGGAGCTGGCCGAGGTTCTGGTCGTGGGCGCGCTCGCGCGCAAGGAGTCCAGGGGCGGGCACGCCCGCGAGGACTACCCGACCCGCGACGACACGAACTTCATGCGCCACAGCATGTACTACAAGCAGGGTGAGGGCCTGTCCGCCGAGATCAGGCTGGACTACAAGCCCGTCACGTTCACCCGGTACCAGCCGATGGAGCGCAAGTACTGATGACCGCTACCGCTGAGGTTTCCACGGGTTCGCGCGGCTCCCAGCCCCCGGTGCCGGACGGCGCGATCACCGTCACGCTGAAGGTCCGCCGGTTCAACCCGGAGTTCGACGACGAGCCGCGCTGGGACTCCTTCGAGATCCCCGCGCTGCCGTCGGACCGGGTGCTGAACCTGCTGCACTACGTCAAGTGGTACATCGACGGGACGCTCACGTTCCGCCGGTCGTGCGCGCACGGCATCTGCGGCTCGGACGCGATGCGGATCAACGGCGTGAACCGCCTGGCGTGCAAGGTCCTGCTGAAGGACCTCATGCCGTCGGGCGGCAAGCCGACCACGATCACCATCGAGCCCATCAAGGGCCTGCCGGTCCACAAGGACCTGCTGGTCGACATGGAGCCGTTCTTCGAGGCGTTCAAGGCGGTCAAGCCGTACCTGGTGACGTACGGGAACGAGCCGACCCGCGAGCGCATCCAGTCCATCGCGGACCGGGAGCGGTTCGACGACACGACCAAGTGCATCCTGTGCGCCTGCTGCACCACGTCGTGCCCGGTGTACTGGACCGAGGGCACGTACTTCGGCCCGGCGGCGATCGTGAACGCCCACCGCTTCATCTTCGACTCGCGCGACGAGGGCGCGGAGGAGCGGCTGGACATCCTGAACGACATCGACGGCGTGTGGCGCTGCCGCACGACCTTCAACTGCACCGACGCCTGCCCGCGCGGCATCCAGGTGACGAAGGCGATCCAGGAGGTGAAGCGCGCGCTGCTGTTCAAGCGCGTGTGACACCGAGGCGCGCGAGCGCCGGAGGAGCTTCCAGGGGGCGGCCCCGGTCCGATTCGGACCGGGGCCGCCCCCTGGGGGTTTCCGGGGCGCCGCGGAGGGCTGAGGGGGTGGTGCGGGGCCGCTGACCACAACCGCCGCGCTCCCCGAGCACGGCGAAGGCCCCGGAGCCGCTGCTCCGGGGCCTTCGCCGCTCGTGGTCGCGCCGGGGTGGTCGCGCTATGGCGGTCCCGCAGGGGCGGTCGCGCCGGGGTGGTCCCGCAGGGGCGGTCCTGGTCAGTCCTGCTTGGGCCAGTCCGGCTTCGGGTCCGGCTCGGGGGCCGGGGCCTTGCGCTCGGGCGCCTCCTCGGGCTCGAACTGCTCGGCGGGCCAGCCGGGCACCTGGACGGCGCCCTCCCGGCGCACCGGCATGGTCCGGCCGCCCGGCGGCGCCACCGGCGGCTGGGCCTGGGTGGGCTGGGCCGGGGGCTGGGCGGCCGGCGGCTGCGTGGCCGGGGGCTGGGGCTCGGTCGGCTGGGGGTGCTGCCGCACCTCGCGGGTGGCCGGTTCCGGCTTGGGCTGGACGGGGTGCGACTGGGTCAGCTCGCGGGTCGCGTCCGACGGCGGTGACAGCCTCACCTCGCGGGTGACCGCCTCCGATCCCGGCGTCCGGGGCTGCGCGGGCGGCTCCTGCTGGATGGCCTTCGTGCCCTGGTCTGCCGGCGGCGCCGGGGTCCCCGGTTCGGCCACCGGCGGCGTGCCGGTCTGGATCTTCGCCGTCTGCGGGCCCTGCGTGCTCACCCACTGGGTCGGGGCGGACGGGCCGGTCGGGACCTGGCCCGCCGGGATCTCCCGGCTCGCCCTGCTCGGCGGCTGACCCGGCTGACCGGACTGCCCGGTCGGCGCCTGACCAGCGGGGCCGTGGCCCGGAGCGGGGCGGCCGACCGGGAACTCGCCGGGAGGCGGAGGGCCCGTGACACCCGCCGGGGGCGCGCCCGCCGGACCCGTGCCCGGCGAACCGGCACCCGCCGAACCAGTGCCAGCCGCCCCCGAGGTCACCCCCGCCGTCCCCGAGGCCGCCGCCGCACGCTTCGCGCGCGCCGCCCGTGCCCGCTTCGCGCGCAGGTACATCACCAGCCCGCCGAGCACCCCCAGCCCGGCGAGCGCCGTGAGCGGCCCGCCGACGTTGCCGAAGGCGCGGCCCATGGTGGACGTCGGCTCCGGGGCGCCCACCTCGTCCACGGCCTGCCCCGGCGCGGGCTCCGTGAGGGTCGGGTTGGCCCCCGTGGCCTTCCGCTTGGCCTGCGGGGCCCCGTCGACCAGCTTGCCGACGGTGGTGCTCGCGGGCAGCGAGAAGCCGTAGTCGAGCAGCCTCGCCGCCTGGTCGGTGGTGCGCAGGGGCTGCTGCTGGGCGCGCAGCAGCACGGCCACGAGCCGCCTGCCGTCGCGCTCGGCCGCGCCCACGTACGTGTGCTGGGCGTCGTCGGTGAACCCGGTCTTGCCGCCGAGGGCGCCCGCGTAGGAGGTCATCAGCCGGTTGTCGTTGATGACCGGCTTGGTGCCGCCCTCCTCCGCAGGGAACTCGATGCGCTGGGTGGCGATCGCCCTGGCGAAGTCGGGGTACTTCATGGCGGCGCGGAAGATCAGCGCCACGTCGTAGGCCGAGGTGCTGGTGCCGGGGGCGTCGAGCCCGGACGGGGTGATGGCCCTGGTGTCGCGGGCGCCCAGCTCGGTGGCCAGCGCGTTCATCTTGCGGATGGCGCTGGGCAGGCCGCCGAGCCGCCTGGCCAGCGCGTTGGCGACGTCGTTGCCCGACGCCATGACCAGCGACTGGAGCAGCTGCTCGACGGTGTAGGTGTTGCCCGCCTTCAGCCCGATGCAGGTGCACTCCTGCTCGGTGTCCTCCTCGATGGCGGTCATCTGCGAGTCCAGCGGCAGCTCCTTGGCCGCCACCATCGCCAGCAGGACCTTGATCACCGAGGCGGGCCGCTGCCTGCCGTGCGGGTCGTAGGCCGCGAGCACGGCTCCGCTGTCCATGTCCGCGACGAGCCAGGTCTTGGCCGTGATGCCGCTGGGCGCCCTCGGGGCCCCCTCGGGCAGCACTGGGCCGCACTCGCCCATCCGGTCACCCCCGATCGGCGGGTCGGGGACCTCCAGCGGCTCCGGTGGGCGGGCGCCGTCGGGCACATCCTCGGACGTGTCCACCGCCGGAGGCGGCGACACCCTGTTCTCGCACGTGGTCTGCTGCGCTGCCGCCTGCGGCGCGACGAGCGCGGCGTTGGCGAGCAGCGCGCACGCAGCCAGCACGAAGGCGGCTGCGGACCTTCGGGACGCGGGGGAACGCACCCGTCCAGGCTATCCACCCCGGTTGCGGGCGTCGCACCCACCACGTCGGATACTGAACGGGTGAAGCTCTCCCGAGGGATGTCCGCGTTCCTGCTGGCCTTCGGGGTCTGGTCGTGGGTGATCTGGCCGAACTTCCTGCGCAACATCTGGAAGGACGAGCGCTCCTGGGACTCGGGGCCGACGGCCTTCTTCACCGTGCACCTGGTGCTCGTCATCGCGTCGCTGGTCTTCGGCACGATCATCGGCGTGCTCGGCGCGCGCGGCCTGCTGGCAGCCCGCCGCCGCTAACCCCCCCACCACACCTGGAGGCCCCACCGTGGACTTCGTCCGCCTGCTGCTGGTGTTCCTGCACCTGCTCGGCATGGGAATGCTCGTGGCCATGTTCTTCATCCAGCGGCGCGTCGGCGCGAACGGCCCGCTGAACAAGGGCTGGCTGCACGGCAGCGGGCTCCAGCTGGTCACCGGCGTCGCGCTGATCGGTCTCGCGCCGCTGACCGGCCGCGACTACGACGTCGTGAAGATGGGCGTGAAGCTGGCGCTGCTGGTGGTGCTGGCGGGCCTGGTCGCGGTGAACCTCAGCAAGAAGCAGGTCGCGACGTGGCTGGCCCCGACCCTGGGCGGCCTGGTCGTGCTGGAGACCGCCGTCGCGGTGTTCTGGCGCTAGCGAGGCCGCGTCGACCGGGCGCGCGCGGCACCCCCGCCGCGCCCGGCCGCGACAGCCCGCCGCCGCAGCCCGTCGCCGCAGCACATCGCCGCAGCCCGGCACCGCAGCCCGGCACCGCGGCTCAGCGCCCCGGCTCACGCTCCCCCCGCTCCCCCGCTCAGCGCTTGCGCCGGAACAGCGCCCCGATCAGCACCCCGGCACCGAGCAGCCCGACCGTCGCGCCGGGCGTCGGAGCCTTCCGCAGCTCGACCACCGGCCGGATCACCGCCGGTGGTGGCGGCGGAGGCGGGTCGCGCAGCACGTTCTCCTTCGCCGTCGCGGTCCACGCGGCCATGAACAGCATGAACTGCGCGAGCAGGTTCGCGAACACCAGCACACCGATCAGCGGGCCGAACGCCAGGCCGGTCGGCGAGGTGCCGATGATCCCCAGGTAGATCGACCCGCCCTGCTTGAGCAGCTCGAACCCGACCGAGGTCACCGCCGCCCCGCGCATGGCGCTGCGCCACGACACCGGCTTGCGCGGCAGCTTCGCCAGCACCCACAGGAACACCAGCCAGTTCGCGGCCAGGCCGAGCACGATCGTGCCCGCCCGCAGCAGCGCCTCGGCCCACCACACGCCGTCCAGCCCGATCCCGCGCAGCACCAGGTGCGCGAACCCGCTGCCGACGGCGGTGATGCCGACCGACACCACCAACGCGATCCCCAGCCCGATCAGCGCGAACAGGTCCCGCACGGCGGTCTTGACCAGCGGCAGGTCGGCCTTCGGGTAGCCCCACTGGGCGGTGAGCGCGTCCCGCAGGTTCGTGATCCAGCCGATCCCGGAGTAGGCCGCGCCGAGCAGGCCGAACACGCCGACCGTGCCCTTGGAGTCGATGGCCTGCCCGACGACCTCGTTGAGCGTGTCGCCGAGCGAGCCGGGCACCGCCTCGGTGATCGCGCCGCGCAGGTCGTCCAGCAGCGCGGGCTGGGAGGTCAGCACGATGCCCGCGACGGCGAAGCCGATCATCAGCAGGGGGACCAGCGACAGGACGCTGAAGTAGGTGACCGCCGCCGCGTAGTGGGTGCCGTACCGCTCGGTGTAGCGGACGCCCGCCCTGATCACGTGGTCGAGCCACGGGTACCGGGCGCGCAACCGGTCGATCTTCGACTCCGCCGCGTCCGGCTTCGATTCCGCCACGTCCGCAAGCTAGTCGGCGCTCTGACCAGCCGCCACTCGGCATCCAGGTGATGTGCGCGCGATCTCCGGCGAGGTCCGCAGAACGGCGGCGAGGCCGGTCCCCGAGCGGGAACCGGCCTCGGGCGCGGGCGGGGTCAGCCCGCCAGGAAGCCGACCTTCTCGTACACGCGCGCCAGCGTCCTGGACGCGACCTCGCGGGCCCGCTCGGAGCCGCGCGCCAGCACCTTGTCCAGCTCGGCGGGGTCGGCCAGGTACTCGGCGACCTTCGCCTGGACGGGCGTCACGAACTCGGTGAACACCTCGCCGAGGTCCTTCTTGAGGTCCCCGTAGCCCTTGCCGTCGTAGTCGGCGACCAGCTCGTCCACCGACCGCCCGGTCAGCGCGGAGTAGATCACCAGCAGGTTGGACACGCCCGCCTTGTTCTCGGGGTCGTACACGATCTCGCGCCCGGTGTCGGTGACCGCGGAGCGGATCTTCTTGGCGGACCGCTTCGGGTCCTCCAGCAGCTCGACGACGCCCGCGGGCACGGACTTGCTCATCTTCGACGTCGGGTCCTGCAGGTCGAAGATCTTCGCCGTGTCCTTGACGATGTGCGGCTCCGGCAGCCGGAACGTCTTGCCGAACCGGCTGTTGAAGCGCTGCGCCAGGTCGCGGGTCAGCTCCAGGTGCTGGCGCTGGTCCTCGCCGACCGGCACGTGGTGCGCCTGGTACAGCAGGATGTCGGCGGCCTGCAGGATCGGGTAGGTGAACAGGCCCACGCCGATCGCCGACTCGGCGCGCGCCGACTTGTCCTTGAACTGGGTCATCCGGCTGGCCTCGCCGAACCCGGTCAGGCACTGCATGACCCAGCCGAGCTGGGCGTGCTCGGGCACGTGCGACTGGACGAACAGCGCGGACCGCTCGGGGTCGATGCCGAGCGCGAGGAGCTGGGCCGCCGAGACGCGGGTGTTGGCCCGCAGCACCTTGGGGTCCTGCTCGACGGTGATGGCGTGCAGGTCGACGACGCAGTAGAACGCCTCGTGCGTGTCCTGCAGCGCGACCCACTGCCGCAGCGCGCCGAGGTAGTTGCCGAGGTGGAACGAGCCCGCCGTCGGCTGGATGCCGGAGAGGACCCGTGGGCGGCTGACCGGTGCTGCTGCGGTTGATTCCGACACGGGAGAAGTGTCCCAGCCGGGTCAGGCGGCCTTGGGGGCGGGCCTGACGTCGCCGGGCAGCGGCTCGACCGCCGTCGGCTGCACTGCCTGCTGCACCTGCACCACCGGCACGGCCGCCGGCGTCGGGACCTCGCGCTTGCGGAAGAAGCGGATGACGCCGAGCACCATGCCCACCGCACCCAGCCCGACCGCGCCGAACGCGACGGGGGCGTCGAGCGGGCCCGCCGCGACCGCGGTGTCGGCCGCCAGGGCAGTGCCCTGACCCGCCAGCACCGTCAGCGCGCTGACCGCCGCACCCACTGCTGCTGCACCACGACCGCGCACAGCCGTGCCTCCTCACCCACACAGCGTCACCGTTACGGGCGAACTTCGTTGACGGACGGCCGTGAACCTACAGAAGCTGTTGGGCTGCTGTGTTCTCTTCAGGTTAAACCTCGGCCAGCCGCAGACCCTAGCCACGACCGCCCTGGCGTCCGCACCCGGGGTCTACCCGGCGACCCCCGCTGGGCCGTACGTCGTAGTGCGCTGGCGGGCGGGCCTGCCCGCGAGGGCGGCGGTCGCGGCCAGCTCGGCGGTGCTGCGCGCGGAGCCGTGCTCGGAGCCCGCCATGCGGCTGATGGTCTCCTCCATGAGCGTGCCGCCCAGGTCGTTGGCCCCGCCGCGCAGCACCTCGGCGGTGCCCTCGTCGCCGAGCTTGACCCAGGAGCACTGGATGTTCGGGACCCGGCCGTGCAGCGCGATGCGGGCGAAGGCGTGCACGGCCCGGTTGTCGCGGCGGCTGGGGCCGGGCCGGGCGACGCCCGCCAGGTAGATGGGGGCGTTGCGGTGCACGAACGGCAGGCCGACGAACTCGGTGAGGCCGCCGGTGCGGTCCTGCAGGCCCGCCAGGACGCGGAAGTGGCCGAGCCAGTGGCCGGGGTGGTCGACGTGGCCGTACATCATCGTGGACGAGGAGCGGATGCCCAGCTCGTGCGCGGTGCCGACGACGTCGAGCCAGGTCGCGGTGGGCAGCTTGCCCTTGGTGAGGACCCAGCGGACGTCGTCGTCGAGGATCTCGGCGGCGGTGCCGGGGATGGTGTCCAGGCCGGCCTCGCGCAGCTCGGTGAGCCAGTCGCGGACGCTGGCGCCCGCCTTGGCGGCGGCGCTGACGATCTCCATGGGGCTGAAGGCGTGCACGTGCATCCCCGGAACGCGGCGCTTGATGGCGCGCACGGCGTCGGCGTAGTACGTCACCGGCAGCCGCGGGTCGATGCCGCCCTGCATGCAGATCTCGGTGGCGCCCTCCAGCCACGCCTCGTGGGCGCGCTCGGCGACCTCGTCGGTGGACAGCCGGAACGCGTCCGCGTCGCGCTCGCGCTGGGCGAAGGCGCAGAAGCGGCAGCCGACGTAGCAGACGTTGGAGAAGTTGATGTTGCGGTTGACCACGTAGGTCACGTCGTCGCCCACGGCGTCGGCCCGCAGGTCGTCGGCGAGGCGGGCCATGGCCTCCAGGGCGGGCCCGTCGGCGGTGAGCAGGGCCATGGCGGCGTCGGTGTCGTCGAGGAGGCGGTGCGGGGCGTCGGCGGCCAGGCGCAGGGCGCGGGCGGTGTCCTCGGGGAGGCGCTCGACGGCCTTGGGCACGCTCAGCGCGGACCAGTCGCCGTAGACGCTGTCGAAGTCGCCGCGCCGGTCGCCGGTGCGGCCCTCGGTGTCGACGGCGGTGTGCAGGTCGGCGCGCCCGGTGGTGTCGGCCGCGTCGGGCTCCTGCCACTCGCGGCCGACGACGGGCGCGTCCGGGACGGCCAGCCCGTCCTCGCCCGCGAGGGCGGCGACGTGCGCGGTGAGCCGGGTGTCGATCCACTGGCCGGGGGTGGCGCGGGTGTACCGGGGGTAGGCGGCGAGCCGCTCGCGCAGCTCGAACCCGGCCTCGCGGGTGACCTCGGCGAGCCGGTCGACCTGCGGCCAGGGCCGCTCGGGGTTGACGTGGTCGGGCGTGACCGGCGACACGCCGCCCCAGTCGTCGATCCCGGCGCGGAGCATGAGCCCGAACTCGTCGCCGACCAGGTTCGGCGGGGCCTGCACGCTGGTCGTGGACGGCATGACCAGCCGGGCGACGGCGATCGTGGCGGCCAGCTCGTTCAGGTCGGCGTCCGGCGTGGAGCGCATGGCGGTGTCGGACTTGGCCCGGAAGTTCTGGATGATCACTTCCTGCACGTGCCCGTACTGGCGCGCGACGGCCCGCATGGCCAGCAGCGACTCGGCCCGCTCGGCGATGGTCTCGCCGATGCCGATGAGGATGCCCGTGGTGAACGGCACGTTCACCCGCCCCGCGTCCGTGAGCACCCGCAGCCGCACCGCGGGCTCCTTGTCGGGGCTGCCGTGGTGCGGCTGCCCCTTCTCGCTCCAGAGCCGCTCGGAGGTGGTCTCCAGCATCATCCCCATGCTGGCCGCGACCGGCCGCAACCGCTGGAACTCCTCCCAGCTGAGCACGCCGGGGTTCAGGTGCGGCAGCAGCCCGGTCTCCTCCAGCACCGCGATGGCGCACGAGCGCAGGTAGTCGAGCGTGGACGAGTAGCCGCGCGCGTCGAGCCACTCCTTGGCCTGGTGCCACCGGTCCTCGGGCCGGTCGCCGAGGGTGAAGAGCGCTTCCTTGCACCCGGCGGCGGCGGCCTCGCGGGCGATGGCGACGACCTCGTCGCGCTCCAGGAAGGGCGCGTCGAGCTTGTGCGGGGCGGTGGCGAACGTGCAGTAGTGGCACCGGTCCCGGCAGAGCCGGGTGAGCGGGATGAACGCGTTGCGGCTGTAGGTGACGACCCCGGCCCGCCCCTCGGCGAGCAGGTGGGCGTCCCGCACCTTGGCGGCGGAGGCCAGCAACGAGTCGAGGTCGTCCCCGCGCGCGTGCAGCAGGACGGCGGCCTCGGTGGCGTCGAGCACGGCCCCGTCGGCGGCCCGCCGCAGGGCGCGCCGCAGGGCGGCGGCGCTGGGCGCCGGAGAGGGCGGGGTGATCGGGATGTCCACGGGCACGTCAACGAGCCTAGGCGGAGGGTATTCCCCGGCCGGTGCGGAGCGTGATGATCGCCGCAGCGGGTTTGGCACACGCCGGCCTGGTCAAGGGGGACCCGCAGAGCTGCGGTCACGCAGCGGAGTCACCCGGTCGCACCAGTGCCGGGTCAGCCGCCGGCCCCGTCGAGGAGGCCGTCGAGCGCGGTCTCCAGGACCGGGACCTTGTCGGTGAGGGTCTGCCACACCAGCGCGTCGTCGACCGAGGCGTAGCCGTGGATCAGGATGTTGCGGAAGGCGACGATCCGGTTGACGTCGGGGATGCGCGCCGCGAGCTCGGCGTCGACCTTGCGGAGCTGGTTGAGCGCCTCGCCGACGATCTCGAACTGCCGCAGCAGGCCGACCGCCTGCCGGGCGTCCCACAGGTAGGTGCGGGGGTCACGCGGCATAGACCTGCTCCCGGCTCTCCATCACCCGCTGCCGGAAGTACGGGTTGCGGATGCTCGCGCTGCTCACCAGGTCGACCGGCCGCCCGAAGATCCGCTCCAGGCCCTCGCGGAGCGCGAAGTAGCTGCCGAAGTGGTCGAACCCCGGCCGGGCGTCGAACTCGACGAGCAGGTCGACGTCGCTGGACTCGGGGTCGAACGAGTCGCCGAGGGCGGAGCCGAACACGTCGAGGCGGCGGACCCCGAGCGCGCGGCACAGGTCCCGCACCTCGGCCAGCCTGGTCGCGATCGCCTCGTGCACGGCGCCACCTCCCACCCGCGATTGTGCCCGATCCGCCCGGCTCAGTCCCGGTACTCCACCGTCACCGGCGCGTGGTCCGACCACCGCTCCGCGTAGGTCGCCGCCCGCTCCACCACGGCCGTCTCGGCACGGGCAGCCAGCCCCTCGCTCGCCACCTGGTAGTCGATCCGCCACCCGGAGTCGTTGTCGAACGCCTTCCCCCGGTACGACCACCACGAGTACGGCCCCTCCACGTCCGGGTGCAGCGCCCGCACCACGTCCGTGTAGCCGCTCTCGAACACCGACCCCAGCCACTCCCGCTCGTACGGCAGGAACCCGGCCGACTTCTGGTTCGTCTTCCACGACTTCAGGTCCGCCTGCCGGTGCGCGATGTTCCAGTCCCCGCACACCAGCACCTCCCGCCCGTCCGCAGCCGCCTTCTCCCGCAGCTCGACCAGGTACGGCAGGAACGCCGCCATGAACCGGTCCTTCTCGTCCTGCCGCTCGGTGCCGACCTCCCCGCTGGGCAGGTACAGCGACCCGACCACCAGCCCGGTCAGCTCGACCTCCACGTACCGGCCCGAGTGCTCGAACTCCTCGACCCCGAACCCGACCCGGACCGCGGTCGGCTGCTCGCGGGTCAGCACCGCGACGCCGCTGCGGCCCTTGACCGCCGAGTGCGCGTGCGCCGAGTGCCACCCCTCGGGGTCGCGCACCTCGTCGGCCAGCTGCCCCGGTTCGGCCCGCACCTCCTGGAGGCACACCACATCGGCCCCGGTGGCGGCGAGCCACTCCAGGTAGCCCTTCTTGGCGGCGGCTCGCAGGCCGTTGACGTTGACGGTGGAGACGGTCAGCACCGGCCCAGCCTAGTCAGCCACCGTCCACCCGCGGGGGTAGCGCGCGCCGCACCGGGCGCACTTCGCCACCAGCCCCAGCATCATCACCATCGGGCTCGACCCGTCCGGGGACGGCAGCCCGCGCACCGGGTGCCCGTCGAGGTCGGAGACCAGCTCGGGCCAGTCCGGCTCGCACGAGCAGGTGATGATCTCGTCGCGCTTGCCGCGCCGCCAGCTCAGGAACACCGGACAATCAGAGCACACCGGACGCCCGACGCGCCCGCGAGCACGGCGGCCCACCTCACCCGCAGTCCGCCCCCGCGGCCGTCGCCACGCCCTCCTGCGCCACCCACCGGTCGTCGGCCAGCAGCCGGAACCCGTTCTGCACGACCCGCTGCGCGTTTAGCACCGCCCCCCTCGGCGCGGTCGACAGCACCGGCAGCGCCGCGTCCGGCCCGCCGCGCACCTCCAGCACCTCGACGGCCACCTCGACCCGGCACGGGTCGGGCGCCCCCGACCCGAACCGCTGCCCGCCGCTGATCGCGTACATCGCCACCGCGACCACGACGACCCCGAGCACGACCAGCCCGCGCACCCCGCGGAACGGCGCATCCACGCGCATGGGCATGGGACACCTCCTCGACCTGGGGTATAGCCACCCCACCCCCGGCGCGGAACTCCCCGACACCCGAACCACCCACCAGGCCCATCGGACGGGCGTACCCCGACGACCCTGCGTGACCGGAACCGGCCCGCCAGTCCGCCAGCCCGGACGAACCCCGGAAAACCCGGCGGGCCCGGCCGCCGAAGCGACCGGGCCCGCCGAGAAGACGTGCGGCCTCAGCCCGCCATCTTCTTCTGGAGGTTCTCGTCCAGCGTGGCGAGGAAGTCCTCCGTGGTCTGCCACTCCTGGTCACGACCGACCAGCAGCGCGAGGTCCTTCGTCATCTTGCCGCTCTCGACGGTCTCGATGATGACCTTCTCCAGCGTCTCCGCGAACCCGGTGACCTCGGGGGTCCCGTCGAGCTTGCCGCGGTGCTTAAGGCCACCGGTCCAGGCGAAGATCGACGCGATCGGGTTGGTGGAGGTCGGCTTGCCCGCCTGGTGCTGGCGGAAGTGCCGGGTGACGGTGCCGTGCGCGGCCTCGGCCTCGACGGTCTTGCCGTCCGGGGTCATCAGCACGGAGGTCATCAGGCCGAGCGACCCGAAGCCCTGCGCGACCGTGTCGGACTGCACGTCGCCGTCGTAGTTCTTGCACGCCCAGACGTAGCCGCCCTCCCACTTCATGGCCGCGGCGACCATGTCGTCGATGAGGCGGTGCTCGTAGGTGAGCCCCTTGGCGTCGAACTCGGCCTTGAACTCGGCCTCGAACACCTGCTGGAAGATGTCCTTGAAGGCGCCGTCGTACGCCTTGAGGATGGTGTTCTTGGTCGACATGTACACCGGGTAGTTCCGCTGCAGGCCGTACGAGAACGAGGCCCGCGCGAAGTCCTCGATGGACTTGTTGAAGTTGTACATGCCCATGGCCACGCCGCCGTCGGCGCCGTAGTTGGCGACGACGTGCTCGATCGGCGCGGAGCCGTCCTCGGGCGTGAAGGTCACGGTCAGCTTGCCCGCGCCGGGGACCTTGAAGTTCGTGGCCTTGTACTGGTCGCCGTGGGCGTGGCGGCCGATGATGATCGGCTTGGTCCAGCCGGGGACGAGCCGGGGGATGTTCGAGATGATGATCGGCTCGCGGAAGACCACGCCGCCGAGGATGTTGCGGATCGTGCCGTTGGGCGAGACCCACATCTTCTTGAGGCCGAACTCCTCCACCCGCGCCTCGTCCGGCGTGATGGTGGCGCACTTCACGCCCACGTTGTGCTTCTTGATCGCGTTGGCCGCGTCGATGGTGACCTGGTCGTCGGTGGCGTCCCGGTGCTCGATGCCCAGGTCGTAGTACTCGAGGTTGACGTCCAGGTACGGGTGGACCAGCTTGTCCTTGATGAACTGCCAGATGATCCTGGTCATCTCGTCGCCGTCGAGCTCGACGACAGTCCCCTGAACCTTGATCTTGCCCATACTCGGGTGCGCTCCTCTCGCGGCAATGCAAGCAGGACAAGCGTACTGCTATGTCATGCTGCGTGCGCCACTCACGGGTGAAAAAGGGATCGGGCATCACAATGCCTTAACCTCCAGTCACGATCTTGGAGGGGGCACCATGTCGACCGGACCCACGCACGCCATGAGCGGTCTGCTGGCTTGGGCGGCGGTGACCGCGCTCGCCGAGAACCATCCCATCGGACAGCTCTCGCCGCAGAGCTGGACGGTCGGCGCGGTGCTCGCCACCGGCGCCGCGCTGATGCCCGACATCGACCACCCGTCGTCCACGATCGCCCGCGCGTTCGGGCCGATCAGCCAGGGCCTGTCCGGGGCGCTGAACACCCTCAGCAGCTGGGTCTACAAGCTGACCAGGACCAAGCGGGACTCCAACCGCGAGGGCGGGCACCGGGCGCTGACCCACACGTTCGTGTTCGCGCTGCTGTGCGCGCTCGGCACGACGGCGGTGGTGCAGCAGTCGCAGAAGTGGGCGCTGCCGCTGCTGATGTTCGCGTTCGCGGGCCTGGCGGTGCGCGGGATCATGAAGGACTGGTCGAACAAGCACGACGCGCTGCTGATCACCGTGGTGTCGGCGGGCATCACCGCGCTGTGCGTGATGTGGACCGCGCAGACCGCCGCGAACGCCGCCGCGCTCGGCATCGCGGTGGCCGTGGGCTGCGTGGCGCACTACGTCGGCGACGCGATCACCGAGCAGGGCTGCCCGATGGCGTGGCCGATCCCGATCGCGGGCAAGACCTGGTACCCGATCGCGCCGCCGAAGATCATGCGGATGAAGACCGGCGGCGCGGTGGAGATGCGGATCGTCGGGCCCGCCGTGACCGTCGGCGCGGTGTGGCTGTCCCTGGCCGCGCTGCAGAACATCGGGATGCTGCCGTTCCTGGGCTCGTTCGACCTGCTGCCGGTCTAGCGCCCCTGATCCGGGCGGGGCGCGCGAACTCGCCCGGAAGGGGAATTTCGGCCATTCGTCGGATATCTGAACGTCACCCGATCGGACTAATCTGCGTCGCATGACCACGTGGCTCGGGGTGAACGCGGGACACGAGGACCCCGCGAGCGCCGAAAGCGCGGCGCTCGCGCTGCACGGCTCGCTGCTCTACGAGGCGGCGGTGGTGTGCGCGCACGACGTCGGGCCGCACTGGGCGCTGTCGTTCCGGCTGCCGAAGGCGCCGTCCGGGAACGTGGTGTCCACGCTGGTGGAGCGCGGGTCCGGGATCGCGCTGCACGAGGGCGGGGTGGAACGGGTCGCCGGGCCGTCCGAGCTGGTCGCGGGCGCGCTGCGGGCCGCGCTGGCGCACCGGGACCGGGTGGAGGGGACCGCGCTGCGCTTCCCAGGGCAGCGGGCGCTGCACGGGCGGTACGGGGTGGCGGACGTGCTGGCGTTCAGCGCGATCGAGGAGGTCCGGCCGCACGACGTGCGGAGCATCGAGGCGCGGGGGGACCTGCGGCCCCGGTTCAGCGGTGGGCGGCTGGTGCTGGACTGCTCTTGACCTGGCAACCCGCGCCCCCGGTCGCGGCGACCGGGGGTTCGCGGGAGTTGCCCACTCAGGCGGGGTTCCAGTGGTGGAGCCGCCTGATGCCGCTTCGCGGCACAAGCGAGCCGGACCGGATTCGAACCGGCGTCCTCCCCGCCAGGGCGGGGCGCGTCAACCGCTGCGCTACCAGGCTCTCACCGCACACCCTAGCCACGAGACGGACCTGTGGACACGGGATCGGCGCGGCGCAATAAGGTCTGCCCCGTGCGCGGGGTGGACTACTACGAGCTTCTGGGCGTCGAGCGCGAGGCCTCCTCGGCCGAGATCCGGTCCGCCTACCGGTCGCTGGCCAAGGTCATGCACCCGGACGCCGGTGGATCTTCGGGGGGCTTCCGAGCGCTGCAGGAGGCATATGACACCCTGCGCGACCCGGCTCGCCGCCGGGCCTACGACCGGGGGTGGGCGCACCCGCGCTCCGGGCCCCGGTCCGGTTCCGCGACCCGGCCGCCAAGATCGGGACGGGCGCCCTGGAACCGCCCGTTCGGCGACGATCCCGACTTCGTACCTCCGAAGCCCGACGTCGACCCGGACGACCTCGGCTGGTGGCGGCTGGTCGACACCGGGCAGCGCGTCCGGTACGCCCCGGTCGCCTCGCCGGGCCACGCGCCCGCCCTCACCGCGCTGTGCGCCTGGTTCTTCCTGCTCCTCCCCGTGTTCGCGCTCGACCTGTCCCCGCTGGGCCTGGTGGTGTGGCTGGCGATGGTCGCCGCCGCAGCCGCCTGGGCGTTCCGGCTGGTGCGCCGCTACCTGGCCGCGACCCGCACGGACCGGGCGTTCGCGGCCGAGGTCGACACCGAGGTGGTGCGCGGCGAGGTGGACGACGAGCGGGTGTGCGAGCGGCTGACCGCCGACCTGCTCTCCGAGTACCTGACCCGGCTGCCCGGCGCCCGCGTGTTCCACGGCCTGGCCTGGCCGGACTCGGTGTTCGTCGACATCGACCACGCCGTGCTGTGCGGGCGGCGGCTGGTGCTGGTCGAGTCCAAGTCCTGGCTGCCCGGCCACTACCAGACCGGGGACGACGGGTCGCTGTGGCGCAACGGCCACCTGTTCCGGGGCGGTGGCACGCGGCTGCCGCGCGGGCTCGCCGAGTACCGGGCCCTGCTGCCGCACCTGGAGGTGCGGGCGGTGCTGCTGGTGTACCCGAGCCGGGCGGGCGAGGTCACCGTCGACCCGACCGACGGGGCGCTGGTGCCGCCGATGACGCCCGAGGTGTTCCTGGACGAGGTCGGCGCGTGGCTGGCCGAGGACCCCGCCGTCGTCGACCGGGAGGCGCTGCGCGCGATCGTCGACCTGGTGTGCGAGTCGACCGCCGCCTGAACCCCGCGGCTGCCTGAACCCGCCCGTGGCTGTCGGACCTCCGGGTTACAGTCCGCCCGTGCAGTTGCCGGGACTGACCGACATGACCCCGCTGGGCCAGGGCGGCTTCGCCACCGTGTACCGGGCGCGCCAGGTGCAGCTCGACCGCGAGGTCGCGGTCAAGGTGGACCACCGCGTGCTGCGGACCGAGCGCGACCGGCGGCGCTTCCTGCGGGAGGCGCACGCCGCCGCGCGCCTGTCCGGGCACCCGCACGTGGTGTCCGTGCACGACGCGAACTTCACCGCCGAGGGCACCCCGTACCTGGTGATGGAGCTGTGCACCGGCGGAACGCTCGGCGACCTGCTGCGCGCCAACGGCCCGCTGGACGGCGACCGGGTGCGCAGGCTCGGCGTGCAGCTCGCGGACGCGCTGGCCGCCGCGCACGGCGAGGGCGTGCTGCACCGCGACCTCAAGCCCGGCAACGTGCTGCTCGACCGGTACGGCACCGCCAAGATCGCCGACTTCGGCCTGGCCGCGCTGCTGGACGCCGACGGCGCGTCGTCGGTGACGCGGGACGCGCTGAGCCCCAGCTACGCGCCGCCGGAGGCGTTCGCGATGGTGCCGCCCACGGCGGCGGGCGACGTCTACTCGCTGGCGGCGACCCTGTACGACCTGCTGGCGGGCAGGCCGCCGAGACCGGTGCCGTGGCCGATCGAGTCGTTCGACCACCTCGGCGAGGTGCTGCGCACCCCGGTCGAGCGCGTGCCCGGCTGCCCGGACGACCTGCACGCGGCGCTGGTGCGCGCCCTGGAACCGGACGCCGCCTACCGCACCTCCAGCGCGGCCCAGTTCCGCGACGAGCTGGACCGCGGCCCGCTGCCGTCCCCGTTCTCCGCCCCGACCACCCCGGCGGGCGCCCCACCGCCCGCCCAGGGCGGCCCCCAGGCCACGCCGGGCCAGGGCACGCCCCAGCTCTCCTGGCCACGCGCCTCAGGCCCGGCCCAGGCCCCACCCGGCACACCCCCGCACGGCACGCCACCCCCGCACCCGCAGCCGACCCCACCCGGCGGCTTCCCCCAGAACCAGGGCTCGGGCCCGCAGGGCTCGTTCCCACCCGGCTTCTTCCCACCCGGCCAGGTCCTGTCCCCGCTCCCCCACGGCGCCCAGTCGCACCCCGCCCAGCCGCACTCGGGCCCGCCCCACCCCGGTCAGCACTCGGGTCCCCAGCAGCACTCCGGCCCACCGCAGTACGTCGTCATCCAGCAACCACCCCGCCGAGCCTGGCCACTGATCCTGGGGGTCGTGCTCGCCCTCGTCCTGGTCTCCGGCGCCACCTGGCTGATCGCCTCCCAGCGCACCCAGCAGTCCACCTCCTCCGGCAGCGGCCAGAACGGCCCGGTGACGTCCTCCGACTCCGCCGGGTCCGACGACGACCTGCCGCCCCCGCGCACGAAGCCCTGCGACACCGGCTACTGCGTCGCCGAGCAGACCTGCTACGCCGGACTGGTGCAGATCGGCGGCATGGCCGCCACCGCCCGGATGCTCGGCGACTGCGCGAACGAGCACTACTGGGAGGCGTTCGCGGGCACCTGGCTGTCCGGGTCGATCCCGCAGGTCGCCTCCGAGGAGCTGCTCCAGGCCCCCGAGGTCGCGAACGTGTGCACCGCGACCGCGATGAAGGCCAACACCCGCGCGGGCGTGGACACCACCGGCTGGGAGATCTCCGCGGTCGCCAAGTCCGACGGCGACCGCAACTACGTGCACTGCCTGGCGGGCAGGCAGGAGGGTGGCGTGGTCACCACCAGCGCGTTCGGCTCCTGAGCGCGACCGCCCCACCCGGCCCCCTCCCCGCTGGGCCGGGTGGATCATCGGGTTGCGCCCGCTCTCGTAGGCTTGGCCCATGAAGACCGTCCTGCCCCACCCGGCGCGGGGGGAGAACCGGAATGCGGCGCGGCGAGCGCCCGCAGGTCCGGTGCGCCCGCGCACAGCCCGCCGAACCGACTGGCGCGCGGACGGGGCCCCCGGCGGGTCGGCGGGCTCGCCCGCGACGGCGTTCACACACCCCGTGCCCACCACCCCCGTGGCGGTGCGGCCGTGAGCGACGCGAACGACTGGACCTGGATCAGGCTGGTGGCGCTCCAGCACGTCTCCGACGGCGCGCTGCCCGCCCGCCGCAGGATCGCCTGGGGCGCGGTCGGCCTGGCCGCCTCCTACGGCGCCGAGCGGTACAGCCACCGCCGCACCCCCTCCGTGGTGGAGCGCTTCACCCTGCGCGGCCACCTGCTGGAGCTGGGCGCGGAGACCCCGGACCACCTGGCAGCCGACGTGCTGTCGGAGACCGCGATGACCGCCGAGGAGGCCGCCGAGCGCGCGGCGACGGCCGCGCTGCCGAGGTCCGAGGTGAAGGTGCTGCGCGAGCACCGGAGCATCACCGCCGTGCTCGACGCGGTGGCACCGCTGGTCGACGACGCCGACCTGCGCGAGCGCGCCCGGCGCTGGGTCGAGGTGCGGGCCGCGCTGCCGTAGGCGCGACCGCCCCGGCTCCGGTTCGCTCGGGGAGCGCTCCCGACCGAACCGGAGCCGGCTACAACTTCCGATTGCAACCTCACCCGTACGGGACTCACCCGTCAGGTGGACTAATTCCCCGCGTGTTCACACCGCGTCGTCACCTCACCTGTCCCAGCGCGGAACACTGCGGTTCCCCACACCCCGCACAGGCATCATCACCCGTCTCCCGCAAGGCTTTTCACAGATATCGCTCATCCCGTCCCCGGTTCGGAGCAAGCGGCGGCTGTTCCACCCCAAAGGGGGCCGGCGAGTGCATAGGGTCATGAGGGTGCGCGCTTACGCCCGATTAGCGCTGGCCGGTTTCCGCCGCTACTCCACCTACCGGCGAGCAACCTTCGCGGGGATCGCCGCGAACGTGATGTTCGGCCTGCTCAGAACCGCCGTGCTCACGGCGGCGATCGCCCCCGTCGGCCACGGCGGGGGCTACGACACGACGGCGACCACGACGTACGTGTGGCTCGGGCAGGGCCTGATGGCGTTCGTGGTCCTGTGGGGCGACAGCACGCTCTCCGACCGCATCCGCACCGGCAACATCGTGGTCGACCTGTACCGCCCGTGGCACCTGCAGGCGGCGCTGTTCGCCCAGGACGTCGGCCGAGCCTGCCACGCCGCGCTGGCCCGGCTGCTGCCGCCGGTCGCGGTGGGCGCGCTGTTCTTCCCGTTCCGCTGGCCCGCCCCGGAACTGCTGCCGGTGTTCGCGGTCAGCGCGGCGCTGGGCCTGGTGGTGAGCTTCAACATCCGGTTCATGATCAACTGCACCGCGTTCTGGCTGCTGGACAACCGGGGCCTGCTCAGCGTCTACGGCGTGGTCATCCCGCTGCTGTCCGGCCTGGCCGTCCCGCTGGCCTTCCTGCCCGAGTGGGGCAGGGACCTGCTGTGGTCGACCCCGTTCCCGGCGATCCTCCAGGCCCCCGTGGACGTGTTCCTCGGCGTCGGGTCGCCGTGGCTGCTGCTGAGCCACCAGCTCGTGTCCGCGATCGGCACGAGCGCGCTGGGCCACCTGGTGCTGCGCACCGCCGTGCACCGGGTGGTGGTGCAGGGTGGGTGAGCCGATCTACCCGAGGCTCGTGGGCGCCCGGCTGCGCGGGCAGATGTCCTACCGGGTCTCGTTCGCGCTGGAGTGCGTCGCCCAGGCGGGCGGGCAGCTGGTCGAGCTGGTCGTGATCCTGGTGCTGTTCACCAGGATCACCGACCTCGGCGGGTTCACCGTGCACGAGGTGCTGCTGGTGTACGCCCTGTCCAGCACGGCCTTCGGCATCGCCGACCTGACCGCGGGCCAGCTCGACGAGCTGCCGGTCTACCTGCGGGACGGCACGTTCGACGCGCTGCTCACCAGACCGCTGGGCACGCTGCCGCAGCTGATGGTGTCCGACATCCGGCTGCGCAGGTTCGGCCGGGTCGCGAGCGGCGTGGGGGTGACGGTGTACGCGCTGCTGCACAACGACATCGACTGGACGCCGTGGCTCCTGCTGCTGGCCGTCACCACCCCGCTGTGCGGTGCGGTGATCTTCGGTTCGGTGTGGGTGGCGGCGAGCGCCGTGTCGTTCTGGTTCATCGAGGGCCAGGAGGTCGCGAACACCGTCACGCACGGCGGCAACGCCTTCGCCGCCTACCCCATCACCATCTACGGCCCCGCGCTGCGCAGGGCGATGGCGTTCGCGCTGCCGTTCGCGTTCATCGCGTACTACCCGGCCCTGGCGCTGCTGGGCCGCCCCGACCCGCTGGGCGGTCCCGGTTGGCTCGGCTGGATCTCACCGCTGATCGCGGTCGCGAGCGCCAGCGCAGCCGGGCTGGTGTGGCGCTTCGCGGTCCGCCACTACCGGGGGACAGGATCATGATCGAGGCGCGCGAGCTGTGCCGGGAGTTCACGCTCTCCCGCAAGATCGGCCGGTTCCGGCGGGAGCGGCGGGTCGTCACCGCCGTGGCCGGGGTCAGCTTCGACATCGCCGAGGGCGAGGCCGTCGGCTACGTCGGGCCCAACGGGGCGGGCAAGTCCACCACCATCAAGATGATCACCGGAATCCTGGTGCCGACGTCCGGCCGGGTGCTGGTGTCCGGCCTGGACCCGACCAGGAGCAGGCGCGAGGTGGCCAGGCGGCTGGGCGTGGTGTTCGGCCAGCGCACCCAGCTGTGGTGGGACCTGCCCCTGGTGGACAGCTTCGAGCTGCTGCGCGCCATCTACCGGGTGGACGCGCGCAGCTACGCGCGCAGGCTGGCCGAGTGCGCCGACCTGCTGGACCTCGGCCCGTTCCTGGACACGCCGGTGCGGCAGCTCTCGCTCGGGCAGCGGATGCGCGGCGAGATCACCGCGGCCCTGCTGCACGACCCGGAGCTGCTGGTGCTGGACGAGCCGACGATCGGGCTGGACCTGGAGTCGAAGGAGCGGCTGCGCGAGTTCCTGGCCGAGCTGAACGCCAAGCGCGGCACGACGCTCCTGCTGACCACGCACGACCTGGACGACATCGAGCGCCTGTGCCACCGGCTGGTCGTGATCGACCGCGGCACGGTGCTGGCCGACGGCCCGCTGAAGTACCTGCGGCACGAGGTCAGCCCGGAGCGGGTGCTGGTCGTGGAGCTGGCCGCGCCCGCGGACCTGGCCGGGCTGCCCGGCGTCGCGTCGGTCTCGGTCGAGCAGGGCGGGCTGCGGCAGCGGCTGGCGTTCCGGCGCGCCGACACCACGGCGGCGGCGCTGATCGCCGAGGTCGCGACGCGGGCCGAGGTGCACGACCTGGTCGTGGAGGAGCCGGAGATCGGAGAAGTGATCCGGCGGCTCTACGCGCGCCGGTAGAGTCGGACGAAACGGACGATCCTGAGACGGGGTACCACCATGCGCGCACGACGCACCGCCGTGACGTTCCTGCTGGCGCTCGGCGTGATCGGGTCGCTGTCGGCCTGCGAGAGCGTGCAGCAGGCCAACGAGGCCGTGAACGACGCGAGCCAGGCGCTGGACAAGGTGACCTTGTGCACCGAGGCGCTGGCGCTGGCCGGGTTCACCCCGGACGCGACCGACCCGCAGAAGGCGCTGGAGGAGACGCAGAAGAAGGCCGAGGAGCTGGGGGCGCTGGCCGACAAGTCCGCCGACACCACGCTGCGCGAGGCCATCGAGGGCGTCTCCACGACCATGGAACAGGTCACCCTGCAGGACCTGAGCCCGTCGTCGATCGCCGAGTGGTCGCAGGAGAAGCTGGACCGGGTGGCCAGGCTGACGTCCGCCTGCGCGTGACCGCACGTCCGCCCGGCCGACCGCCACCGCGCCCCTGACCAGCGCGATCTTGCACTTGGCGGTACTTTCGGGAGCTGTCCGATCGGATCGCGCCGGAGGTGGGCGGATGCACGCGACAGTGGGCGACGAACTTCAGGTCCAGGGGCACGTGGTCGGTATCCAGGAGCGGATCGGCAAGATCGTGGAGGTGCGGGGTCCCGAGGGGGCCCCGCCCTACCTGGTCCGCTTCGAGGACGGCCACGAGGGCTTGGTCTACCCCGGCCCGGACTGCCTGGTCCGTCCCAGGCCAGGCGACTAGCCGCCGGAGACCAGCGACTCGACCTCGGCCCCGTACAGCAGGGCCGGGTCGAACCCCATCGCCCCGAACTGCCCGGAGACCTCGAGGCTGAGCACCCCGTGCAGCCGGGTCCAGGCCCGCAACGCGGTCAACGGCACGGAGGAGGGCATCTCCCCACCTCCCCGAGCCGCGACCCACCCGGCCAGCTGAACGTCCAACTCGGACTCCCCACCAGCACCCCCAGCCCCGTTCACCTCATCGGCCCGCACCCGACCGACGGTCGCACCCCCCACGTTTTTCACGCTCCGCTCACCGTGCACCTGCCGGAACACCAGCAGGAACGCACTCATGGCCCGATGAGCGGTGACCAACGTGTCCTCGGGCGCCCGATATCCGGGAACCGGCGTCCCGTACAGCAGCAGGTACCGGTGCGGCTGAGCCAACGCCCACCCCCGCAACTCCCCCGCGAAGTGCCGGAACCGCGCCGCGCCACCCAGCTCGACGGTGGCGGCGACAGCAGCGTCCGCAAGCGCGGCGACATCCGCGTACGCGTCCCGGATGAGGTCCGTCAGCAGGTCTTCACGACTGCTGAAGTACCGGTAGAGCGCAGGCCCGGTGATCCCCATCCGCTTGGCGATGGCGTTGACCGACACCCCCTCGACGCCCAACGCCGCAAGCTGCTCCAACGCGATCCGCTTGGCCTCTTCCCGCGTCTCGGCGCGATAGCGCTCACGACGGGCTTGCACCACGGGGCATCACCACCTTCCACCTGACGGGCCACCCAAGACCCTGTTCCACCGCACCCCACCCAACCACCGCACCCCACCCCGAGCAGCCTCGCGGACTGCGGGTCGAGCAGCCTCGCGGGCTGCAGGGCGAGCAGCCTCGCGGACTGCGGGTCGAGCAGCCTCGCGGGCTGCAGGGCGAGCGCAGCGAGCCCGCAGCCGCCCACTCCCGCGTCCCTCTTCTCCGTTTGGCCTGGCGAAGCCCGAGCGCAGGTGTCAAGATGCCGCCGCATTATGCGGCAGACCGGGGTGCCAAACGGCGTCTTGACGCCTGTGCTTGCCTGAAAGGAGGCCGAACGGAGAAGAGGGACCCCGCCCACCGCAGTGGTAAACGAGACCACCACCCCAACAGTCACCGGCCGGCAGAGCCCGTGTCCCCTCTTTTTTGGAGGTCTGCCCCGCCGGCGAGGCGTGCCCTTCAGCTCTTGACTTCACATCTCTTGACTTTCAACCTTCCACCCTCACCCAAGGATCGTGCTGATCAGCTCATCCCCCAGCTCAGGCGTGGCAGCGGCGATCCCCGACCACCTCCGCGTCAAATCCAAGTCGAACTCCAACGGCCGCCCCCGCAAGTCCAACAAAACCCCACCAGCCGCAGGCACCGTAACCAACGCCGCGATCAAATCCATCAACCGATGCGTATCCGACCCTGGATCGGCGAACGCGTCCACCGCCCCCTCGGCCACAAAAGCCGTCTCCAAACAAGTCGTGCACAGAACCCGAATCCGATCAGCCCGGTTGGCAACCCGCATCCAGGCTTCCTCAGTCCCGCGCTTGGGCCGCAGCAAACACACCGAAGCCCCGTCCAACGACGTCCGCCCGGTGGTCCGGAACGCCGCGGCCTCCCCCACCCGAGCCCCCCAGGCCCGCCCGGTGTCGAACCACACCGTCAACGCCTCAACCGGCTCCGAGTCCAGCACCAGCGCACCCGCGTAGCACGACAACGGCACCCCCAGCGCCGCGTTGGCCGACCCGTCCACCGGGTCGATGCACAACGTCGCCGCGGACCCGTTGTCGACGAACCCGGCCTCCTCCGACAGCAGGTTCACCCCGACCTCGACGCAAGCCTCCAGGATCGCGTCCTCCACGATCCGGTCCACCCGCATGGTCGGCGTCCCGTCCGCCCCGAGCGCGACCTCCTCCCGCAACTCCAACCGGGTGTACCGCCCCCTGGCTTCGCCGTAGGCGCGCGCGGCGGCCCGCGCGGTCGCCGCCAGCGCGGGGTGGGTACCAACAGGGATCTGGGCTTCAGGCACAGGCCAAGGAGTCGTCACACCCCCAACATGCCACGGGGAGGGGCCGCCACAAGCGACCCCTCCCCGTGTTTCACCGCGCTCTCACCAGCGGCTCAGCTCACCGGCTCAGATCAGCCCGAGGGCCTTGACCGCGTCGCGCTCCTCGACCAGCTCCGCCACGGAGGCGTCGATCCGGGCCCGCGAGAACTCGTTGATCTCCAGCCCCTGGACGATCGAGTACTTCCCGTCCTTGACCGTCACCGGGAACGAGGAGATCAGCCCCTCGGGCACCCCGTACGACCCGTCCGACGGAATCGCCATCGACACCCAGTCGCCCTCAGCCGTCCCGTTCACCCAGTCGTGGATGTGGTTCAGCGCGGCGTTCGCAGCCGACGCCGCCGAGGACGCGCCCCGAGCCTCGATGATCGCGGCGCCGCGCTTGGCCACGGTCGGGATGAAGTCGTTCTCCAGCCACGCCTGGTCGTTCACGGCCTCGGCGGCGTTCTTGCCCGCCACCTCCGCGTTGAACAGGTCGGGGTACTGGGTGGCCGAGTGGTTGCCCCAGATCGTGAGCTTCTTGATGTCGTCCACCGACACGCCGAGCTTCTTCGCGAGCTGCGAGAGCGCCCGGTTGTGGTCGAGGCGGGTCATGGCGGTGAACCGCTCGGCCGGGACGTCCGGCGCGTGCTGCTGGGCGATCAGGGCGTTGGTGTTGGCCGGGTTGCCGACCACCAGGACGCGCACGTCGTCCGCCGCGCCCGCGTTGATCGCCTCGCCCTGGGGCTTGAAGATGCCGCCGTTGGCCTGGAGCAGGTCGCCGCGCTCCATCCCCTTCGTGCGGGGGCGGGCGCCCACGAGCAGGGCGACGTTGACGCCGTCGAACGCCTTGGTGGCGTCGTCGGTGATGTCGATGCCGTCCAGGAGCGGGAACGCGCAGTCGTCCAGCTCCATCGCGGTGCCCTCGGCGGCCTTCACGGCCTGCGGGATCTCCAGCAGCCGCAAGCGCACCGGGACGTCGGGACCCAGCAGGTGGCCGGAGGCGATGCGGAACAGCAGGGCGTAGCCGATCTGGCCGGCCGCGCCGGTAACGGTGACGTTCACGGGCGTGCGGGTCATGGAGCCTTCCCGAAAGACGGATGCGGGCTTCAGTCCTCGGGGTCGACCACTAGGCAGGCAGGCCTGTCAGCGGCGGTCTCTACTCCGGGACCGCGCACCGGGCGGGGTTGCCCGGTGGTCCGGAGGTTACCAACCAACGGGCCGTGCGAGGGTGTGACAGTGGACAACCCGGAGATCGAACTGGAGCAGGTCGTCGGCGCGGACTACGCCGACGCCGTGCTGTACGAGCAGGTGTGGGAGCGGAAGTCGTTCGTGGGCTGCGACTTCTCCGAGGCGGACATGCGCGGCCTGGTGACCAGGGGCTGCACGTTCACCGACTGCAAGTTCACCCGCACCGACCTCGGCGACTCCCGGCACACCACCTCGGCGTTCCGCTCCTGCCGCTTCGACCGCGCGGTGCTCGGCGGGGCCGAGTTCACCTCCTGCTCGCTGCTCGGGTCGATGTTCGTCGACTGCTCGATGCGGCCGATCACCATCACCGAGACCGACCTGACCCTGGTGAGCCTCAGCGGCGCGGTCCTCCCCAAGGCCTCGCTGGCCGGTCTGCGGATGCGCGAGGCGAACCTGGAGTCCGCGAACCTCACCGGCGCCGACCTGCGCGGGGCCGACCTGTCCGGGGCGCGGCTGACCGGGACGAAGCTGGTGGACGCCGACCTGCGCGGGGCGCGGCTGGACGCGAACGGGCTGGTGCAGGGCGTGCTGCGCGGGGCGAAGGTCGACCTCGACACCGCCGTGGCCTTCGCCGCCGCGCACGGGTTGCTGGTGCGGTCCTGAAACGCCGAGGGGCCGGGACCGCAGTGGTCCCGGCCCCTCGGCCGCTCTCACCCCGCCGTCAGTGGACGGGCGCCTCCTGGTCCGCGACCTCGACCAGCACGCCGTCGGCGAGCATGTCGTCGATCGTCCTGGGCAGCAGGTAGGCCGTGCCGCCACCGGGCTGCTCGAACCACGCCACGGCGGTCCCGGTCAGCACCTCGACGCTGCGCCGCAGCCGGTACGCCCGGTACGGCCGGTTGATCCACGACGGCACCAGCGACCGGTGCGGGAACGGCGTCCCGATCTTGTAGACCAGGTTGCCCTCCCCGCTGCCGTACCGGTCGACCTCGGTGCCCGCGGGCAGCTCGACCATCTGCTTGTGCCGGAACAGCGTCAGCGGCGGCTCGCCGTTCATCGGGTTGATCGGCCACGCCCGAACCGCGGCGGCCGGGGCCGGGGACGCGGCGGGCGCGGGCTTCGGCGGGGTCGCCTCGGCCTGCGGCTCGACCGGCCGAGGGGGCGGCGGCGGTCCGGGCCGGAACCCGTTGCCCGCCATCGGCGGCCGGGGCTGCTGCGGCGGCTGCTGGCGGCCGGGCGGGATCGGCGGTCGCGGCGCGCGCATCCCCGCCATCACCAGCTTGCCGACCAGGAACGACCCGGCGTCCTCGACCTTGTCGAACGTCGACGGGTGCGCGAGGCCCTGGTCGTACCAGCCGACCACCCAGCGGCGCCCGTCGAACCGGAGCACCCACGTGCGGTCGACCTGGTCGTCGCCGATCAGGTAGGCCGTGGGCGGCACGTTCAGCTCGGCCAGCGTCTGGCGCAGGCCGCGCAGGTGGTCGTTCTCGTCCGGCGTGACGCCCCGCGCCGGTTCGGCCCGGCGGTCCTCGAACTCCGAGGAGTCGAGGGGCGTGGGCGTGGTCCGGGAGTCGTCCTCGAACCGAGGCTCCTCAACCCGCTCACTGCCCCGCGCGTCAGCCCGCTCATCGAGCCTCTCACCGACCCGCGCATCGGACCGCTCATCGACCCGCTCGTCCGGCCGCTCGTCCGGCCGCTCGTCCGCGAGCAGGGCGACGGGGTCGATGTGCTGGGTGGCCTGCGGCCCGGCCAGCGGCTTCCCGGACCGGACCGGCTCGGCGTCGAACCCGCCGTCCTCGTCCTCGAACCGCCCGGCCTCCTCGAACCGCCCAGCTTCCTCGAACCGCTCCGGGCTCGTCGCCTCGAACCGCTCGGGCCGGGTCGCCTCGAACCGGTCCGGCTCGACCGCGTCGAACCTGTCCGACTTGGTCACCTCGAACCGCTCCGGCTCCGTGGCCTCGAACCGCTCGCGCTCGGCGGCGTCGAACCGCTCCGGCTCGGTGGCGTTGAACCGCTCCGGCTCCATGGCCTCGAACCGCTCCGGCTCGGTGGCGGTGAACAGCTCGGGCTCGGGCGCGTCGAACCGCTCGGGGCTCGTGGCCTCGAACCGCTCGGACTTGGTCGCCTCGAAGTGCTCGGGCTCGGCGGTCTCGAACCGATCGGCCTCGGCCCGGTCGAACCGCTCCGGGCTGGTCGCCTCGAACCGGTCCGGCGTGGTGGCCTCGAACCGGTCAGGCCCGGTCGCCGAGAACGGCTCGGGACGCTCGTCCTCGAACCGCTCCTCGTGCCGCCGCTCGTCCTCCCGGTCACCGTCCCGGTCGTCGAACCGCTCGGACTCGACCTCGGGCTCGACCTCGGCCCGCGCGTCCTCGTGCTCCTCGTCCTGGTCACGCGGGCCGTCACCGGGCCCACCACCCAGAACCACCGGGGCCATGTACTGCGTGGCCTGCGCCGACTCGTACCGGGCCACCTCCTCTGAGGCGCGCTCCTCAGAGACGCGCTCCTCAGGCTCGTCGTCCTCAGGCCGGACGTCGTCCTCCTCGGCCTCCTCGGCCGCAGCGCCCCGGATGTCGCTCGGCTTCAGCGCACCGAGCCCCAGCTCGTCCACCTCGTGGTCACGCGCGTGCTCGTCGTCCCGACGCTCCTCGGGCCGACGCTCCTCGGGCTCACCGACGGGCTCGTCGACGGGCTCCTCGGCCTCGTCCCGCACGTCGCGCCCGAGCGGGGCGTCGTCCTCCGGCTCCTCGACCCGCGCCGCGCTCGCACCGGCAGCAGGCTGCTCGGGCTCGTCGACGGGCTCCTCGCCGAACGGGTTCCAGGCCTTGGTGCTCTCCTCGGCCTTCTCCCGCTCGTAGGAACCGGGCGCGAAGAGATCCATGCCGTCCACGTAGGACTCGCGCTGGTGCCGATCGTCGGCGACCGGCCCCTCCTCCTCGAACGTGACCCGGTAGGGCGGCCCACCCGTCCCGTAGTTGATGTTCTGCTGCTTGACCTCCTCGAAGGTCAGCACCCGATCACCACCACGGGCCCCAGGCTGCCCAGCACCCGCCTGCCCAACGCCCGCCTGCCCGGCGCCCTGCGGTCCAGCGCCCGGCTGCCCAGGCCCAACCTGTCCAGGCTGTCCAGGACCGGACTGCCCGACGGCCTCCCGGCCACCGTCACCAGCCCCGACCCCAGCCCCAGCCCCGACCCCGCCGTCCTTGCCACCCTTCGCACCCGACACCTCGGGCCGGGGCGCGACCGTCGTGGCCTGCTCCTGCAGCGCCGACGCCACCGGCTTGACCTGCACCGGCGTCTTCGGCAGCGGCGTCCCCTGCGGCGCGGCGGCGGCCCCGAGGGTCACCGCGGCGGCCTGCCTGGTCTCCTCCGCCACCTCCGGCAGCACGAAGTCGTGCGCCCGGACCCACGACACCAGCTCGGCCTCGGGCGGAACCCCGTAGCCACGCAGGTAGTACGCGACCGCGGCGGGCCAGATCCACGTGCCGTCCGTCTGGAACGCCACCGGCACGACCTGCGGCACGTCCGGGTCGAGCACGTCCGCGTCGAACCCGCGCCCGGCGACCACGACGGGCGCCCGGTCCAGGTAGTTCAGCAGCAGCTCGCGGTCCGCGTCGGACACCGGTGGCCGGTTGACCGTGGGCCGCCCGCCCGCGCCCGCGCCGTCGAACACGCGGGTGCTGCGGAACCGCTGCCCACCGGACCGCGCCTCACCACCGGCAGGCGCGCGATCACCACCGGGCGCCCGGTCACCGGCGGGAGCGGCAGCAGACGCGCCAGCCCTTCCACCAGCACCAGCCCCAGCACCAGCGGCGGCAGCAGCAGGCTTGCCAGCCCCCTGCGCCCCACCGGGAGCCCCCTGCGGCGCACCCGGCGCCCCGGCCCCGGCTCCAACCCCACCGGCGTCCTTGACCCTGCGCCGCAGCCACTCCGGCGTGTTCTCGTCGGTGCGCGGGAAGAAGCGCACCTCGTCCAGGTAGGCCTGCTGCGGCGGCGGGTTCTGCCAGGAGGGCTCGGCGCGGTCGAAGTCGAGGTTGTAGCTCGACGGGTGGTCGAGCTGGTAGCGCGCGTTGGACCAGCTCCCCCGGCCCTCCCGGTACATGCCCGCGCGCAGGCGCGCGAAGAGCTGCGCCACCTCCTGCGGTGGCGACCAGGTGCGCGCGGAACCGTCGGCCCCGCGGACCTCGGCGGCCAGCTCGAAGTACCGACCGGTCGCGCGGTAGTCCGCGGTGACGTGCCGCCACTCCTCAGGCGCGGCGCGCATCAGGGTGAGGCCGATCTGCTTGACCAGCGCGTCCTGCTCGGTCGGGTTCAACGGCTTGGGCTCGGACACGTGCACCATCTTCCCCCGCGACGCCCGGTGCGCGCACGGCCCCCCGTTGCACCGAACGGAGTAACCCGTGCGGTGCCGGGGGCCTCGGGCTCACGACTGGGGTGGCGCGGACGTCGGTCCGAACACCTCCACGAGGCTCCCGTCGTGCAAGAAGTCCCGCACCGAACGGGCGAGGAAGAACCCCGAGCCGCCGCCGACCTGCTCGAACCACGGGACCGCGACGCCGCGCAGCGCCGGGATGGGCCGCTGCACCCGGTACGAGTGGTACGGCCGCTCGTAGAACTCCTTCGGCAGCGAGCGGTTGATGTTCGGGGTCCTGGCCGCGTACACCAGGTTCCCGTTCTCGGCCCCGTGCCGGTCCACCTCGGTCCCGGCGGGAAGCAGCACCGGCTCGTGGTCGCGGAACAGCGACAGCGGCGGCTCGTCCGGCATCGGCTGGATGCCCGCGACCGTCCGGACCGGACCGGTCGCCGGGCCCTGCGCGTCGCGGAGCCTGGCCGCGCGCGCCGAGTCCTGCCCGTCGTCCCAGAGCAGCTGGCCCAGCAGCGCCCGAGCCGCGTCGACCGCGTGCCGGTGCACGACCGGCCTGCCCTGCGGTCCGCGCGAGGCGTCCCAGAACTGGACCTGCCAGCCCCGCTCGCCGGGCGCGGGCTCGATCACCAGCGCGTCCGGCTTGGGCTCGACGATCGAGTACTCGCCCGGCGCGACCCCGTAGTGGTCGAGCCTGGCGCGCAGGTGCTCCAGGGCGCGCTGGTCGGCGTCCGAGATGCCGCGCGGGCGGTGCGGCGGCACCGGGGCCCCCGGCGTCCGCCCGCTCGCCACGGCGGCGGCCCGCTCGCGCGCGGCCTCGTCCACCTCGGGCACCCGGTAGCCGTTGTCCCTGATGTGCTGGACGAGCTGCGGCAGCACCGGCACGCCGTGCTCGCGCAGGTAGTACGCGGACCCGGCGGCCCACACCCACGTGCCGTCGCTGTGGAAGCCCATCGGCACCGGGGCCGAGCGGGCCGGGTCGAGCGCGTCCGAGCCGTCGCCGGGCGCGGGCAGCACGACCGGCGCGGACTCCAGGTAGGCGAGCACGTCGTCGCGCTCCTGCGGGTGCACGGCGGGCCTGCGCTCGAACGTCGGCGTGCCCTGCCCGTCGACCCCGTCGAACAGCGGCGCGGCGTGCACCGGCGCGGGCTCGGGCAGCCCGGCCCGCTCGCGCAGCCAGCCGGGGATCTCCGACTCGGCGCGCGGGTGCAGCGCCAGCTCCTCCACGTGGTGGCGCTCCGGCGGGCGGTGCGTCCACGCGGGCTCGGAGTCCCAGTCCTGCTCGGCCGAGTACTCGCCGGGGTGGGTCAGCCGCAGGCGCAGCGCGAACCAGGCCCCGTGGACCGGGTCGGCCATGCCCTCGCGCAGGTGCAGCAGGAGCGGCAGGGCCTCCTCGGGCAGCTCCCAGTCGGACTCCCGGCCGTGCAGGTCCAGCAGCGAGGTGGTCGACTCGACGTGGCCGCCCATCACCCGCACCTCCAGCAGCAGCCGCTCCCAGTCGCCGGGCAGCCGGTGGGCGAGCAGCGCGGCCACCGAGTCGAGCACGGCGCCCTGGTCGTCGGCCGTGAACAGCGGGCCGGTCATGCTCTCTGCTCCTCGTCGTGGGCCTGCGCGAGGCGGTCGCGCAGCCAGTCCGGCAGGTAGGCCTCGTCGCGGGGGAAGGCTTCCAGGTCGCGGGCGTGGTGCGCGGCCGGGACCTCCGGGTCCCACTTCGGGTCGTGGTCGAAGTTGTAGCCGACGTGGATCTCCGCGGGGGCGTTCACCGCGCAGCGCGCCGAGAACCAGGTGCCCCGGCCGGGGACGTGGACGAGCTGCCGCAGCTCGGCGAACGCGTCGGCCACCCCCTCGGGCACGGCGAGCCCGAGCGACCGGCCGTCCGCCAGGTAGGCGGTGGCGGTCAGGTCGCGCGCGGCGACGCTGATCCGCACGACCAGGTCGACGCGCAGGAACCCCTCGGGCGCGACGCCCAGCAGCGCCTCGCCGATCACCTGCACCAGCTCCCGATGCCGCTCCTCGGCCCCGTCCGGACCGGAGGACTGCGTCGTGGTCATTCGGGCAACTCCCGTAAGCGCGAAAGTGGCGATCACCCGACCGTACCCAAGACACCGCCGTCGCACGTGGACATCCGCACCACGACATCCACCGCGGCTCACCGCGCCGCCCCCGACCGCGCACACTGCCCCCGGCGCGCTTCTCCCCCGCCCCCGCCCCTCCCCCTCACCCGAGCAGCAGAGGACCACCAGTGCCAGCACCCGACCACCGCTCCCCCGCCGACCAGCCCCCCACCCCCTCGTCAGCCGAACCCGTGCGCGCCGGGCTGCGGGCGCTGGGGGCGCTGATCTCGTTCGCGGGCGGCCTGTTCCTCGCGGTCCAGGGCCGGATCAACGGCGAGCTGGGCCGCGCGCTCGGCGACGGCTTCCTCGCCGCGCTGGTCTCGTTCGGCGGCGGGCTGCTGCTGCTCCTGCTCGCGGTCCCCACGACCCGCCGGGGCCGGGAGGGCCTGGCCCGGTTGCGCTCGGCGCTGCGCGAGGGCCGCATCCGGTGGTGGCAGTGCGTGGGCGGGGCGTGCGGCGCGTTCCTGGTGTCCACGCAGGGCCTGACCGTGAGCGTGCTCGGCGTCGCCCTGTTCACCGTGGCCGTGGTCGCCGCGCAGACCGTGAGCAGCCTGTTCGTGGACCGCGCGGGCATCGGCCCCGCCGGTCCGCGCCCGCTGACGACGCCCAGGGTCGCGGGGGCGGCGCTGGCCGTGGCGGCCGTGGTGGTGGCCGTGTCGGACGACCTCGGCACGCCCGCGAACCTGTGGCCCGCGCTGCTGCCCGCGCTCGCGGGGATCGGGCTCGGCTGGCAGCAGGCGGTCAACGGCCTGGTGCGCGAGGCGTCGCGGAGCACGCCGGTGACCACGATGGTGAACTTCCTGACCGGCACGGTGGTGCTGCTCGTGGTGTGCGCGGTGGACCTCGCGCTGAGCGGCGCGCCCACCACCGCGCCGGGTGAGCCGTGGCTGTACGTCGGCGGCGCGCTGGGCATCGTGACGATCAGCACGGCGGTGCTCGCGGTGCGCTGGACCGGCGTGCTGCTGCTCGGGATGTCCCAGGTGGCGGGGCAGCTGGTGGGGGCGCTCGCGGTCGACGTGGTGGTACCCACCGCAGGTCAGCCGCTCGCGGCGGTGACCGTCGTCGGCACCGCGCTCACCCTGCTGGCGGTGGTGGTCGCCGCGCTCCCGAGCCGGGGGTGATGCGAAGATGGGCGGTGTGACGGCGACGACCCTCAACGGCAGGGCAACCAGGGATGCGATCTTCGAAGACCTGCGCACGCGGGTGGCCGCGCTGGCCGAACGCGGTGTGACGCCCGGCCTGGCGACCGTGCTCGTCGGCGACGACCCCGGCTCGCACTCCTACGTGAAGGGCAAGCACTCGGCGTGCGCGAAGGTCGGCATCACGTCGATCCGCCGCGACCTGCCCGCGGACACCACGCAGGAGCAGCTCGAAGCCGTCATCGACGAGCTGAACGCCGACCCGGCCTGCACCGCGTACATCGTGCAGCTGCCGCTCCCCAAGCACCTCAACGCGAACGCGGTCCTGGAGCGGATCGACCCGGCGAAGGACGGCGACGGCCTGCACCCGGTGAACCTGGGCAAGCTCGTGCTCGGCGACGAGGCCCCGCTGCCCGCCACGCCGCGCGGCGTGGTGGAGCTGCTGCGGCGCTACGACGTGCCGCTGGCGGGCGCGAACGTCACGGTGGTCGGGCGCGGCGTGACGGTCGGCAGGCCGATCGGGCTGCTGCTGACCAGGCGCAGCGAGAACGCCACGGTGACCCTGTGCCACACCGGCACGAAGGACCTGGCGGCCGAGGTGCGGCGCGCCGACGTGGTCGTCGCGGGTGCGGGCAGCCCCGGTCTGATCACCGCTGACATGATCAAGCCGGGTGCCGCCGTGGTCGACGTCGGCATCACCCGCACCGAGCAGGGCCTCGTGGGCGACGTCCACCCGGACGTCGCCGAGGTGGCCGGGTTCCTGGCCCCCATCCCCGGCGGTGCGGGTCCGATGACCATCGCGATGTTGCTGACCAACACGGTCGAGGCGGCCGAGCGCGGCCTCGACGCGGTCTGAATGGTGGAACGGTGGAGTTGATGCCGCAACAGGGCTGGCGGGGGGCGGCGGGTCAGCACCTGCCGTTCGCGCTGGTGCTCGGGGTGACGCTGGTCGGTCTGGTCCGCATCCTGCAGTACAACTGGCGCGAGGGCGTGGTGCTGATCGGCGTCGCGCTGCTGATCGCGGCGGTGCTGCGGGTGCTCGTGAGCGACGCGCAGGCGGGGCTGATCGCGATCCGGGGGCGCGGCGTGGACGCGCTGCTGTACTCGGCGATGGGGCTCGCGGTGATCGTCGTGGCGATGACCATCACCGGCGGCCCGCTGGACCGGGCCTGGTAGTGGTGCCGCGGGCGGGCCTCCGGGCGGGGCCTGCGGGGGTTCTCCCGGTGGCGGGGCGGATCTGATCCGCCCCGCCACCGGCGTTGTGGCGGGGTTTTGGGGTTGTCGGGGTTCGACGGCGCAGCCGAGGCTGACGTCCGCCCCGAGCCCGGCGGGCGCCGCTGAGGTCCAGCGGACGCGGTCGCCGGGACCCTGCCGTGCTGGTCGTGCTGGTCTCGGTGCTCGTCGCCGCTCGGTCACACGAGGTCGTCGGGCGCCCGGCGGGGCAGTGGGACGAGCAGCGGGGTCCAGCCGAAGCTGTGGTGGTACGCGGGTTCGCTGTCCTTCTCGTCCACCTCGTGGGCGGCCCACCAGTCGGCGAGACCGCGGAAGTCGTCGGAGGAAGCCGACATCAGCCGTAAACCCCTTCCACTGCCCACTTTCCGCCGGTGCGGATCAGCAGGAACGCCAGTTGTCCCCCATCGGCCGCCACGCCGACGACCTGCAGGTGCGCCGCCAGGACGACGGCCTGCTCGTCCCACCACCGCTCCCCGGCGGGCCAGGGCCCGGCCCAGGAGACGACCTCGCGCACCGTCCCCCCGTGCACGAGACGGCTCGGAGGCACGGTCAGCTCGGCGTCCCCGGTGATCCCGACGTCACCACCCGCCCCGTCGACGAGCGTCGCGGGCTCGGGCTCCGCGAGCACCGTCGCCGGTGACGCCGAGAGTAGCCAGACGGGGCTGCGCGGTCCGCGTTCTGAGACGAAGGTCCGATCGCGGGCGAGCACCCGGTCAGCGCGGGCCAGCGCTCGGGAACGCGCCGGATCGACGCGGCACGAGCCGACAGCTCCCGACCGATCACCGGAACCCGGACCGGACGCAGATCCGGACGCCGCCCGATCGCCGTGGGTTGGATTGGCGCAGACCCGATCGCCGTGGGCGGGGCCGACCTGCGTCGGGCCGGCGTGGGTCGGGCCGACGTGCGTCAGGCCGGCGTGCGCCGGGTCGACGGGGGCCGAGCCGGCGCGAGCGGGACCGGTGCGGGCCGCGCAAGCCTGACCCGGGCCGGCGTGGACCGAGTCGGCGTGCGCCGGACTGGTCCGGTTCTGACCGGGGGTGTGCGGTGGCGGGGTCTGGCGCGGAGCGCTGAGCTGAGTTGAGGTGAGCACCGTGTTCCTCGTTCCTCTCCTGCGCGGCTAGGACGTGCGCGATCGCCGGGACTTGCCACTTCTCCAACCCCGTCGCGATCCTGCTGCGCGACGGCG